>NZ_JAHHZF010000007.1:0-300000 GCF_018729455.1 Prosthecodimorpha staleyi | reverse complement strand
TTCTCCCGCCATATCGGTCAGGCCGACGCAGGCTGCGACTTCGATTTCCTGCGCACCGATTTCGGCGCGCCCGTCACCGAACCCGTCATCTTCTGATCCCGAGGAACCGCCATGTTGTCCGATGCGACCCGCGAGAAGCTGAAGCATGTCAGCACCGCCACGCTTGCCACCGCCCTCTTCAAGCGCGGCCTGCGCCGACAGTATGTGCAGGATGTCCATCCGCTGAGGTTCAAGGGCGACAACATGGTGGGCCCCGCCTACACGCTCCGCTACATGCCGGCACGGGAGGACCTGAACCCCATCTCGGTGTTTCAGGATCGCGCGCACCCGCAACGGAAGGCGATCGAGGAGTGCCCGCCCGGCGCCGTGATGGTGATCGACAGCCGCCGCGACGCGCGTGCGGCTTCGGCGGGCTCGATCCTGGTCACGCGTCTGATGGTTCGCGGCTGCGCCGGCATCGTCACGGATGGCGGATTCCGCGACAGCCCCGAAATCGCCGATCTGGCGCTGCCGTCCTACCATCACCGTCCCTCGGCGCCGACGAACCTGACCGTCCACCAGGCGATCGACATCAACGTGCCGATCGGCTGCGGCGACGCGCCGGTGTTTCCGGGCGACATCATCGTCGGCGACGGAGAAGGCGTCATCGTCGTCCCGGCTCATCTGGCCGACGAAATCGCCGACGAGGCGACGGAAATGACCGCCTTCGAGGACTTCGTCACCGAAAAGGTACGGGAGGGCCGCTCGATTCTCGGTCTCTACCCACCGACCGACGAACAATCGAAGATTGACTTCGCGGACTGGCGGGCCCGCAACGGTCGCTGAGCAGGATCGATCGCGGCGCGCGCTCTCCCTGGCGCTCGCATGTCCAGAACCGTCGAGCGGCTCTTTTGGCTCATCGCGAATGATCGTCCAGGCGGCGCGACGCCCAAAGACCCCTGGACGACTTGGCGCTTGAACGCGACGGAGTGGCCACCGGGATTCATGTCTGGCGCCGGACCCAGACGCCGATGTGGCGCAGAAGCCTGACCCAACAGATCGTTGCGCTCGGCGTGGTGGCGTGAGTCACCGATCCCGAAGCTATCGGAGCGGTGACTTGGGATGTGGGCGGAGGAACAGTCATCGATCCATCGGCGGGAGAGCCGGCGCTTCGCGAGCACTCTGACAGATGCGGAGTGGGAGCAGCCCGCCCGCGGATCCCGCCGGCCTCGCCGGGCGGTCGCCCGCGCAAGACCGACACGCGGGCGTCCATGAACGCCATCTTCTACTTGCTTGGCGCCCCGCAGGTCCGCGGCGCGGCCGCGCGAGACGACGGCGATATGGCCGTCCTGCGGCAGGCGGCGCTCGGCGATGTCGAGGCCGGCCATGATCTTCAGCCTCGAGACCGTGCCGGAATAGAGGCTCTCCGGCGGCGCGTCGCCCTCGCGCAGGAGGCCGTCGACCCGGTAGCGCAGTCGCGGCCCGCGCGCCGTATGGCTGAGATGGATGTCCGAGGCGCCAAGCTCGATCGCGCTGTCGATCATCCGGTCGACGAACTGCACGGTCGGCGCGTCGCCGGCGAGGTCGCGCAGGCGATCCAGGTCGGTGGCCGATAGCTCGGCTGCCGGAGTCTGACCGGGCGCGGTCTCCTTGCCGCCATAGAGGTCGTCGATCGCCTGCTCGATGTCGCGCTTCTTGGCCAGGCGAAGCCTGACCGGCTTGCCGAGCTTGGCCGCGACGAGGCCCGGGGAGAAGCTGTCGAAGGGATCGCTGATGGCAAGTTCAACGAAGTCCGGCTGATCGATGAGAGGAACCAGACCGGCATGGCGCAGAAAGGCGGGGGCGAGCAGCCCGGAGAAGAGCGGCTCAACGGGAAAGCTGTCGGGTCCCGCCTCGGCCAGCCCCATCTCCGTCGCAGCGGCGCTGCGCAGGGCATCCTCGGAGATCAGGCCAAGCTGTACGACGACCTGATCGAGACGCATGCCGCTCGCCTCGGCAGCGCGTCGCGCGCGGTCGATAAGCTCCGGCTTAATCGTCGCCAACACGAACAAGTTCTTCTCAACTCACTTTCAAAAAACCAAATGCCCCCGCGATATGAGAAGCTAAGACCAATTCAGTACCCCTAAGCGGACTTCGCGAAATTTCTACTTACGATTATATAGCTCATTTTGTTATCGCATGAAGAAAAACAGGAGCACATAGATGTTTGAGCAAAATCAATCGCGTACTCGAATGTTTCTAATTACTGAATTCCAATATCGAATAAGCTGGAAATGCTCATCGCGACTAATTATGGTAACATTATCCATTGATGTAGGATCGCCGCCCAAAATTATAGGCGTTACATGGTGGATGATCTTTCCATAAAGATCGCGGGGACGCTCCTTAAGCACCGATTCATTCTCCTTCCGCAATTTTATACATAAACTGATCGAATGATTGACCAAGGAGCTCGGTCAACTCATAAGACATCCCGATCAGCGGCATTCTTAGTATCTGCAATTCTGACCCTCTGAAGTCAAATCCAAACCCATCATTACCGCCGTTGGTGCCGAACAAAAGAAAGCCTGGAGCGTATATACTGGTCTCACATTGCTTGTTGAATTCATCGAGTTCATCAATTTTCCAGAAATCAACATAAGCATTTCCAACATAACCCATTCCGCCATTTGTTCGGGAAATAAATAAAATATAATCATCAGGAAGGGGGTATTTTAAAATCTCTATCTCGTGATCAATTATTTCTGGGCTGGCCCCCGGATTTCCATGCCATTCTCGCAAAAGATCAGGATACGGATACATCTTTTACCTCGCCAAATCTCTTGCAAGCTGACTCCACCATGGCGTCACGACGCCCCTATGAAAGCCACGATCCAGGACCACCTTGTTTGCCATGTCAATCGGCGACCCGCCAAACTTTACAGGATTGAGTTCGTGGATATTAAGCGGTTTCCCTACCAGCCCCTGCGCCTCCCGAATAGCCCTGTTTGCGTTGTTAGCAGCCGATCGCGCAGACGCATATTCCGAACCAGTTAGCAATCTAAACGGACCTTCAGGCTTAGCAAGTCCTTGCGGATATCCGGACCAATCAATAATGGAGAATTCACCTCGCGGAATTGCATCCTTGGCTTCACCGGCCGCCAATTTTGCAGCATTGGTAGCCTCGCTAGAAACTCCCGGGGCGATTTTGGCACCGACAGTAGTTAGACTTTCGGCTGCCTCCTTTTCAACAGCACTTTTAACACCGCTCCTTAGTCCAGCCTCACCGGCCTCCTCAATAAGTGTTACAGTCGTCTTTACTGCAACTGCAGTCCTCGCTGCGCCAATACCAATTTTTGCGGCATTAAATATAGGCCCCACGCCGCCAGTTGCGACTCCTATTGCTGCTTCAGATGCGACCAAGCTCCAGTTAACTGGATTTCCGGAATAGAGCTTGGAGGCAAGCTCCATACCACCGCTCATTACCCCGCTGATAAGAAAATTTATAAAATGCCCATTCGGATCACTCTTGTTAATCGGATCGTTATCCGCATAGGCGTAGCGATTGGTGCCAACACCTTCTTTCAGCGGGTCCCAGCTGTCGGGTGAGACGAAGCGGCCGATGGCCGGGTCGTAGTAGCGGGCGTGCAGATAGATGAGCCCGGTTTCGGGATCGTGCCGCTCGCCGATATAGCCCTTGGCCTCCTCGTGGCCGGTCGACTGCGCGCGCGTGCCATAGGGCGTGAAGGTCTGGCTCTGGGCGAGCGCGCCGGTCGCGTCGGTGACCTGGCGGACGCTCGACAGGTGGTCGCGGTGCAGGAAGTGGGCGGCCGCGCCGGAGCCGTTGCCGACCCGCTTCACGTCTGACTGGACATATTTGGTCCAGGTCGAGGTCGAGACCCAGCTGCCGCTCGAACAGGTCCACTTGGTGTCCCGCTCGAGGTCGGCGCCGAGCGTCAGCGTCACGTCTGTCCGGCTGCCGGTGCAGCCGGCGTCCGAGACCGACTTCTGCTTGGTCAGGCGCTCGCCGTCGGGACCGTAGGTGAAGGCGACGGTGACGCCGGCCTTGGTGATGCTGGAGGGGCGGTTCTCGCCGTCCCAGACGAAGCTGCGACCGAGCCCGGTCAGCGTGTTGCCGGCGGCGTCATAGGTGATCGACTGGCCGCCGACGGAGGTCGGCGCATGCGGCCGGGCCGCGCTCGGCGACGGATAGACATAGCTGCCCTGGCCGGTCATCGACGTGACGTTGCCGCCGAGGTCATAGCCGAAGCTCTGGTCGAGCGCGTCGGTATCGAGATTGTCGGCCGAGGTCAGACGGTCGAGCGCGTCGTAGCCGTAGTTCCAGTCCTCGTTGGTGACGCTGGAACGCGCCTGAGTGATCCGTCCGTTGGCCTCGCGCGTGTAGGTCTTGTTCTCGATTGTGGTGCCGCTCTTGACGACCGTCAGGCCGTTCAGCCAGCTGAAGAAGGCGCTGGCCGAGCGGGCGTTGAACGCCGAGATGGACCATCATCTGGCCGGCGACGGGGGGCGCGGGCGACACGCTCAACGGCTATGGCAAGAAGACGGTGTTGACGGAGAACGGCTCGGTGGAGCTGCCTATCCCGCGCGATCGGCAATCGAGCTTCGATCCGCAGCTTCTGGCCAAGTATCAGCGCCGCTTCCCGGGCTTTGACGACAAGATCATCTCGATGTACGCGCGCGAGATGACGACGCGCGAGATCGTCGGCCATGTCCAGGAGCTCTACGGTATCGACGTATCGCCGGACCTGATCTCGGCGGTGACGGACGCCGTCCTGGAGGAGATCGCCGCCTGGCAGAACCGACCGCTGGAATCGGTCTATCCCCTTGTTCGTCGGGAAAGCGATCCACTGGATCGCTTTCTGATCCTCCTCACTTTTTGACGCTCTCCGGGTGAAGATCCGTGACGAGGGTCATGTCCGGAACAAGGCGGTGCACGTGGCGCTCGGCGTGCGCGGCGACGGCGCCAAGGAGATCTTCGGGCTCTGGATCGAAACGAACGAGGGCGCAAAGTTCTGGCTGCGCGTCATGAACGAGCTGAAGAACCGTGGCATGGAGGACATCCTGATCGCCGTCATCGACGGACTGAAGGGCTTTCCGGACGCGATCAACGCCGTCTTCCCGGAAACGACGGTGCAAAGCTGCATCGTCCACCTGATGCGAAACGCGCTCGACTTCGCCTCCTGGAAGGACCGCAAGGAGCTGGCCGCCGGCCCGAAGGCGATCTACGCGGCACTCTACGATATGGCGGCCTTCGAAGACGGGCCCTGGGGCCGGAAATACCCCGCCATCGGCCAGATCTGGCGCCGCGCCTGGCAGGAAATCATCCCGTTCTTTGCCTTCCCGAAGGACGTTCGGCGAATCATCTACACCACCAATGCCATTGAGGCCTTGAACTCGAAGCTCCGGCGGGCCGTCCGGGCCAGGGGCCACTTCCCGACCGACGAAGCAGTGATGAAGCTCCTGTTCCTCGTCTTGAACAGGTCGGAGAAGGAGTGGAAGATGCCACCAAGAGAATGGGCCATGGCCAAGAGCCAGTTCGCCATTCTCTTCGCGGACCGATTCCAGGCCGCAAGGGCGTAAGTGATGTTCAACCGCACGCCCACACACGAAATTCCTGACAGTCCCAGGGGAAATTCGATGACCACAGTGTTCAGGCTGTGCGAGCCGCGCGACAGCGAGGCGCTCGCGACGCTGTTCGAGCAGATGCAGGCCCACTATGGCGTGCCCTGTCCGCCGCGCGCGACGATCCTGGCCGATCTGGCGGACCTGCCGCCGGGCAACCGCATCCTGGTCGCCGAGACCGGCGATGGGATCGACGGCTTTGCCGCCTTCGCCGCGCTCTATCCGGGGCCCGGTCTGCGCAAGGGGCTGTTCCTCAAGGAGCTCTACGTCGCCGAGGCCCGGCGCGGCCACGGTCTCGGCCGCGGGCTGATCGCGGCGCTCGCTGACCTCGCCCGGGCCGAGGGCTATGGCCGCATCGACTGGACCGCCGATCGCGACGACGAGGCGCTGCTCGCCTTCTACGATTCGCTCGGGGCGCGGCGCGAGACCGGCAAGCTCTTCTACCGCCTGACCGGCGCCCCGCTGGCCGAGACCGCCGGCCGGGCTCGGTGACGCGCTGCGCGTCCGCTCAGGCGTTGACGGCGTCTTGCGGCACCTCTGAGCGCGCCGCTTCCGCAAGCGCCCAGTCACAGAAGAGCTTCAGCACGCCTTCGCGCGGCCGTTCGTTCGGTGTCGTCAGCCAGTAGCAGTTCTGGCTCTCGAAGCCGATGCCGAGCGGGTTGACCAGTTCGCCGGCGGCAAGCTCGCGCGCGATCAGGGTCCTGGGGACCAGCGCCAGACCCTGCCCGCCGATCGCGCCCCGGATGACCAGGGCATAGTAGGACAGGGTGATCGTCCGCTCGGGCGGGATGTCGAGGCCGCCATACTGCGCGAACAGCCGGTTCCAGTGCAGCGGGGTCTGCGGATGGACCAGAAGGCGGAACCTGGCGATGTCGCGCCAGTCCGCGATGCCGCCGCCGCGGTCGAGCGTCATCGGCGAGCCGACCAGCACGACGTCGCGGCCGAGAAAGTAGTCGGCGTTCCAACCGGGCCACTGCCCCTCGCCGAACCGGAAGACCACATCGACATCGCGATGCGCCTCCCGCGACGCATAGGTGACGAACTGCACATCGACATCCGGGTGCCGGTCCGTGAAACCGATCAGGCGCTGCATGAACCAGCGGTCGCCCAGGATCGGCAGGACATGCAGGCGCAGGACCGGCCGGCTGCCGCGCAGCCGCGCCGTGCGGACGGCCGCCGTCTCCAGTGCGCCGAGCGCGATGCGTGCCTGTTCGATATAGACGATGCCCGCCTCGGTCGGGACCAGGCCGTGCCGCGCCCGGTCGAACAGGGTCAGCCCGATCAGGGCCTCCACGGCCTTCAACTGCTTGCTCACCGCGCTCTGCGTCAGGTTCAGCGCGACCGCCGCCGCCGATACCGTGCCGTGTTGGGCGAGGGCGGCGATCACCCTCAGCGCGGTGGTGGAGGGCAGGTGCAAGGCCGTCGATCCTCGGATATTCCGATATGGAATAGTATGCTTGACTTCATTTCATTTGTCGAGGGCAACACCCTGATGCCCAATGCATGGGCAAGAGGAGTGGTTGCACATGAAGAGCGCAGGTGGGTTGTGGGGCGCCCGGTTCAGCAAGGCGCCGTCGCGGGCGCTGGTCGATCTGTCGCGGGCGCCGGCGAACTATTTCCGCCTGGCGCCGGAAGACCTGCAATCCTCGGCCGCCCATGCGCGCGAACTGGTTCGGGCCGGCATTCTGACCGCTGAGGAATGCGCCACCGTCGAGGCCGCACTTGCGGATGTCGCCGAGGCCTTCGCCCGTGGCGAGGTCGCGCCGATCCCGGCCGACGAGGATGTCCACACCTTCCTGGAGCGGGTCCTCAAGGACCGGCTCGGCCCGCTCGGCGGCAAGCTTCGCGCCGGCCGGTCGCGCAACGATCAGGCGGCCAACGATCTCAAGCTGCATCTCCGGACCAAGGCCCGTGCCGTTGCGGTCGATCTGTTGGCGCTGCAGGACGCGATCGTCGCCCAGGCAACGGCGCATGTCGACACCATCGCGCCCGGCTTCACCCATTTGCAGCCGGCGCAGCCGGTGTCCTTCGCCCATCAATTGCTGGCCCATGCGCAGGGCCTCGCTCGCGATGTCGACCGGATGATGGACTGGGATCGCCGCGCGGCCTTGTCGCCGCTCGGTGCCGCTGCGCTCGCCGGCTCGGCGATCGCGCTCCATCCCGAACTCTCCGCCGTCGAACTCGGCTATGACGGCCCCTGCGAGAATTCGATCGATGCCGTCGGCGCGCGCGACCATGTCGCCGAGTTCCTGTTCGTCACCGCCATGATCGGCGTCAACCTCTCGCGCTTGGCCGAGGAGGTGTTCATCTGGAACTCCAAGCAGTTCGCCTGGGTCGAGCTGGACGACGGCTATGCGACCGGCTCCTCGATCATGCCGCAGAAGAAAAACCCGGACATCGCCGAACTGACGCGCGGCCGGGCGTCCCGCCTGATCGCGGTGCTGCAGGGCGTCCTGATCGCGCTGAAGGGCATCCCCTTCGCCTACAATCGCGATCTTGCCGAGGATAAATGGGCCGCCTTCGAGGCGCTCGACACGCTCGAACTGGTGCTCCCGGCGATGACCGGTATGATCGCCACCATGTCGGTCGACCGGGATCGCCTGAAAGCCCAGGCGACTCTCGGTTTCACCCTGGCGACGGAGGTTGCCGACTGGCTGGCCCGGCGCGGCATTCCGTTCAGCGAGGCGCACGAGATCACGGGCGCGCTGGTGCGCCATTGCGAGGCGCGCGGCTGCGACCTATCCGAACTGTCGGCCGCCGATCTCGCCGCGGTCGACCCGCGACTGACCGCCGACGTGCTGACCCGGCTGACCCCGGAGGCGGCGGTGGCGGCGCGGTCGGGCCACAACGGCACGGCCCCGGCCAGCATCCGCGGGCAGATCGAACGCCTGGCGGCGACGCTCGCCCGTCAGCGGGCCTGGACGATCGCATAGCGCCATCGAACCGGCGCAGCGCCTCGATGCCACGACGGGAGGGATCGCGATGACCGACGAACGCGACATGTACCAGACCAGCCATCTGCGGATCGTGCCGCGGCGGCATTGGGGGCGTTGGATCGCGGCCGGTGTGGTCTGCCTGCTGCTGGCCGCTCTGGTCCGGGCCTTCATCAACGGCAAGATCGAGTGGAGCTATGTCGGCCAGTTCCTGTTCTCGCAGAGCATTCTCGAAGGCCTCGTCAACACGATCCTGATGACCTTCGCCGCCATGGCGGTCGGGATCACGCTCGGCGTGATCTTCGCGATCATGCGCATCTCCGAGAATCCCGTGCTGTCGACCATCGCGACCGGCTATGTCTGGATTTTCCGTGGCGCTCCAGCGTTGTTGCAGCTGCTGTTGTGGTTCAACCTGGCGCTGGTCTTCCCCAAGATCGGCATTCCGGGCCTGTTCGAATGGCGCACGGTCGACGTGATGACGCCCTTCGTCGCCGCCATGCTGGCGCTCGGCATCCAGCAGGGCGCCTATACGTCGGAGGTGGTTCGCGGCGGGCTCCTTTCGGTCGATGCCGGCCAGTATGAGGCGGCACGTTCGATCGGCATGGGCCAGTTGCTGATGCTGCGCCGGATCATCCTGCCGCAGGCGATGCGGGTAATCCTACCGCCGATCGGCAACGAACTGATCGGCATGGTCAAGACCACCTCGCTTGCCAGCGTCATCCAGTATTCCGAGATCCTGCACAACGCCCAGATCATCTACTACGCCAACACGCGCGTCCTGGAACTGCTGCTGGTGGCGAGCTTCTGGTACCTGTCGGCCGTGACGGTGCTTTCCATCGGGCAGATGTATGTGGAACGCTACTTCGCACGCGGGATCCAGCGTCTGAAAGCGACGGGCTGACGGGGAGGCGGATCATGTCGGAAATCCTCGTCAAGGCGATCGACGTCACCAAGCGCTTCACCGGCTTCACCGCGCTCGACCGCGCCAGCCTCGACATCCGCAAGGGTGAGGTCTGCTGCATCATCGGTCCGTCCGGTTCGGGCAAGAGTACCTTCCTGCGCTGCATCAACATGCTGGAGCGCATCGACGGCGGCGCCATCTGGATCGGCGGCGAACTGCTCGGCTACCGGCGCGAGGGAGACCGTCTTTATGAGATGCGCGACAGCGAGATCGCGCGCCAGCGCCGCCGCACCGGCATGGTGTTCCAGCGCTTCAACCTGTTTCCCCATCTCACGGCGCTGCAGAACGTGACCGAGGGCCCCATCCACGTCCTCGGCGAGGATCGCAAGGCCGCGGCGGAGCATGCGCGCGAACTGCTCGACCGGGTCGGCCTCTCCGACAAGATGAACCACTATCCTTCCGAACTCTCCGGCGGCCAGCAGCAGCGCGTCGCCATCGCGCGCGCCATGGGCATGCGGCCCGAGCTCATCCTGTTCGACGAGCCGACCTCGGCGCTCGATCCGGAATTGGTCTCCGAGGTTCTCGATGTGATGAAGGATCTCGCCGAGTCCGGCATGACCATGGTGGTGGTCACCCACGAAATGGGCTTCGCCCGCGGGGTGGCCGACACCGTCGCCTTCATGGAAGCCGGCCGGATCGAAGAGGTCGGCCCGGCCCAGAAAGTGTTGTCCGAACCGGACAATGCCCGCTGCGCGGCGTTCATCCGCGCCGTCCACAAGTGAACGATCTCGATCCCGGGAGAAAGCCAATGACGCCGAAGCTTGCCATCCTTGCCATCGGTCTCGCCTGTGCGGCCGTCACGCCGGCCGCCGCGCAGGATCTGCCGGCCCGCATCAAGACGGCCGGCAAGGTGATCGTCGCCAACCAGCCGAACTATCCGCCGATGGAATACAAGGACCCGGCGACCAACCAGCTCAAGGGTCTCGACATCGACCTCGGGCTGGCGCTCGCCAAGGAACTCGGCGTCAAGGTCGAGTGGTCCGATATCGGTTTCGAGCAGATGATCTCGTCGCTGACCACCGGCCGCGTCGATCTCATCCACTCCGGCATGAGCGATCTGCCGAAGCGCCGCGAGACGCTCGATTTCGTCGACTACATGAAATCCGGCGCGCAGTTCTACACGTCCTACGAGCGCAAGGACGAATTCAAGGTCCCGACCGATCTGTGCGGCAAGAAGGTCGCCATGAGCCGGCGTACGTCCTTCCCGGACGAGACCGCGACCTGGAGCAAGAACAATTGCGAGGCCAACGGCAAGCCGCCGATCCAGGTGGTCGGCTCGGAAGGCTCTGCCGATGCCCGCGCGCAGCTCAAGCAGGGCCGCGTCGACGGCGCCGTCCAGGGCTCCGAGACGCTGCCCTATTTGATCGGCCTGGAGAAGGACACCTACCAGATCGTCGGCGCGCCTTTCACGGCCGTGCTGCAGGGCATCGCCTTCCCGAAGGCCGAGACCGGCCTGCGCGACGCCTATGCGGGTGCGCTGAAGCGGCTGATCGCGTCGGGCGAATACAAGAAGATCTTCGACAGCTACGGCCTCGGCATCACCATGCTGGACACCGTGCTGATCAACGGCGAAGCGGTGAAGTGAAGCCGCCGGACCGGGATGCGGACGCATCGGGCCGTTGACGCCAAGCGCCTGCGGGATCGCGTTTGAGGCGCGGTCCCGTCGCCGCATCGAGACAGGAATGATCATGGCCACCGATCCACGGGATGACGCGCCGGCGACCGGCGCGACGGAACTCGCGCGCCTCGCCGCCTTCGCGTCGGCGCTGCGCTGGGACGCGGTGCCGGCCGATGTCGCCGCCAAGGTGAAGGTGCATCTTCTCGACACCCTCGGCGCGGCCCTCGCCGGCACCCGCTCGCAGGAATTCGCCCTGGTGCTCGGGACGATCGAGCCGGGCGGCAGCACCGGCGCGCGCATTTGGGGCACCGACCGACGTGCCGGCGCCCGCGACGCCGCGCTCGTCAACGGCGTCGCCGCACATGTCTTCGAACTCGACGACACCGGCGGCTGCGACCATTCGGGCGCGGTGGTGGTGCCCGCGGTGCTCGCCGCCGCGGAAGGCCGGAGCGTCTCCGGGCCCGAGCTCCTGACTGCGATCGTCGTCGGCTACGAGGTCGGCCGCCGCCTGTTGGAGGCCGCCGGCGGCTACGATCGCCACAACGGCGACGGCTGGCATTCGACCGGCACCTGCGGCACGGTCGGCGCCGCCGCCGCGGTCGCCCGCCTGTGGCAGCTCGATGCCGCGGCGACCGCCCATGCCATCACGGCGGCGACCAGCTTCTCCTCCGGACTGTGGGCCTTCATCCACGATGGCGCCCAGACCAAGAAGGTGCATGCGGGCCGCGCCGCGGAGGGGGGGCTCTTTGCCGCCCAGTTGGCGCGCGCCGGCTTTCGCGGGCCCGCGCAGGTCTTCGACGACGTGTGGGGCGGCTTCTTCCGCAGCTTCGGCCACGGCGCCGGCGATCCGAGCCGGTTCACCGCCGATCTCGGCGCGGTCTACAAGCTGTCGCGCGTCTCGCTGAAGCCCTACGCCGCCTGCCGCGGCACCCATTCGGCGATCGATGCGGTCGGCGACCTCCTCGCCGAGACCGGCCGGACGGCCGAGGCGGTTGACGGGGTCGAGGTCCGCGTCAGCGGTCTGCTGATGGGCATGTGCGGCCGGCGGGAGGTCGAACCGCTCGCCGCCGCCCAGATGAGCCTGCCGCTGGCGCTGGCCCTGCGGCTCGTCCACGGCGAGCCCGGATTGTCGGCCTATGCGCAGGCTCGGCGCCACGATCCCCGCGTCGCCGCGATGCTGGACCGCATCACGCTCGCCGTCGACGCCGGCTTCGCCCCGCTCGACGAGCCGATTGTCACCCTCCGGTTCGGGGACGGTACGCAGGCCGAAAAGCGCGTGCCGCGACCGACCGGCTCGGTGGAACGGCCGATGACGCCGGCGGCGATCGATGCGAAATTCGCCGAACTGGCCGGGCTCGCGCTCTCCCCCGAGGCGGTTGCCGAGATCGCCGGCCTCGTCGCCGCCCTGCCGGAGAGCCGGGATGTCGAACCGCTGCTCGCCTGCCTGGCCGGAACGGGCCCTGCCGCCGATCCCTTCCGCTGATCGTTCCCAAGGTTCGTGTCGATGACCGATTTTCCGCCGATCGCCTTCAACCGCGCCGCCCCGGCGCCGCGCTTTCCCTGGCCGAACGGCGCCCGCAGCGCGCTCTTCATCGGCTTTGACGTCGACGGCGAGACCGCCTGGATCGGCAACACGCCGGCCAATGGCGACCGGCTCGTCACCGTCTCGCATGGCGGCTACGACGGCCGCGTCGGCATCGAGCGCATCCTGATGCTGCTCGACGAGCTCAAGCTGAAGGCGACCTTCTTCATTCCCGGCTGGACCGCACTCGCCCATCAGCCCCAGTGTGCGGCGATCGTCGACGCCGGGCACGAGATCGGCCATCACGGCTACCTGCATCGCCGGCCCGAACGCGGCGCCTTCGAGGCGGCGCGCGAGGAGATCGACCGGGGCTTCGAGGCGCTCGACCGGGCACTTGGCGTGCGCCCCATCGGCTACCGGGCGCCGTCGGGCGAGAATTTCCCGGAACTCCTCGCCTATCTGGCCGACAGCGGGCTGACCTATTCGAGTTCCTTCCGGGACGACATCCGCCCCTATCGCCATCGGCTGCACGACGACCGCCCCGGACCGATCGAGATCCCGGTCAACTATGCCTTCGACGACTGGAATTTCGGGATGACCAGCCGGGTCGATCCGCGCCCGATCTTCGGCCGCGAGGCGGTGCTGAACCTGTGGATCGACGAGTTCGAGGCGACGCACAGCTGGGGCGGCGTCACCACCATGGTGCTGCACCCGCAGGTGTCCGGGCGGCCGATGCGCTGGCATCTGCTGCGCGACTTCCTGCGCCATGTCGCCGCCCGCGACGACGTGTGGATCGCGACCGGCGCCGAGATCGCCAGCCACTACGCTGCCTGCGAGGCGTCACCGTCGCCTTCACTTATGGTCCCGACGGCGAGCGCCTGACCAAGCCGAAGTCGGTCTCGGACGCCGGCTGCACCGGCACCCGCACGGACGTGACGCTGACGCTCGGCGCCGACCTCGAACGCAACACCAAGTGGACCTGTTCGAGCGGCAGCTTGGTCTCGGCCTCGACCTGGACCAAATATGTCCAGTCGGACGTGAAGCGGGTCGGCAACGGCTCCGGCGCGGCCGCCCACTTCCTGCACCGCGACCACCTGTCGAGCGTCCGCCAGGTCACCGACGCGACCGGCGCGCTCGCCCAGAGCCAGACCTTCACGCCCTATGGCACGCGCGCACAGTCGACCGGCCACGAGGAAGACAAGGGCTATATCGGCGAGCGGCACGATCCCGAAACGGGGCTCATGTATCTGCACGCCCGCTACTACGACCCGGCCATCGGCCGCTTCGTCTCACCCGACACCTGGGATCCGCTCAAGGAAGGCGTCGGAACCAATCGCTATGCCTATGCGGACAATGATCCGATCAACAAGAGCGATCCGAAAGGGCATATTTTTGTTATCGATGATATTGCAATTGCAGCTCTAACCGTTGCTGCCGCCGGTGTCGTCACACAGGGAATTCATGATGCGGTTGCAGGGAATTTGAGCCCACTTCAATCTTATATAACGTCTGCAGCGATCGGAGCGGCAACTCAAGTTGGTTCCCTATTGATCACTCGCATATCCAGAGCGCCTTTGCTTCCAAAACATCTACGGTTTTTGCGGAAACGGTGGAATCAATGCAGTTTTAGGTTGTTTTTTGACAAAACTATCAATGGGCCAGCCTATTCTACATTTTTAGGAATGAGCGCCGGAGGACAACACGCGACTTATTTCACCTGGGATCATTCTGAGGCACTCGGGAAATGGATTGATTCACAAGATGGCCAAGCTAACATCATAGCACATAGTTATGGTGGAGATACCGCATCAAAGTTTGTCGCAGCCGGCCATCAGGTTCAAACACTTTCGATAATCGATCCGGTCAGCATTTTGATGCCATCATATTCAGCAATCTCAAGTAATATCGAGCTGGTGAATTCCTGACTCTTGGGATTCCCAAATCAGGTGATGGCTGCTTCCCTCTTGTGGGGAGGGATCGGCGATGGCAGCTCTCAGCATCAGGACAGACATTGAGGTGGCGACGCTGCGGCGCTTGGCCCGTGAAGAGGCGGACGGCCGCGTTGCGGCGCGGCTTTTGGCGACCGCCAACGCATTGGCGGGGATGAGCCGGGCGGCTGCGGCGCGTGCGGCCGGGATGGATCGCCAGACGCTGCGCGATTGGGTGGTGCGCTACAATGCGGAAGGCATCGGCGGACTGTCCGACCGCCCCCGCTCCGGCCAGCCGCCACTGCTCGACGAGGGTGGCCAGGCGGTGCTGAAGGCCATGGTCCTGCGCGGGCCGGATCGGGAGAAGGACGGCGTCTCGACCTGGCGAGTGATCGACATCTGCCGGCTCTGCGAGGAGCGGTTCGGCGTCGTCTACTCGGAGAACGGCATGCTGCAGGTGCTGCACGGGCTCGGCCTGTCCTGGCAGAAGACCCGGGCGCGGCACCCACAGTCTGACCCGAAGGCGCAGAAGGCCTTCAAAAAGGGGGGCTGGCCGAGGCCGTGAGGCGGATCGTGCGCCGCCATCGCGAGGACGATGTCCAGCTCTGGTTCCAGGATGAAGCGCGCGTGGGCCAGAAGGGCCGCAATGCGCACGTCTGGTACGAGAAAGCTGTCCGGCCGACCGCCAAGACCGACAAGCGCTTCAAGTCTGCCTACCTCTACGGCGCCGTCCGCCCCGGCACCGACGACGCCTTCGCCGCGAGCCTGCCCGCAAGGGTCCATGCCGTTCTGGTGCTCGACAGGGCCGGCTGGCACGTCACCGGCCGATCGCCATCCCGCCCAACGTCAGCCTCGCCCACCTGCCATCCTACTCGCCCGAGTTGAACCCGGTCGAACGCGTCTGGCTTTACCTCAAGGAGCGCTTCCTCTCCCACCGCGTCTTCACGGATACCACCGCCATCGTCGACGCCTGCGCAAAGGCCTGGAACGACCTCACAGCCGAGCCCGGAAGGATCGTATCCCTCACAAACTACCCATACCTCCGAAAGGTCAGAATTTTATGAGGTTGGTATCATCTCCCGCAGCGCATCCGCGTCGGGGCTCTTCTCCACGAGCGAACGAAGGCTCATCATCATCTCGGTCATCGGTGGTTCCTCGATAGGGTTGAGATTCGGAAATCCGACCATACCGACGTTCCGCCGATGACCACCGTTCTCGTCAGATATACCACATCGCGGGACACGATCCGGCGTGGCGGGTTTGGCCTATCAGCGGTCTCTTTGGGCGCAAGAAGTAACGATCCTTCAGAAGATTCCGCGAGAGGGGATAATATGGCCATGATGTATGATTCAGGGGTGACTTTTGAGCGATTTAAGAAGGAGCTCGGGAACTTTCTTCTACAGATTCAGACTGCTCGCACACTGGATGTCCAAGGATTTGAGCGGTTGGACGTCGATTGCAAGAAATTGGCTTACGAGTTGAAGAGTCAACCTTTTGTCCCCAAGGCTGTACTATGGGAAATAAGAGCAGCTGCAAAAATTATGAGAGCCGAATCGAAATATATAGAGAAGGAAAGAGATGTAATTAATGGAATGGCTGATAGGCTAGAATGGACGTTTGATTTAATTTTGCTCGGAGAAAGTCATGATGACCGCACACCAGGAGTTCCTCGAATAGTTTTACGCACCCGAAAGAGGGGAATGATATATAATTCGTGATTTTTATACATTGGCCCATTCTCGCAGCATCCTCAAAGGTTGTTTGGAAACAGACGTTGCGGCTTTGCAGAGAAGTCGGGATGTGATTCACGATAGGGATGTGGACGCCCGAGACCAGAGGCCGGATGGCCAAGATCGCCAAGAAGACGAAGCGCTACCCGTCCGATCTGACGGACGAGGAGTGGGAGCGGATCGCACCGTTGATGCCGAAGCCCGGTCGCACCGGGCGTCCGCGCGAGGTGGAGTTTCGGGAGGTTATCAACGCGGTGCGCTACTTGGTACGGTCCGGCTGCGGCTGGCGGATGCTGCCGGTGCATTTCGGACGCTGGCCCACGATCTGCGGCTGGTTTCGCGAATTGGCGCGGCGCTTTTTGTTTCAGACCATCCATGACCTTGAACTGATGCTCGATCGCGAGCGGGCCGGGCGCGAGGCAAGCCCGTCGGCATCGGTCATTGACAGCCAATCGGTCAAGGCGCCTCATGCCGAAACAAGGGGTTACGACGCGGGCAAGAAGATCGTCGGACGCAAGCGGCACATCGCGGTCGACACCGACGGACGGCTCCTGATGGTTCGTCTGACGCCCGCCAACATCTCGGACGGCGCCGGAGCGCAGGCGATCCTGGATGCTATCCGCAAGCGTTGGCCGTGGGTCAAGCACCTCTTCGCCGATGGCGCCTATGATCGGCTATACCTGATGGACAAGGCCGCCTATCTCGACTTCGTCCTGGAGATCATCCGTCGCAACGAAGGGCAGGCAAGCTTCCAGGTCCTGCCCCGCCGTTGGGTCGTCGAGCGCAGCTTCGGCTGGATGGTCCGCTGGAGACGCCTCGTGCGTGACTACGAGCGTCGCATCGACGTGCCCATCGCTATGATTCACGTCGCCATGGGAGGCTTGCTCATCAGGCGGAACGCGAATCTTTGAGTTTCCAAACGGACTCTAATAAATCGATGGAAGCGACCGGAGTCTTGAGATGAATTACAATTATGTCACAATGAAATCTAATATTGTGGCTGCTTTAAATTTTGCATCTGATAGTGGATGCAATATGGCTTTGAGTAATTTTTCGCATGAGGTTGCTGATGTTACTTTTATGAATAGAATAATTTATGAAGAAGACGTAATTCCTGGGCGACATTACTTTATTGGGTCTCCGATTTGGACCGTCGAGTATCCTGATGTTGAGATCATAAATAAAGACGAAAGCCCATTATTTGTGATTTCATCGTTTGGCGGACCATTCATTGAATTGACGCAATATTTAACAAAAAAAGAAGGTATCCTGCAAGGTTCACTGTTCTTGGCTAACAGATCGGCAATGAGGCGTACGAGTACACTCGTCCCGGCACCTCAAGAAGCAATCTCAATTTATAAATCTATGAGAAAAATTCTAAAAAAATATCCTGGAATTTAAGGGTTCATTTAATTTTGTGCAAATGTTGAAATTTCTTAAGAACAATGGCTCATTTCGCTGTTTCCAGTTTTTCCGGACGGCGACGCGGTCGGCACGCCCGCCGCCCCCGTCACCTACGACGCCGCCGGCCGGCTTCTGTCGATCCCCGGCCATGTCGCGAGCTTCACCTATGACGCCGCCGGCCGCACCCTGCGCGCCACTTACGCCAACGGCGTCACCACCGACTTCACCTATTCGACCGCCCGCGGTTGGCTCGACCGCGTCCTGACCGCCAACGGCGCGACCGTCATCGAGGACAAGACCTACACCCGTGATCCCGGCGGACGCATCACGCAGGCGCGGTCCACCACCGCCAAGGAGGACTGGAACTACGGCTACGACACGCTCGGTCAGGCGATCATGCCGGCGACGCCGAACAGGAAGGCGGCGGCGGGCTCCATCTCGGCCGGAGACGGCAGGTGCTTGTCTTCGAGCAGGAGCGCAGCCGTCCCGATCAGGATCTTGGCCGCGACGGGATGCCAGACTTAGGCGCCGGCGGCGCCGACGAGGTCGCGGGTGACGCGCTCCCACCAGCGTCCGGTGCCGAGCACCATGCCGAGAACAATCCCAACGGCACCGGCGACAATAACTTTGACGGAGGCCAGAAGCCGGCTTCGGGTTAGAACCCGCCGTTCGCACATTCCCGCCAAAACAGAAGCTCCGGTTGGACCGGGACTTCGTTCGAAATTCGATCACAACATCGAATCGGCACACAGCTCGCCTTCGCCAGGAGCAGCTGAATTCTGCCAACATCCGAGCCGGGCACTGAAGATGTGAGGTACACTGGTCCAGAAAAACCGGTTCAGGCAGAGAAAAAAATCAAACTTTACAAGATCACAGTTTCACAGCACGCAATAAAAACTTTTGAAAATAAAGACATATTCAAAACGGTCGCATCTCCGAGAGAATATAATCATGGAATAACTGGCGGAGGGGAAGGACCACAGATCCAAATCTCTCTGCCATCCAGATGGTTCGCTTGCGCGCTATCAGTGATCGTCGAACTGTCATCCGATCGCGACTGGCATCGAAACGGATCATCGGCCCCACCCGGCTCCGGAAGGCAGGTTTTCAATACGGAGCCCTAAGCGCATCAAACAGCCATGCAATGCCAGCATCCGTCATCGCCGCGCGGGACCGCCCGCCTCGTGCACGAAGTGCTGATCGTCCACCGGCCGCGACCGGGACGACTCGTCGACCGGCTTCGGGTTCGCCTCCTGGCCCGCGACCGGTTGCTGAAGGCATCGCGCGACCGGATCGCTGATGGTCGCGATCCAGCCGACTTGCTGCGCGGGTCGCAGCGCCTCGAACAGGCGCGCGAGTTTCTGACGCTGCAGGTCGTTCCGGTCCCCCGTCAGGCGACCGAGCCGACGGGCGCCGGCGCGTGGAACCGATCCCACACCATCAGCAGGGCTGAGTAGCGGACCCGAACCGCTTCGATCGTCTCTCTCGGGCCGAGCCGGCCGCTCAGAAAGCCTTCGGCCGCGGCACGGAACACCGACCGCCCGATGGCGAAGCCGCGGATGCCGTCGAGCCCCGCGCTCGCCTCGAAGGCGGTCGCGAGCGACGGCTCGGGCCGATCCAGCCCGAGAACGAGGATCCCGCCGCACTGCGGATCGAGCCGGCGAACCGCCCCGCTGACCGTGGCCCAGTCTATCGGCCGCTCCATCGGCGGCAGCTTCCACAGGTCGGGCGTGAGGCCGGCCTCGTAGAGTCGCTCGACGGCCGCCGTGACCGACCCTGGATCGGCTTCCCATCCGGTGGGAATGACTTCGAGCAGAAAGCGACGGCCCGTGCCGTGGCAGGCGCGCTGGAGCGCGAGGAGACTCGCCTCCTGGGCGCTGCAGAGATCGTCCGGGTCGTCCGCCCGGTAGGTAACCAGACACTTGGCGACGTGCTCGATCGGCCAGGTGCGGAGATGGAGCGCGGGCTCTTCGGGGAAGTCGAACGCGAGCGGGCGGCTGCCCGGCCGTTCCACCGGCCGCGCAATCCAGCGCCCCGTCCCCGTCAGCCTCGCCAGCGCCTCTCGCCCGAAGCGACCGTCCACCAGCGCGCCGGCCCGGTGACCCGGCAGACCCAGCAGCGCCTCGGCGATGAGGCCCTTCAGGACGCCGATCCGCTCTACCGGCGCACGGACCGCGGCGGCGAGATCGACGAATTGCTGGCGGTGATCGAAAGCCAATGCCGTGATGGACTCGGGCTGGGGCCGCCCGGTCGTGGTGCGATGCAGATGCAGGATGCGCGCGTCGTCGTGCAGCCGGGTCACCCGGTCGGCCCGGGCCAGGAAATCGTCGAGTTCGGCTGTGCTCGCCATGGCGGGCGCGCAGCCGTGCCGTGACACGACGAGCGCGCCGCAGGCATTGGCGAGCGTCCCGGCCCGCTCCCATGGCTCGTCGCGCAGACATCCGCGCAAAAGCCCGGCCATGAAGCCGTCACCGGCGCCCAGCACGTTGAAGACATCGACCGGGAAGCCCGGGACGTCGATAGCGTCCGCGAAGGTGTCGGGAATCGGTCCGGTGAAGATTGTGCAGCCGGCCGCGCCGCGCTTCACGACGAGGGCCGCGGCGGTCAGCGAGCGTAGGGTCCGCAGGGCCTCGAAGGTGTCGGTCGAGCCGCCCGCGATGTGGATTTCCTCCTCGGTGCCGACCACGACGTCACAGTCCGGAACGATCGCCTGGAGATGGCGAGAGACCGTGTCGGAGGCCACGAACCGCGACTCGCCCATGCCGTGACCGGTGAGGCCCCACAGAACCGGCCGGTAGTCGATGTCCAGGATCACGCGCGTTCCGGCCTGCCGGGCCGCCGCCATGGCGGCCCGCGAAGCGCCTGCGGTGCCGGCCGTCGAGAAATGCGTGCCCGTGACCAGGAGCGCCTTGGCCGAGGCCACGAAATCGGGATCGATGTCGGCGCCGGTCACAGCCATGTCGGCGCAGTTCTCGCGGTAGAAGATGAGCGGAAAGGTGTTCTCGTCCCGGATGCCGAGAATGACGAGAGCGGTCAGGCGATGCGGGTCGGTCCGAACCTGCGAGACGTCGACGCCCTCCTGTGCCAGGGACTCGCGCACGAAACGCCCCATATGCTCGTCGCCGACCCGGGCGATCATCGCCACCCGCAATCCGAGTCGAGAGGCACCGACCGCGATGTTGGCCGGGCAGCCGCCCAGATACTTGGCGAAAGTTCCCATGTCCTCGAGCCGGCCACCGACCTGCTCTCCATAGAGATCCACGGCGGCGCGGCCGAGGGTGACAAGATCGAACCGGCGCGGATCGGTCGTGGGGCTCATGAGGACACTCCAGGGCGCACCGGGCGCTCGAGCATGAGGAGGATGGGCGGAGACCGGGACGCGGCCCCTTCGCCGGCTGTCACGAGATGGCGCCGTTGCGAGCCGCGAGATGGTGGCCGATGGCCACGACCAGGGTCTGTGCCAGGCAGATCGGGGCGACGAGGGTCCGGAAGGGCTTGTTGGAGGCCTCGCCGACCTCGAGCGACAGCGTCGCCAGGGCTGCGTAGGGACTGAGCGGCACGTCCGTGATCACGACGACCGGCACACCGCGTGCGGCGACCTCCGTGGCGACCCGCAGCGTGTCCGGCGCATAATCCTTGAAGCTCACCACCACCAGCACGTCGCGGGTCGTCATGACCCGGGCGCGCTGATGCACGAGGCCGCCGACACCGTCGAGCAGATGGCTCCTGAGATCGAGCCGGCACAGGCCGTAGTCGAGATAGTAGGCGATCGGAAACGAGCGCCCCTGGGCCAGCAGGAACACCGTGTCGGCCTCCGCGAGCAGGCGGACGGCCTGATCGAGCTTGCCGGCAGGCACCGCGGCATAGAGCGACTCCAGGGACGCGATGTCGTCGGCGACGAACTCGGCCAGGACGTCCGCCGGATCCCCGACGCGGCGGTCGCCGTCCTGGCCGCGGCGCATCGAGGCGATCCGATCCCGGTAACTGGGGCTGGCCGCATCGACCAGTCGGGCGCGGAATACCTGCTGCATCTCCGAGAAACCGTCGTAGCCGAGGCTGTTGGCGAAGCGCAGCATGGCCGAGGGCTGAACGCCGATCGCCTGCGCCAGCGACGAGACCGTGCCGAGCGCCATGTCGTTCGGGTGCCGGACGGCGAATTCGGCGATCTGGCGGAGCCGATCGGACAGCTTGCCGTGCCGCTGCGCGAGCTGGGAGGTGAGGTCCTCGTAGGTACGGGGGGCGGCGATCTTTTCGAGGCTCATGGCGGGTCCCGGAGAGGCCGGATCGGATCCGATCCAGAAATTCCACATTGACAGCTGAAATAGAATAGGCATTCTATGAGATAAGATCAATAGAATAAAAATTCCAAGTCAGGTCGCGAGACCGGGAGGGACCAGGATGGAGAAACCGCGCGTCGGCTTCATCGGTGTCGGACTGATGGGCCATGGCATGGCCGGGAACCTGGTTGAGAAGGGCTTTCCCACCACGATTCTCGGCAACCGCAACCGGGCGCCGGTCGAGGATCTCGTGCGGCGCGGGGCCGTGGAAGGTCGTGATCCTGCCGCCGTGGCGGCGGCCTGCGACATCGTCGTGATCTGCGTCACGGGTTCGCCGGAGGTGCAGGCGATCTGCGATGGCCCGAAGGGGTTGCTGGCAGCCGCCCGCGACGGTCTGATCGTGATGGATTGCTCGACGAGCGAACCGTCGTCGAGCGCCAAGCTCTGCCAGGCTTTCGCGCGATCCGGGACCGCCTTCGTCGATGCGCCTCTCGCCCGGACGCCCAAAGAGGCCGCGGAAGGACGGCTCAACGTGATGGTCGGCGCCGAACCGGCGATCTTCGCCCGGGTCGAGCCGGTCCTCAAAGCCTTCGCCGAGAACATCTTCCATGTCGGCGGCCCGGGAGCCGGCCATAAGACAAAGCTCGTCAACAACTTCCTCGCCATGGGCCAGATCGCTCTGATCGCGGAGGCCATGGCTGCCGGCGCAGAGGCCGGGCTCGACCTGGATGCCTTCGTCCGCGTCGTTTCGGCCGGGGGCGCCAATTCAGGCATCTTCCAGATGGTCGCCCCCTCGATGCTCGCCGGCACCTTCGACGGGCTGCGGTTCGGGCTCGACCTCGCCCGGAAGGATCTGCGCTACTACACGCACATGACGGAGAGCCTGAATCTCCCTTCGCATCTCGGCGAGGCCGTGCACCAGGCCTTCGTGCTCGCCTCCGCCATGGGTTTCGGCGGCGAGTATGTCGGCTCGCTGGGGAAGGCGCAGGAAAACCTGACCGGGGCACGGATCGCTCGCCGACCGGCTTGCGGCGCTGCCGCCTGAAGTCCTTTCCGATCGGACGAAGGGCGTCCGACCGATCTCCAAGACGCGCCAGCCACGACAGTTCGGGCCGTTGATCCGAACCGGTCCGGGTCCAGGCCAATCGTCACACTCGATGATCGGAACACCGATCCAACGATACAAGGAGGGAGCGCCATGTCTGAACGTGAAGTGTCTCGTCGCCGGCTGCTTCAGGGCAGCGCGACGGCCGCCGCCCTCGCGGGGGTCGGTTCGTTCTTCGGCCCGTGGCATCACAACCGCGCCTACGCCCAGTCGAAGCCGATCAAGATCGGCCTGACCTGCGACGCGAGCGGGCAATACGGCAATTCCGGTCAGGACGATCTGCGCGGCATCCGCATGGCCATCGCCGAGGCGAATGCCCGCGGCGGCGTGCTCGGACGGAAGATCGAATGGATCACCGCCGACACCGAGACCACGCCGGCGACCGGAACCCGCATCGCCGAGCGCTTTGTGCGCGAGGAGGCCGCCTTCCTCATCGGCGCGGTGCATTCGGGCGTGGCGAACGCGATCACGCAGGTCGCCGCCAAGCACGGGATCATCTACTTGAACACCAATTCGTCCGCTCCGAGCGAGGCCGGCGAGAACTGCTCGCGCGTCAAGTTCGTGTGGGACGGCAATGGTTCCAACTTCTCCAAGGCCGCCGTCCGCAACGCGGTCGAGAGCATCGGCAAGAACTGGCTCCTGCTGACGAACGACTACGTCTGGGGCCATTCGACCTCGAACGCCACGAAGGCGCTGGTCGAAGCCGCCGGCGGGCGCATCGTCGACAACCTGCTGGTGCCCCAGAACACTCGCGACTTCACTTCCTACCTGCTCAAGGTCCAGCAGCTGAAGCCCGATGTGGTCGCCACCGCCATCGGCGGCGACGACATTAAGGCGCTCCGGACCCAGGTCGCGCAGTTGAAGCTCGACGGCAAGCCGGCTTGGATCAACAACCAGCAGGACTGGCCGGACATCTGGGGCCAGCCCGACACCCTGTTCGGCGTGTTCGGCACGACCTGGTACCACAAGCTCGCGCTGCCGGGCGTCCCGGAATTCGTGGCGAAGTGGAAAGCCGCTGCGGACGGCGGCGCCATCCCGGTCCCGGGCAACGTCTCCTACAACGGCTACATGGCGACGCGCGAACTCCTCCGCGCGATCGAACGAGCCGGCTCGACCAACAACATCAAGATCATCCGCCAACTTGAGGCGCTGCGCATTCCCGCCGAGGATCGCATGCAGCACTTCGAAGCCTACATGGATCCGGCGACGCATCAGTTGCAACAGACGATCTATCTCGCTCGGCGCAACGTGAAGCCGGCCGACCCGACGGATCTCTACGAGATCCTGTCGTGGACGCGGCCGCAGGACGTCGTGGACGAGGCTGCGGCCGGCAAGTGCAAGCTGGTTCCGCACGATCAGGTGCCCACGGTCGACGCGTGAGGCGCGCCCTCCTCGCCCCCCGCGTCGGGGAGGGTCGCATCCGCCGACGCGGGCCTTGCGCCCGCCGCGGCGCGACGATCTACCGGCCGGCACGATCCTCGGCGCCGGCCCGGCGCCGAGACGAGGCAATCCCGAGGCTCCGATGTTCGACCTGCTGCCCCACATCGTGAACGGCCTGACGCTTGGCCTGCTCTTCGCCCTGATCGCCCTCGGCTTCATGCTGATCGTCGGGGTGATGGAGCAAATCAACCTGGCGCACGGATCCCTGTTCGCCCTCGGAGCCTATGTCGCGGTCGTCCTGCTCGGTCCGCAGCCGCCGTTGCCGCCAGGTCTCTTCGAGTGGTGGGTCGGACAGGGCCTGGGCATGCGTTATGCGCTCACCTTGCTGATCGCCCCCATGATCGTCGGTCTCGTCGGCGCTGTCGTGGAACTTGCCTTGCGGCGGACCTACGGCAAGGACCCGCTCTACGGGCTGCTCCTGACCTTTGGCGTCGCCATGGTGATCGAGGAGGCCATCCGGTCGATCTGGGGCACCCGCGACTATTCGCTGCCGACGCCCACCACCATCGCGGGCGGCTTTATCGCGGGCGACCTCATCTGGTCGACCTACCGGTTCTATGCGGCAGCCGTCGCGGCCGGGGTCATCCTGCTCACCTGGCTTTTCATCGAGAAGACGCCCTACGGCGCCGTGATCAAGGCCGGAGCCCACGACAGCGAAATGGTGCGAGCGCTCGGGTTCGACCTCGCGACGCTGCGGACCGGCGTGTTCGTGCTCGGGACCATGCTGGCGGCGTTCGCCGGCATCATCATGGCGCCGATCTGGGGCATCCGCCCGCATATGGGCGTCGACGCGGTCGTGCCGGCCTTCCTGGTCATCGTGCTCGGCGGCGTCGGTTCGTTCTGGGGCGCTGTGGTGGCCGGCTTGATGGTCGGCCTCGTGGTCGGTCTGACCGGTGCCTACGCGTCCGAATGGTCGCTCCTTTCGATGTACCTGCTCCTGGTCGCCGTGGTCACGGTCCGCTCGCGCGGTTTGTTCGGCAAGAAGAGCATTCTGGAAGCCTGAAATGTCACAACCGATCCCTGCCGACCCGGGAACACGCTCATGACCCCGTCTCCGCACGCCGCCCGGCTCGTCACGCCGATGATGCTGGCGCTTGGCGTGGTGCTCGCCACCGTGCCACTCTGGATCACAAAGATCGGCCTCTATCCCTATCTGGGCGTCGAGATCCTGATCTGGTCGATCTATGCGCTCGCCTACAACCTGCTGCTCGGCACGGCCGGCCTGCCGTCCTTCGGGCACGGCGCCTATTTCGGGGTCGGCGCCTATGCCTTCGGCCTGACGCAGTTGCATGTCGCGCCGGGTCTGTGGGTCTGCCTGACCGGCGCCTTGCTGGCCGGGGCTCTGGCCGGCCTCGTCGTCGCGGCCTTCATCTCGCATCGGCGCGGCATCTACTACGCCTTCATGACCATCGCGTTCGGGCAGATCTTCTGGTTCATGGCGATGAAGCTGCGCGACCTGACCGGCGGCGAGGACGGGCTCCTGAAGATCGCCCGGCCGCCGGTCGACCTCGGCATCGCCGCCTTCGACATCACCGACAACGTCAGCCTGTTCTACTTCGTACTGGCCGCGTTCCTGGTCGTCGTGGTCGGCCTCTGGCGGCTGACCCACTCGCCGTTCGGGCGCGTGCTGTCGGCCATCCGACAGAGCGAAACCCGGGCCGCCCATCTCGGCTACCACGTCCGCGTCTATAAGATGAGCGTCTTCACCCTGTCGGCGGCTCTGTCCGGCCTGGCCGGCGGGCTGTTCGCCATGGCGCAGAACTCGGCCTTCCCGGACGTGATGAGCCTGCACCATTCCGGCTATGTTGTGATGATGGTGCTCGTCGGCGGCGGCCTGGTCAGCTTCTGGGGGCCGGTCGTCGGGGTGGTCGTCTTCCTGGTCGCGCGCGATGTGATCGGCGCTGTCACGAACACGTGGATGCTCTGGTTCGGCCTCCTCTTCATCCTCGTCGTGCTGTTCCGGCCCGAGGGTATCGCGGGAGCCTGGCAGGCCGCGACTAAGGGCGTCGATCTGAAACGGTTGCGGCTCCGCGGCTCGGCCGCGCTCGCCCAGGTTCTGAAGGTGTAGGTCATGGCGGTGCTAGAAGCGCGGGACATCCACGTCCGGTTCGGGGACAGGGTCGTGCTGGAAGACATCTCCTTCACGGTCGAGGAGGCGGAGTTCCATGGCATCATGGGGCCGAACGGGGCCGGCAAGACCACGTTCTTCAATGTGCTCACAGGCCGGGTCCGGCCGAGCCGCGGGCGCGTGATTGTCTCGGGCCGGGACGTGACCGGGTTCAGCCCGCACGCGATCGCCGCGCTCGGGGTGGCCCGGTCGTTCCAGATCATGACCCTGTTCAACGAGTTCACCGCCCTCGAGAACGTCGCCGTGGCGCTGCCCACGTTCCGGGCGCGCGGCTTCGACATGCGACGCGCCGCCGTCGGCGACAGAGGATTCGAGGCGGAGGCGCTCGACGTCCTGGCGCGGGTCGGGCTCGCCGACAAGGCCCGCCTGAGCGCCAAGGATCTCGCCTACGGCGATCGACGGGCGCTGGAGATCGCGGTGGCGTTGGCGCAGCGCCCGCGGGTGCTGTGCCTCGACGAGCCAACCTCCGGTCTCGGGTCGGACGGGGTCGCACGGCTCGCCCAGCTGATCGGGACCCTGAAGGGCAGCCTCGCCATCGTGGCGATCGAACACGACATGGAGTTCCTGTTCCGCCTGGCCGACCGGGTCTCTGTCGTCCATTGGGGCCAGGTGATCGCCAGGGGCTCGCCCCGGGACCTCCGCTCCAACGACTGGGTCCGCCGATCCAACCTCGGGAGACTGCAATGACGGCGCTCGCCCGGCGCGACGACCGCGCGGCCTCGCCCTTGCTCGCGGTCGAGGGGATCGACACCTTCTACGGCGAGAGCCAGGTGCTGTTCGACGTCTCGCTTTCGGTCGGACCCGGCGAGGTGCTGGCGCTGCTCGGCCCGAACGGAGCCGGCAAGACGACGACGCTCCGGTCCATCCTGGGGCTGACCCGGCCGCGGCAGGGGCGGGTCCGGTTCGACGGCGCCGAGGTCACCGACTGGCCGACCTACCGGATCGCGCGGGCCGGGATCGGCTGGGTCCCCGACGATCGCCGTCTGTGCCCGACCCTGACCGTGTCGAAGAACCTCGCGATCGCCCGCAAGCGAACCCGGTTCCGGCCCTGGAGCCTCAAGGAGGCCTGCGGCATCTTCTCGGCCCTGGAGCACCTCCTGCACCGCGAGGCGGAGAACCTGTCGGGCGGCGAGATGCAGATGGCAGCGATCTCGCGCGCCCTGCTCGGCTCTCCCGGCCTGGTCCTGCTCGACGAGCCGAGCCAGGGACTGGCGCCGCGCATCGTCGAGGACGTCCTCGCCACGATCCGACGCCTCCGCGACGAGGGTGTGGCCTCGATCGTCGTCGAGCAGAATGCCGCGCTGGCGCTGTCGGTCGCCGATCGGGCCGTGGTGCTCGACCGGGGCCGGATCGCCTGGGCGGGCGAAGCCGGGCGGCTGCGTGACGACCCTGTCCTGCGCCGCCAGTTGATCGGAACGTGACCATGCTCCCAAAGACCGCGACCTCCGCGCCCCTCCTCGTCCTCGACGGCGTCGCCAAGGTCTACCGGACGGGCCTCGTCGCCCGCCGCCCGACCTTCCGGCTGGAAGCCGATCTCCGCTTTCCGGAGAGCGCGATCGTCGGTGTGATCGGCCCCAACGGTGCCGGCAAGACCACGCTCTTCGAGATGATCACCGGGTCGAACGAGCCGAGCGCCGGTCGCGTGCTCGTCGCCGGCCAGGACATTCACCGCGTCAAGTATCGCGAGCGCGACCGGCTGGCGATCCACTATCACCAGTCCTACCAGGTCCGCGCCTTCAAGCGGCGCATCCCCTCCGTCTTCCTGGATGCCTCGCCGACGCCGCAGCCGGTGCTCCATCTCTTCGACGAACCGCAATTCAACACCCAGGACGGCTATATCGGCTTCATGCTCGATTTCTTTCGGAAGTTGCGACGCGAAGGCCGTTTGGTATTCGTGTGCCTGCACCCGACCGCGCGTTATCATCTGGAAATCCTGAAGGAGATCTCTGAGCGCTTCCTGCTGGTGCATGGCGGGCGGGCGGAGGCGAAGGCTGGTTTCGCCGACCTCGTCGGCGACGATCGGGTCCGTCAGTATTTCGGGCGCGAAATGGCCGCCCAAGCGGAGGCTCTGGCATGACGGGAAGGGTCGCGGTTCGGTTCTGCCCGTCGCCGTTTCGGGATGGAGTTCCATGGTGACCGACGACGCCCCGACGCCGATCGCTCCGCCGGTCGATCTCGCCGCCATGCGGGGCCTCTTCGACCTGACTGGCCGAACCGCCTTGGTCGCGGGCGCGACCGGCGGCCTCGGAGAGACCATCGCGTATGCGCTGTCCGGCGCCGGCGCGCAGGTCGCGGTGACCGGCCGGGATCCGGCCCGGACCGAGGCGCTTGCCGCCGCGATCGAGGCCGCGACCGGTCGACCGGCCGCGGGGTTCGGGATGGAGGCGACCGAAACCGGCTCGATCCGGCGGGCAGTGGCCGCCGCTCATCGCCGGTTCGGACGCCTGGACATTCTCGTCAACAGCATGGGCATCCAGATCGAGGAGCCGCTCCTGGACGTGCGCGAGGAGAGCTTCGACAAGGTCTATTCCGTCAATCTGAAGGCGGCCATGTTTCTCGCCCAGGCCGTGTCCCGGCATCAGGTCACTGACGGCGGCGACGGCCGGCGGCACATCCATCTCCTGTCCGTTCGCTCCCAACTCGCGATCCGAGGCAAGGGCTATTCGGCCTATTGCGCCACGAAGGGCGCGCTCGCTATGCTGGTCAAGCAGCACGCCATGGAACTCGCCCCGCACGGGATCACCGTGAACGGCGTCGCGCCGACCTTCGTCAACACCGAACTGATCCGCCACGTCTACGACCGGCCGGATTTCCGGGACGCGATCCTGGCCCGGATACCGCTCGGCCGGATCGCCGACCCGATCGATGTCGCCGGCGCTGTGCTGTTCTTGGCCTCCGCTGCCTCGAACTTCGTCACCGGACAGGTGGTGTTCGTCGACGGTGGGATCACGGCGAGCCAGTAACTTTCGAAATCCCGTCGAAGGTTTGAGTTCAAGGCCTCGATGGCGCTGGTGGTGTAGATGATCCGCCGAACGTCCTTCGGGAAGGCGAAGAGCGGGATGACCTCCTGCCAGGCGCGGCGCCAGATCTGACCGATGGCCGGGTATTTCCGGCCCCAGGGACCGACTTCGAAGGCGGTCAGAGACGCCTCGGCCGTCTTGTCGTCGAGGGCGGCGTAGATCGCCTTTAGTCCGCCTGCCAACTCCTTGCGGTCATTCCAGGAGGCAAAGTCCAGCGAGTTTCGCATCAGATGGACGATGCAGGTCTGCACCGTCGGGTCCGGGAAGACGGCGTCGTGGGCGCCCTTCATCATCCAGAAGCCAAGGCGAATGATCGCCAAGTTCGTTCACACCGACGGCTGAACTGACAGGGCCCACAAGACCCCGTTCGACCCAGCCGAGAATCTCTATCTGCGCATCCGCAACGCGTCCTTCGAGCGCGGCCTGATCTGCTATCCCTCTGGCGGCAATGTCGACGGCACCGCCGGCGACACCGTCATCCTGGCGCCGCCCTATATCGCCACCGAGGCCGAACTGGAGGTGATCGCCGTCCTGTTCGGCCAGAGCCTGAGGGCGGCTCTCGCGGAAATCGGTGCCGGCTGACCGGCGGCGCTGCCTATCTGACGCGGGCGGTGCGGATGGGCACGGATTGCTCGGGTCGGCCGTCGACCGTGAGCACGCGGCCGTCACGGACGACCATGTAGGGCTCCAGCAGCATGGTCCCGATCGGCGCCCCGGCCCTGACGACCAGGGTCTGGTAGCCCAGCCCCACGCTCCAGGCGCCGGTCAGGAAGCGGTGATCCTCGACGACGATGGCCTCGACCAGGCCGTCCTGGTCGATTTCCACCGCGTTCTCGGTGCCGGCCCGCAGGACGGCGCCCGCCCGGATGGTGATCCAGCCGTCGACCCGGTCGGCGGGCTGCATGACATCGAGTGCGACCTCGGCCGCCAGGGCGGCGAGCGGACGGTAGGGGTGGATGGAATTGTGCAGCACGCCGACGACCGCGCCGGTGGCCCGCGATCCGACGATCGCCCGCCCGGAATCCCCGCGCCGGGCGACATAGTCCGTGTCCGCGGCATGAAGATCGCCATCGACGGTCAGAGCGATGACGCCGGCATCGGCGAGCGGGTTGGCACGCAACACCTCATCGACGGCCCGTTCCGCCGAAGTGCCCTGGCGGAGCCGATCGAGCACCTCCTCGTTGACCTGCCGGCCGCTGACGCCGGCGGTGTTCGGCATGCGGTGACCGGTGACCAGTCCGACCCCGCCGAGGGCCGGCGTGAACTGCGCCAGCGGCTCGGGGCGGTTCGGCCCGCTCGAAATCAGGCCGGCGACCGCCGCGGCGGTCAGGTCCGGCGGAGCGGCGCCGAAGCCGTCCGGAAACAGGCCGCGGCTGCCGCCCTGTTGCGTCTCGGCGCGCAGCACCGCGCCGCTGGACGACAGCGCGACCATGCTGACGAAACCGCCGATGGCGCCGCGCCCGACGGCTTCGACCGCCGCCAGCGCGCGCAGGATCGAAAGACCTGCATTGGGTCCATAGGCTGCAATGCCGATCGTCATGATGCGACCCAGTGCGAGGGAGAGATTTCGACGAGAGGTCCGGCCGGATAGCCCGCGCCGGGAAGGCGGAGCCGTGGCCGCTCGCGCTGCAGCGGGTCCGGCACCGGGGCGGCGGAGAGCAGCGCGCGCGTGTAGACATGGGCCGGCGCCTGCAGCACCGCCTCGGTCGGGCCGATCTCCAGGATGCGCCCGGCGCGCATCACCGCCACCCGGTCGGCGATGCGGCGCACGACGGCGAGATCGTGGGAGATGAACAGAAAGGACAGCCCGTCCCGGGCCCGCAGATCCGCCAACAGATCGAGGATCTGCGCCTGTACCGACACATCCAGGGCGGAGGTCGGTTCGTCGGCGATGATCACCTGCGGCTCGGCGGCGAGCGCGCGGGCAATGGCGACGCGCTGGCGCTGGCCGCCGGAAAATTCGTGCGGATAGCGCCCGGCCATGCCGCGCTCCAGCCGCACTCGCTCCAGAAGCGCCTCCGCCCGCCCCGGCGCCTCCGCACGGTTGGCATGGCCGTGGATCAGCATCGGCTCGGCAATGGTGCGCCCGATGGTGAAGCGCGGGTCGAGCGAGGCATAGGGGTCCTGGAAGATCATCTGGATGCCGGCGCGCTTGCGGCGCAGCGCCCCGCCGGAGAGCCGGACGAGGTCCTGCCCGTCGAAGGTGATGGACCCGGCATCGACATCGATCAGCCGCGCCACGGCCCGGCCGAGCGTCGACTTGCCGGAGCCGCTCTCGCCGACCACGGCGAGGATCTCGCCCCGGCCGAGGCTGAAGCCGACGCCGTCCAGGGCCCGCTTCGGCGTGCCGCGCCCGAACAGCCGGCCCGAGCCGAAGCTCTTGGAGAGGTCGCGCGTGACCAGAAGGGGCGGTCCGCCGACAGGTGCGGCCGCCTCGGACGGGACGGTGTCGCTGCGCGGCACGGCGGCGAGCAGGCGCCGGGTGTAGGGCTGCGCGGGCGCCGCAAAAAGCCGCCGGACATCGGCCTGTTCCACCCCGACGCCGTGCCGCATGACCAGGACGCGATCGGCCATCTCGGCGACCACCCCCATGTCATGCGTGACGAGCATCAGCGCGGTCCCGGTCTCGCGGGTGAGATCGCGCAGGAGATCGAGGATCTGCGCCTGCACGGTGACATCGAGCGCGGTCGTCGGCTCGTCGGCGATCAGCAGCGCCGGGCGCATCATCATGGCGGCGGCGATCATCACCCGCTGGCGCATGCCGCCGGAGAGCTCGTGCGGATAGCGCCGCAGGCATTCCGCTGCATCGGCAATGCCGACCCGTTCGAGCATCTGCGCCGCCTCGGCGAGCGCCGCGCGCGCCGAGGCCCCACCATGCGCGACCAGTCCCTCCGTCATCTGCCGTCCGATCGACAGGACCGGATTGAGCGAGGTCATCGGCTCCTGGAAGACCATCGCCATCCGCTCGCCGCGCCGGCGGCGCAGGGTCTCGGCAGGCAGCGACACCAGGTCCTCGCCGAGCAGCCGGATGCTGCCGGTCTCCAGCCTTGCCGCCGGCTTCGGCAGAAGTCCCATGATGGCGAGCGCGGTCACCGACTTGCCCGAACCGGACTCGCCGACGATGGCCAGCGTCTCGCCGGCCGCAACCTGGAACGAAAGCCCCCGCACCACCTGCCGCGCCTGCGCGCCACGACCGAAGGCGACGCGGAGGTCGCTCACCGCGAGCACCGGATGATCGCTCATGAACCGGTCTCCCGCGGGTCGAGGGCGGAGCGCAGGGCATCGCCGAGCAGGTTGAAGCCGAGCACCGTCAACGCGATGGCGATGCCGGGGATCGCCATCAGCCAGGGCGCGCGGTTCATGTAGTCGCGCGCACCGGACAGCATGGCGCCCCATTCCGGCTGCGGCGGCTGCGCGCCGAGACCGAGGAAGCTCAGTCCCGCCGCGGCCAGGATGGCGCCGGAGATGCCGAGCGTGGCGACCACGATCATGGTCGGCAGCACATTGGGCAGGAGATGCAGGAAGACCAGCCGGACATGGCCGGCGCCGGCGGCGACGCTCGCCTCGAAATAGGGCTTCGAGCGCTCGACCAGCACGGCGGAATGGCAGGTGCGGGCATAGAATGGAATGCCGGCGAGGCCGACCGCGATCATCGCATTGGTCAGGCTCGGCCCGAGCACCGCCACGCAGGCGAGCGCGATCAGCGTTTCCGTGAAGGACAGGAGCACGTCGGTCAGCCGCATCAGTACCCGCTCGGTCCAGCCGCCGCGATAGGCGGCGACCAGGCCGACGAGCAGGCCCGCCGTCATCGAGATGCCGACCGCGATGGCGCCGATCATCAGGGTCAGCCGGCTGCCGTGCAGCATGCGCGAGAACAGGTCGCGGCCGAACTCGTCGGTGCCGAGCGGATAGGCGAGGCTCGGCGGCAGGAAGCGCTTGCCGACGCCCATCTTGATCGGCGAATGGGGCGCCAGGACATCCGCGAAGGCAGCGCTCAGGACGAGCACGCCGACGAGCGTGAGCCCGATCATGCCGGCCGGCGTGCGCGCCACGCGTATCAGGAAGCCAAGGCCGCCACGCGAAGCGGCGGGCTGGATGGGGGCCGGCATCGGTTCGTCGGCCATGTCGCCCGTGCTGTCGCTCATGGCCGTCAGCTCCGGCGGATGCGGGGGTCGACGAGGGCGTAGACGGTGTCCATCAGGAGGGACACCAGCACGACCACGGTCGAGAAGGTCAGGATGAAGCCTTGGATCACCGGGTAGTCGCGCTGGAAGATCGCCTCGATGGCCATGCGGCCGACGCCGTTCCAGGCGAAGATGTTCTCGACCACGATCGCGCCGCCCATCATGAAGGAAAACTGCAGTCCCATCATGGTGATGATCGGGACGAGCCCGGCGCGCAGCACATGCCGGTGCAACACAACGGCCTTGGGCAGCCCCTTGGCTTCGGCGGTGCGGACGAAGTCCTGGTGCATGGTGTCGATCATCGAGGAGCGGGTCATGCGGGCGATGACGGCGGCGTTGGACAGGCCGAGCGTCACCGCCGGCAGCACCAGATTGGCAAGGCCGGTGCCGCTGACCGGGAACCAGCCGAGATCGACCGCGAAGACCAGGAGCAGCAGCAGGCCGAGCCAGAAATGGGGGATCGACACGCCCGCGATGGCGCCAATCATCAGGCTGGTGTCGAGCAGGGTGCCGCGCTTGTAGGCCGCGAGGAAGCCGATGGGCAGGCCGATGGCGATGGCGACCATCATGGCGGCGGAGGCGAGAAGCAGCGTGTTGGGCAGCCGCTGCATGATCACGTCGAGCACCGGCTGGTGGCCGCGGATGGTGTGGCCGAGGTCACCATGCAGCAGCTTGCCGACAAAAGTTAGGTACTGGATGTAGATCGGCTGATCGAGCCCCAGGCTGCGGCGGATCTCCTCGATCTGCTCCGGCGTGGTGCCCTGGCTCTGCGAATACATGATCTGCACGGGATCGCCGGGCACCAGATGGATCAGCAGCGTCACCGCCACGGTGGTCACGAAGATGGTGAGGAACGCCATGGCGAGGCGACCGAGAACGTAGCGCCACATGGGACTTTGCTGCCCTGCTGGTGGACCCGGACTGACCGTTGCACCTCGCACTCGAAGAGCGAGGGGAATGGATTGTCGAGACGGACGGCAACCATCCGCCTCGATCCGAACTCGGGGGGTGATGACGGTACCGAGCGTCGCCCGGACCCGCCCTGTGCGATCAGGACTTCTTGTCGGCGATCTTCACGTCGTTGAAGACCGGATAGACGAAGGGCGCCACCTGGAACCCTTCCACCGCCGGGCGGGCGGCGAAGACCCATTCCCAGCCGGGCGTGTAGAGCGGGATATGGATGCCCTTGCTGAGCAGATACTTGAACACGTCCTGCACCTTGGCCTTGCGGGCGGCCGGATCGGTCAGCACGCGGGTCTCGTCCAGCATCGCGTCGAGTTCGGGCGAGGTATAGCCGCGATAGGCGCCGGGCGAATGCCAGAGGGCATAGAGGATGTCCGGGTCGTACCAGGACCAGGTCATCATATCCATGCTGCCCTTGCCGGTCGCCGTCTCGTTCTCCCGGCGGACGCGGGCATTCATGGTGCCGATGTCCATCATCTCGATATTGGCCTTGATGCCGACCTCGGCGAGTTGTGCCTGGAACACCTCGGCGAGCTTCTGGCGGTTGCCGCCAGTCCATACCAGCATGCTGGTCTCGAGCGGCTTGCCGGGGCCGTAGCCAAGTTCCTTCAAGAGCGCCTTGGCCTTGGCCGGATCGTAGTTCGGCCGATGCTTCAGGCAGACGTCCTGGTCGTTGCCGAACACGCCGCGCGAGACCGGGCAGGCTTCGGGCAGCGAGAGGTCGCCATAGACCAGATTGATCGCCGCGGCGGCATCCGTGGCGTGGCCGACGGCCAGGCGGGCGCGCGCATCATTGAAGGGCGGGCGATGGGCGGCGAATTCCCAAAACACGTTCTGCCCGGTATTGCCGGCGACGACGACCTTCAGCGCGCCCGACGCCTTCAGGGCCTCGACATCGTCCAGCGGCGGCTCGGCGATATCGACCTCGCCGGTCTTGAGTGCGGCGAGGCGCGCCTGCGGCTCCGGCACCACCGAGATGACGAGCCCGTCCATGTAGGGCGCGCCCTTGTTGGCGGCGAGCTTGCCGAAGTTCCGGTAGCCCGGGTTCTTGGCGAGGACGATCCGGTCGCCCTTGGTCCAGGAGACCAGCTTCCACGGTCCGGAGCCGACGGCGGTGCTGGTGCCGAAACCGGCCGCACCCTTGTTGCTATCGCACAGGATCGACGAGAAGCTGTCGGCCAGGAACGGCACCAGCGCGACGAAGGGCTTGTCGAGCGTGAACTTCACCGTCAGCGGGTCGACGACCTCGACCTTGCTGATCGGGCCCCAGCTCGCCTTGGTGACGCTCGGGCTGGCCGGGTCGAAGGCGCGGTCGACAGTGTATTTCACGTCGCTGGCATCGAGCGGCGAGCCGTCATGGCAGACCGCGCCCGCATTGAGCGTGAACACATATTCCGTGCCCGCCGGGTTCACGGTCCAGGATTTGGCCAGATTGGGGACCGGATTGCCGTCCTTGTCGGTGGCCAGCAGCGTGTCGTAGATCAGGCTCCAGACCTGCAGCGACAGCGTGCTGGTCGCCTTGTGCGGGTCGAGCGTGTCGATATCGCCATACCGCGCCCAGACGATATCCTTGGCCTGCACGGTCCCGACGCAGGCAAGGCCGATCGCGCCGGCGACGGCACAGCTTCTTGTTAGACGGCGAATAGCAACCATCGTTCCTGACCCCGTTGTTAGATCCTGGCACGAAGAGCCTGCGGACATGAGGGAGCGATCTCGCGGACGGCGTGTCCGCAAGGGGTCCCTCATGATGTCCGATGTCGTGACGGTCGCCGCCTCCGGTCGGGATCATGGTCCCCGGGGAGATGCGGCGCGTGACGTGGCCTTCCGCTTGGGGGCCAAGCTGATTTAGGCCGGAAAACAAGTCAACACAATTTCAGAATTGATCAATATATTTCCTCGGCTGAAACCAATTCGGCCTTTTTCGCCGATTTCGGTTCACAAATGATCTGCGTGCTAGAGATCGCCGGGGACCAGATCGCCCCATTCCTCATGGATGTGTTCGATGAAATGCAGCCGCTCGATCGCGTCCTCGCCGATCCGCAGGGCGACCGCCGAGCAGAGATAGGTGATCAGCGAGACCGGAGCGACAACCGACTCGTAGACCGACACGCCCCGCGTGCGGCAGCGCAGCGTGACATTGGCGACCTCGGCAGAGCCGCGCGCGGCCTGGTCGGTGAGATAGATCACCTGGACGCCGGCGCGGATCGCCGAACGCATGATCGAGCGCAGATTGCGCGTCTTGCGCCCGACCCCGAGCGCCAGCATGGCGTCGGTCGGGCTGATCGAGGCAAACTCCTCAGGCACCGAGAAGCCGCCGATCGGGATCATGCGGATGTCCGGCTTGATGCGGATGAGCAGAGCCCGGGCGAAATGGGCGAGCGGATAGTTGTCGCCGAAGCCGACGACCCAGAACTTTTCCGCTCGCGCCAGCAAGTGGATAGCCATGTTCAGCTCGTCGCTGCGCAGCGTCTCGATGGTGCGCACGAGGTTCTGCACATCGCCGGCAAGATGGTCGGCCAGCTGGCCGCGCCCAACCTTGCGCTCCAGCTTCTCCGGCCGCGACCGCGGCTCCGGCGCATTGCTGCCCTCGCGCGCCTTCTTCTGGGCCGTCTTGAAGCTCGCATAGCCGAGCCGACGGAAGAAGCGCGCGGTGGTGGCCTTGGAGACGTTCGCCTTCCCGGAGATCTCCGTCGCCGAATGCAGTCCCAGCAGGTCGGGATTCTCCAACAGGAGATCGGCCAACCGGCGCTCTTGGCGAGTCAGATCGTCATAGCTCTCGAGGATGCGCTGGGAGAGTGTCGCTTCGGCCATGGCGTTTTTTCAAATCTGAAACCTGACAACCGGTCTTACGCCGGTTCGGTCCAGATTTGAAGTGCGCGCTTTCCGACCCGCGCGGCATACCGGATCCGGCCGGGATCGATCAGTTCGGGGACGTCGCCCCCCCCCCGACGCCCTTCCCCTTTAATCGGCGAGCATCATGGCGTGGGCGCCCATGTAGCCGATCGGGATGACGGAGCCTGGGCGAGCGTGGCGACGGGATCGTCGTCGGCGATCAGCGCGGTCGGTCCGCCATGCGACCGACCGTCGTGTCTCGACGACGCGTCACACGACCTTGCCGGGATTGAGGAGGCCGTCCGGGTCGAACAGGCCTTTCAGCTGCCGCATCGCCGCCAGCTGGTTTTCAGTCCGACAGCGGGCGAGCCATTGACGCTTGATGGTCCCGACGCCGTGCTCGGCCGTCACCGTTCCGGACCATTCGTCGACCAGCCCATAAACCACCGTCTCGATGGCGTGGGCACTGCAGGGCTGTTCGTGGCCGGTGGCGACGAGCAGATGCAGGTTGCCGTCGCCGATATGGCCGAGATGAAGGCTGCGGCGAACGCCAAGGCGGCCGAGGGCCGCATCGCAGGCCTCGACGAAGCGGCCGAGCAGCCTCGGCGCGATGCCGAGATCGAAATTGATGTGGGGGCCGAGGGCGGGATCGACATCGCCGACGGCCTCGCGGACCGACCAGATCGCCCGTGTCTCGGCCAGCGATTGGGCGATGACGCCGTCCTCGACCCGTCCGGCCTGGAGATGTTCGCCGAGCCATCCTTCGAACGCGGCCTCGCCGTCGGACCGGTCGTGCGCCGTCTCGACCAGGGCATAGATGCCGTGCCGACCGGCCAGCGGTGAACGGGCCAGCCTAGCCTCGCCGCAGACGAAATCCCAATAGGACGGCCACATGCCCTCGAAGGCGACCAGATCCGCACCGAAGTGCCGGCGCGCCGAGGCGAGCAGCGACAGCGCAGTGTCGAAACCGGCGAGACCGAGAAGCGCGGTACTGGTCCGCACCGTCGCCGGGACCAGACGCAGAATCGCCCTGGTCACGATGCCGAGAGTGCCCTCGCTGCCGATGAACAGGTGCTTCAGATCGTATCCCGCGTTGTCCTTCAGCAATTCGCCGAGGCCGTCCAGGACGGTACCGTCGGGCAGCACAACCTCCAGACCCAGGATGTGCTGGCGCGTCATGCCGTGGCGGACTACGCGGATGCCCCCGGCATTGGTGGCGATCGTCCCCCCGATCGTGGCTGAGCCACGCGAGCCGATGTCGACCGGATAGTCGAGGCCGACCGCGCGGGCCCGTTCCTGAACCGTTTGCAGCGGCGTGCCGGCCCAGACGCACATCGTCATGGCATCCGGGTCGACGGCGATCACGCCGGACATCCGCTCAAGCGACAGGACAGCGTTGCCATCGAGGCAGACCGCACCGCCCGAGAGGCCGGTGCGGCCGCCTTGGGGAACAATCGGCAGGCCGTGGCGGCGGCAGATGCGCAAGGCGTCGGCGACGGCGTCGGTATCGGTCGGACGCAGCACCGCCACCGGAACGGCACCGGGCTCTCCCGACAGGTCGGCCGCATGGCGGGCGCAATCGGCCGGATCGACGATGAGGCCGCCGACGCCGAGCCGTCCGAGAAGATCGTCGATGGCGGGATGTCGCGTCGTCATTGTTCCCCTCATGTCGGGTGGTGCCGCGCAACGGCTGCCAGTCGACCCGAATGTTTCCCTTGTGACCTCAAATGATTGCATTATATTCGCCGATGACGTGGCAACAGCATGCCAGAAGTGTATCGATGGCCATCAGCACAAACCTCGCTCGACTCCCCAGCCTTCGCTACTTCATCGAGGTCGCCCACTACGGTTCGTTTCGCCGTGCGGCCGAACAACTCAACATCGCTCCGTCGGCGATCAATCGCCAAATCAGCAATCTTGAGGCAACGCTCGGGGTGCAGCTGTTCGACCGGGAGCGCGGCCGGACCGGCTTGCGACTGACCGAGGCGGGACGGATCCTGCAGCATCGCGTCGCCTCGATCATGAACGAGTTGGTGATCGTCGGTGAGGAGCTGAACGAGCTGAAGGGCTTGCAACGGGGCCATCTGCGGCTGGCGGTCAACGAGGTGGTGGCCAGCGATCTGCTGCACGGGTTGATCGCCAACTTCCACAGCAATTTCCCGGATCTGACCTATGCGGTCATGGTGGAGAACACGCCCGAGATCGTTCGCCGACTGCAGGATGGCGACGTGGACATCGGCATCGGGTACAATTTCCCACCGACCGCGGACCTCGAGGTCCTGTCGACGCTGAAGCGCGAGACGTGCCTGATCACGTCGCTGGACCACCGGCTGGCGCGCCGGCGGCTGGTCCGGCTGGACGAAATCGCCGGCGAGAAGTTCATCTTTCCGGACAAGTCGCTGGCGCTTCGCCGCATGCTGGACGACACCTTTGCCAAGGCGCAGTTGAAGGTGCACCCGGTCATGGAAACCAATTCCTTCACGCTGTTGCGTCAAATGGTACAGAACGGCCTTGGGGTCAGCATGGTGATCGGCCAGTTCCTGCAATATCATCCGGAACGAATTTCTTTCGTTCGGGTCGACAACACGGCGATCGGCAGCGGTCTGCTGTCCTGTTGTAGAGTGGCCGGTCGCACGCTGTCGACGGCGTCGCGGGCGTTCTCGGCGAGCGTGAAGACACTGTTCAGTCAGTATGGTGCCTGACGCGGCAAGCGACGCTGCCGGGCCGCGTCGGGTGTCGATCATCGGGCCGCAAGTTCCTGAATGAGGGACCTGAGCAGGAACTCGCGACGGGCCAGCGCGGAGACCGCGATATGCTCCGCGGGCGAATGCCAGGCATTGCCGATCGCCCCGAGGCCGTCGAGGGTCGGAGTCCCGACCGCAGCGGCGAAATTGCCGTCGCTCCCGCCGCCGCTGCGCGTCTCGACGAGCGGAACGCCCAGGCCCTGGTTGATGCGCCGGGCGACGGCGAAGAGATCCAGGGTTCCCGGGGTCCGGGCCAGGCATGGCTTCTCGATGCCGCCGCCGACCTCGATGCGGATGTCCGGATCTTGCGGCACGAGGCCTCGGATGCGGCGGTCGATCGCCCGGCCGATCCCATCGTCCACGAAGCGGACGTCGATGTCGCAGCGGGCATGGCCCGCGACGACATTGGGCTCGGTGCCGCCGGCGATGCGGCCGACATTGAGGGTCGTCTCGGTCGCCGGGTCCGTCAGCGCGTCGAGGGCGACGATCGTGCGGGCGAGTTCGGAGATGGCGCTACGGCCGTCGGCATGGGCGGAGCCGGCGTGGGATTCGCGGCCGAAGATGTCGATGCCGTATTGGGCTCGCCCCTTGCGGAAAGTCAGGACTTCGTCGCCGCGCGCGGGCTCTGGCACCAGCACGCACGCGGCCCCGCGCGCCTCCCGCTCGATCAATGCGTGTGAGGTCGGCGAGCCGATCTCCTCGTCGGTGTTGTAGATCAGCGTTACCGGCCCGCGCAGGCCTTCCGCGCTGCCCAGAATTTCGCGCAAGGCAGCGAAGGCAAGAAAGGCGCCGCCCTTCATGTCCGCGATGCCGGGACCGTAGAAGCGGTCGCCGTCGCGCCGCATCGGCAGCGAGCCGGGCGGGCAGACGGTGTCGAGATGGCAGGTGATCAGGACGCCCCTGCCGGCGCCGGCGCCGCCGGCGAAGCGTGCGATCAGATGGTCGCCCATGCCGTCACGGCCGGGGATGCGCTCCAGCGCGGCGCCGAGCGGGCGAAGATCGTCGGTGATCCGGTCGAGCAGGCGCCCGATCTCGACAACGGCGCCGGTCGGAGTCTCGATCTCCACCCAGCGGCGGAGGCCGGCGAGCAGGACCTCGTTGTCGAGCAGATTCGGCGCGGGGTCAGCTGAGACTGTCGGCATGATCGCGCCAGATCGAGGGTTGGAGTTTCAGGGTCGAGGCGGCGGGGAAATGCGCGGCCCAATGCGCCGCGATCTCGCGACTGCTCGCGGCGAACACGTTCGGCATGGTCGTGACCTCGCGCAGGAAGGTCTCCAGCATCGTGAAACGATGCCCCCAGCCGGAGCGCGCGGGCGAAACCGTCATGGGGAAATAGCGTCCCCGGCGGTACTGGGCGGCAAATTCGGCGCGCCAGTTGCGCAGCAGTGGCGCCGGACGCTCCAGACCGGTGCCCTCGTGGGGAAACATCAGAAAGTAAGTGTCGTCCAGATGATAGTAGTAGGGCAGCGTCAGCAGCGATCGCGGACCGGCCGGGTCGGTGACCCAATAGTAGGGCAGGTCGTCGGCGAGGCCGTTGCCGACGTAAAGGAAGCCCTGCTCGATCGCGAGATCGATGGTCTCGCGGCGCAGGCTGCCGGTCGCGAAACGGTCGTCGGGGCGCGGCAGGCCGTACCAGCCGTCGGGGCGCCGACCGATCGTCTTCTCGATGGTCTCGGTCGTCCGCCGCATCCGCCAGGCTTCCTCCTCCACGGAAAGATCGGACGGGTCCTCACCGAGGAGGCCCTGGGCGGCGATCTCGTGGCCGGCGGCCGCGATGGAGCGGATCGTGCCCGCATAGGCCTCGGCGACCAGGGCCGGCACCGTGAAGGTGGCGGCGAGGCCGAGCGCGTCGAACAGCTTGAGAAAGGCGTCGAGGCCTTCATGCATGCCGAAATGAAACTGCGGAGAGCCGAGATCCTTGGCGTCGATGCCGCGGCCGCCGCTCGCCGGATTGAGGTTGACGACCAGATTGAAGCCGATCCTCGCGCCAGAGGGCCAAGAGATCCTATCGTCGAAGACCGTCGTTTCGTCGGAGCTGGTGTAGTTGTCTTTCCAGGGCATCTTGCCGCTCACATCGCTTGCTGGACGGATTGCACGGGATGGTTTTCGAACACGTGCGCCGCGAGTTCGCCGCAGGTCGGGAACCAGACGCCCGGCAAGGTCTGCATGCGTCGGATCAGGCGTTCGAGCATGTCGACGCGCAGCGCGTGGCCGGAGACGAAGGGATGGAGCAGGAAATTGAGGTAGCCTCCGGCCTTGTATTGGTGCTCGAAGGCAGCCCACCAGATCTCGAACACCTCGTCGACGTCCATGATGCGCTGCGCGGCGTTGGGGGTCGCGAGCCAGCCGAAGCTGAAATACATCGCGTCATCAAGGGCATAGTGGAAGGGCAACTGCAGCATCGCATTGCCGCCGGTCCCGTCGAGCTCGTAGAAGAGCCGGTAGAGGGCGGAGGTGAAGGAGTTGTAGACGATGCCTTTCCGGCGCAGAAGCGCCGGGGTATGGCTGCTGCGGGTGCCGGTGATCGGTCGGCCGGCGATCGCCTGCAGGGCCTCGATCGCGCGGCCGAGATGGGCCTCCTCGCGCTCGGGATCCTCGGGGACCTCGTGCTGCCACATGTGGTCGGCCAACTCGTGGCCGGCCGCAACGGCCCGTTGCAGTGCGGCGGGGTAGAGTTCGCAGATCCGCCCGGGCGTGAAGAGCGTGACCTTGACGCCGTTGGCGTCGAACATATCGAGCAGCCGCCAGACCCCGACGCGGCCGCCGAACTCGCCCTTGGCGCGCTGGCCGGCCGGTTCTTCGAGCAGCCGGCGCAGCAGCATGGCGTCGAAGTCGAGCGTGAAGTTGACCGCGATGCGGACACCGGCCGGATAGCGGAAACCGTCGATCGGCAGACGCCGCGCGCGCTGGCGGGCCGCGACCGCGAGGAGGTGGGCGAACTCCGCCTCGGCTGGCCTGCCCTCGGATTGGATCGTCATGGTGTGATGTCTCCTCGTGGGGTCTCCGGCCGGACGCCGACCGGCGCCCGCTCCCGGATCGCTTCGCCCCGGGCGGCGAGTTGCGCTTCAGCGGCCCTGAGGCCGGAGACGACAGGGTTGATCACCGGGATGCCCGCCGCGGCGCCGAGCCGATCGGGCAGGCCGGGGGCGAAGGACATGGCGAGGCAACCGAGAACCAGCACGTCGGCCCCTTCGCTGCGGCATGTGCGGGCCTGGGCGACGATGGCGGGCAGGTACCGATCGGGGTCCCGGACCAGATCCCGAACGGTGCCGCCGACCAGGACCTCGGAGAGGAACATCGGTTCGAGCCCCATGCCGCGAATTCGGCGGCGCAGGCCGGGTGGGGTCGGGTCGGACGAGAGGACGGAAAAGCGGTCGCCGATCGCGGCCGCCTCCAGAAGCGCCGCCTCGCCGGGGCCGAAGACCGGCAATCCGGAGATCTCCTGCAGCGCCTCGGTCGCCGGGTCGCTGAAGCAGCCGATCAGCACCGCGTCGTAGCCGTCGTCGCGCCAGCCGAGGGCAGCGTCCTTGAGCGCCGGGAAGACCATCGCGATGTCGGCGGCGGATTCCACGGCCGGCGGACCCTCCGACGGCGAGGCGATGTCGACCTCCAGGCCGGGCGCCCAGCTGCGCAGCATCTCCAGGCGGCGGGCGACCTCCGCCGGGCCGGCCGTGCGATGCAGCGGACTGACCAGCTGGTAGAGCAGGCGAATGCGGTTCGACATTGCGGTCATGGATCGCTGGAGCCCGTTGACGACACGAGGGAAGGACTCAAAAGGCCCGTTGGAGGCCGACGAGCCGCTGGACGAGGGCGACCCCGATAAGGGCGAGGAGAATGGAGAGCGTCGCGGCGGCGGCGGCGGTCGGCTTGAACTCGTAGGTGAGGAAGTCGAACAGCGCCAAAGGCAGCGTCGTGCCGCCGACCGGCTTCAACAGCAGCGACATGGTGTAGAGATCGAAGCTGTTGATGAAGGCGAAGATGGCGCCCATGACGAGCCCGGGCCGGACCAGCGGCAGGGTCACCAGCCGGAACGTCTGCCAGCCGGTGGCGCCGAGGCTCGAGGACGCTTCGCCGAGCGAGGGCGGGACCTGGCGCAGTGCCGCGGAAATCGACACGTAGGCGTAGGGGAACGACATCAGGATATGGCCGATTTGCAGCCCGAGCAGGCTGCGGCCGAGACCGATCTTGTAGAGGAAGAACAGCAGGCCGACCCCGGTCAGCAGTTCCGGCACCAGGAGCGGCAGCACCATACCGATCTGGAACCAGCCGCCGAGCTTGCCCGCCACGGCCTGGCCGGCGAGCGCCGCCATCATGGCCATGATGCTGGTGACGACCGCCGTGATCAGGCCGACGCGCAGGGAGACCAGGAGGGCGGCAACGAGGTTGTCGCGCTGGAAGAACTGCCCGTACCACTGCAGCGAGAAGCCGCGCGGCGGAAACTCGATCAGCATGCCGGACGTGAAGGAGGCGCCCACGATGGTCACCAGGGGCGCCAGCAGGAAGACGTAGAGCAGGACGACCAGCAGTCCGAAGCCGTAGCGTGCGGCCGGAGCGTCGCCGAAGGGGGTCGCAGCCGCGGTCACGCGCGCACCCGATCGAGCAGCCGCCAGGTGGCGAGGGTGAAGACCGCGACCACCAGAAGGGTGGTCAGCGAGAGCCCAATGGCGAGCGTGGAGCCGAGCGGCCAGCGGAAGGTGCCGGTCAGTTCGGCGATGATCTGCGTCGGCATGTAGGTGACCATCTGGCCGCCGAGCAGGGCGGGGGTGACGTAGGCGGCGATCGCGAGCACGAAGACGAGGGTCACGCCGGCCTGGATGCCCGGGAAGCTCAGCGGCAACACGATGTCGCGGAAGGTGGCGGACCGCGAAGCGCCCATCGAGGCGGCCGCCTCGACGAGGCTCGGCGAGATGTTGCGGATGGCGTTGTTGATCGGCAGCACCATGAACGGCATGAAGACGTGGACGAGCGCCAGGACCACGAGACCTTGCGTGAACAGGAGCCGCAGCGGCCGGTCGACGAGGCCGAGGCCGAGGAGCGACTGGTTGAGCGGCCCGTTCAGCGCCGCGATGATCATCCAGCCGAAATTGCGCACCAGCACGCCGGTCATCAGCGGCGAGGCGATCAGCGCGTAGAGGATGACCATCTTCAGCCCATCGGCTTTGGACAGGTGCCAGGCGACCGGGTAGCTGACGATCAGGCAGAGGACCGTGACGGTGGTCGCAACGAGCAGCGAACGGCCGAGGGCCCCCCAGTAGTAGGGATCGCCGAGGACGCGCCCGTAATGCATCAACGTGTAGTCGTTGCCGAACGGCTCAGTGACGCCGGGCGTGCGGAAGCTCATCTCGACCATGTTGGTGATCGGCAGGATCATGAACACGAAGATCAGCGCCACGGCCGGCAGACCGAGCAGCAGCTGCAGTCGCGCCGCGCGTCTCATGCCGGCACCTTCGGCATGGCCCAGGCGTGGGTGCAGTCGATGACGACGCCGGCGTTCTCGCCGGGCACGACGCGGGCATTGGGCGGCGCGGCGAGCTTCAGGATGTTGCCGTCGTGGAGTTCGATCTCGCAATGCTGAGAGGCGCCCAGGAAGGCGCATTTGGTGACAATGCCGCGGAAGGCGGCGGTGTCGCCGGGTGCGGCGAGGCGCAAGGCCTCGGGCCGGAGCAGCAGTTCGACATCGCCGGCCGTGCGGGCGGCTGGGGCGCAGTCGACCTCCAAGTCGGCGCCGCCGACGCCGACACGCATGCGCGTCTCGCCGGCCGGCACCGCAGTGCGGCAGGTGAGGATATTGGCCTCGCCGGTGAAGTTGGCGACGTAGCGCTCGGCCGGGCGCTGATAGATCTCGCGAGGGCTGGCGAACTGTGCCACCCGGCCGGCCTTCATCACCGCGACCATGTCGGAGATCGCCATGGCCTCCGACTGGTCGTGGGTCACGTAGAAGGCCGTGATGCCGGATTGCTGCTGCAGGTCTCGCACCAGCCAGCGCACCTCGTCGCGCAGACGGGCATCGAGATTGGCGAGCGGTTCGTCGAGGAGGAGGAGCCTCGGCTTGAGCACCAGGGCACGCGCCAGGGCGACGCGCTGCTGCTGGCCACCCGAGATCTCGCGCGGCAGGCGGTCTTCTAGGCCGGTGAGGCGGACCAGCCGCAACACCTCGACCACGCGGGCGTGGATCTCGGACTTGGCGCATTTGCGCAGCTTGAGACCGTAGCCGACATTCTCGGCTACGGTCATGTGCGGGAAGAGGGCGTAGTTCTGAAACACGACGCCGAAGCCGCGGCGGTTGGAGGGGATAGACAGGATGCTCTCGCCGTCGATCCGGACGTCGCCGCCGTCGGGCTCGAGAAAGCCCGCCAGACAGCGTAACGTGGTGCTCTTGCCGCAGCCCGATGGGCCGAGCAGCGTCACCATCTGGCCCGCGCGCGCCTCCAGCGAGACGCCGTCGAGGGCGACGACATTCCGGTACTGCTTGCGCAGATTCTTCACCTCCACCGTGGCCATGGCTCAGATCGTACGGTCCCAGAGGTCGTTGAGCTTTGGGATGAGGGCGAGCGTCTCATCCCAGTCGAAGCGGATGGCCTTCGACACGATGTCCGCCTGGAGCGGCCACTTTTGCAGGGAGGCGGGCAGCTTGACGGTCTTGTTGGTCGGGGCGATCAGCCAGTTCTCCGCCATCCAGAGTTGGATCTCGGGGCTCAGGACGAAGTTGATATAGTCTTCGCCGAGTTTTTTGTTTGGATGGCTCTTGAATACGCTGAAGGAGTGATCGAAGACAAACATGCCTTCCGCCGGGACGACGTAGTCGACCGGTATGCCCTGCTCCTGCATGGCCTTGACTTCGCCGATGTCGATCGGCGCCACCGCAATCTGACCCTGGGTCATGAGCGGGGTCAGCTGCGCCGAATAGCCGATCTGCGGAAAGGGAGCGAGTTCCTTGAACTTGGCGACGGCTGTCGCGACATCGCTGCGGCCGGAACCGAAATGTTCGCCTGCCCACAGCGCCATCATTGTGGCGGCCGAGTTGGTGATCTTGTAGAGGCCGAGCTTGCCGCGGAAGCGCGCATCCCACAGGTCGGCCCAGCCCTTCGGCGGCCGGTCGACCATGTCCTTGCGGTAGGCGAGGACGAGCGGCGCCAGCATGCCAGTGACCGCGGTCTTGCCTTTGAGGATCGCGGGCTCGATCAAGTCGGCCATATTGGGAACCAATGCCGGCGTCAGCTCCTCGAAGAAGCCGTCGTTGCGGATCATCGCCGTGTATTTCTCGTTCAGCATCACCGCGGGGAACGGCGGGCGATCGGGACCGGCTGCGCGGAAGTTGGAGATCCAGCCCATGCCGAGGCCGATGTCGAGATCGAACGGCTTGCCGATCTGCTTGGCGAATTTCGGCATGACGAACTTGCGCCAGTCGTCCTCCCAGCGGCCACCGAACATGTTGACGATGAACTTGTCGCTCTGGGAGAAGGCGGGAAGGTCGAAGGCGGCAAGCCCGGCGAGGCCGGCGCTCGTCTGCAAGAAGCTGCGGCGAGTGAAGTTCATCTGCGAGTTCCTTCGGTTGTGGTTCCCTTCCGGGTCTTGGCGGTCCAGTCTTCGCTCTGCCAGCCGGGTGAGACGGACGGATCCGGCGAGCGGTCTCCGACGCGTGGTCAGCTCATGTCGACATGATCGGGGTCGAGCCTGAGATCGATCAGCCGCACCCCGCCGCCCCGGCCGGCGAGCGCGACGGCGGCGGCGAGATCGTCCGTGCCGCGCACCGTCACGGCCGCCGCGCCGAGCGCGGTGGCCACCGCCGCGAAATCGGGCGACGGGATCAGCGACAGGGCCGGATCCATCGTCCGGTTGGTGAACTGGACGTGTTCGGCGCCGTAGCTGCCGTCGTTGCAGATGATGACCACCAGGTCGAGCCGCTCGCGCACGGCGGTCGAGAGTTCGGCGAAGCCTGACAACTGAAAACCGCCGTCGCCGACGATCAGAACCGTCTGGCCGCGGGTGGCGCACGCGGCGCCGATGGCCTCGCCCAGGCCACAGCCGATCGAGCCGAAATGGCTGGTGTAGACGAGGCGGTTCGGCGCCGTGACGGGAAGCGCGCGCCAGCCCGACGTGACGAAGCGACCAAGATCGGCGACCAGGGTGCGGTCGCGATCGATGGCGCGGTCGAGGGTGCGCAGGGCCGGCACGAAATCGACCGTTCCCGGCCTGGTCGGGCGGAAGGCGGGGATCTCGGCGACGGCCGCGCGGTCTCTTTCGAGCGCCTGCCTCAGGTCCTCGTCGGCGAAGCCGCTCGGCGGGATCTCGGCGAGATCGAAGCGCTCGACCATGACGCAGGCGGTCTTCGCGGCGTCACCGTGGAGGAGAAGGGTCGGCCGGTTGCGCCGATCGTTCGGCTTGTCATCGGGCAGGATCTGGACGATCCGCTTGTCCCGCGTGTAGGCGCCGGTCTCGGTGGTGTGCTTGCTGAGGCTGGCGCCGAAGGCGACGATGCAGTCCGCTCGAAGGATCGCGTCGACGGTCGCCGGCCGAGACAGGCCGCCGAACACGCCGAGGTCGAACGGATCGTCGTGGAACAGGCCGGAGGCCTTGAGCGTGGTGGCGACCGGCGCCTGGAGCCGGCGGGCCAGCGCCAGCAGGGCGTCCCGCGCGTCGATGGCGCCGCGCCCCGCCAGGATCAGCGGGCGGCGCGCCGAGGCGATGATGCCGAGAGCGTCGTCGAGGGCGTCGCCGTCGGGTGCGGCGGCGCGCTCCGACGGGGGGAACCCGACCGCCGGGGCCCCCTCGGCGGCGGCGGTCCACTGCAGGTCCACCCGCATGTTGAACACGACCGGGCGGCGTTCGGCGGCGGCCTGCCGGAAGGCATGGGCGAGGTCGGCGCCGGCGGTCGCGGCCGAGGCCATCTCGACGAAGCCGGCGCCGGTGGCGTCGACGATCTTGCGCTGGTCGATCTTCTGCAGGTGCTGGGTATCACCGGGCGGCGTGTCGCCACAGACGAGAACGATGGGAATGCCACCCTTGACGCCTTCCACCAGCGCGGTCACCACGTTGGTGAGCGCCGGGCCATGCGTGATGGTGGCGACGCCGGTGCGGCCAGAAACCTGCGCATAGCCGAGAGCGGCAAGAACCGCGGCGGCCTCGTGCAGGCAGGCGACGTAGCGGCCCGATCCGGCGCGTACGAAGGCGTCGGTCATGAACAGATTGGCGTCGCCGACCAGCCCGAACAGGGCCTCAACGCCCTGCCGCGCCAGCGTTTCCGCCAGAATCTGATGAACGGTCTTCGGCGCGCGGGCAACGATCATGAGGGATTTCTCGCTCGGCCGGTTGAGGCGAAACCGGCGGTCCACGACATTAAGGCAGCTCGGAAATGGAAACAAAAGCGCAAAGCGGCCGCGAATAAGTTGCGCAAATTAGATCATAGATCGAGGTCTGGTGATCCCGGTCCGAGGGTGGCGCTGGGGGTGGCGGGTGATGGCCCCCCGGAGACTGAGGTCGTTCCCGAAGCCCGACGGGCAGCCAGGCTCGGTTCGCCCTGAGGCAGGACGAGCCCGATGATGGGAACGGGGACGGGGACGGGGAAGCGGTCCGCTGCGGAGTTCACGGCGAAGGTCGCGCCGGACGCGATCCGTGGAGAGCAGACGATCACGCAACCGGCGGATCGACTACAACACCACAAGGCCGCACTCGAAGCTTGGATGGCAGACGCCGATGGACTTCGCGGCCACGTTCCACCCGCGGCGGGATCAGACGCTACGAAGCGTGAATAGCTCTGCGTCAGCCCTCGACGCTCAACCCGGCCGGGAGGGCCAATCCAACCGCCGGAACGAACTCAAGGCTGGATAGAAACTGGGGGCAACGTCATCGGGACTCCATTCGAAAGCTGGTCGCAAAATCGAATTGGTACAAAGCTCGCCGTTCTCAAAGTCGGCTGAATTCAGCCAGTTCCCGAGCTGTGTTCTAAAGACGCGAGGTACATAGGTCCGGAGAATTCAGGCCTCAGACGGAGAATTTGGCTCGGCCAGCAAGGCCGCTAGTTCACGGCCTTCCGTCATATCCTTCGGGATTAACGAAGTTTTCCCGCCCAAATCACGGGTGGAGAAACTATTTTTGAGTTGATTGGCGGAGAGAGCGGGATTCGAACCCGCGATACGGTTTCCCGTATACACACTTTCCAGGCGTGCGCCTTCGACCGCTCGGCCACCTCTCCAGTCCATAGAGGCGCCTAATTAGGGGATGTCGGGGCGGTACGCAAGGCGGTTTCATGCGGTTGTCGTCTATTGCGGCGAGCGGGTCCCGGGATCGGGAAGTCGGGGCGGGTGGAATGGCGGATCCCGGCGGTTTCCGGTCGACACGGCGGGAAATCCAGTCCAAGAGAAGCCCGCCGGGACCGTCCCGGCGGAGGGGACCGGGTGGCGCTGCATCCGGCCCGGCCGGGTCCGAACAGCGCAGGAACCCGCGCCCGATGTCCAAGATCATCCATGTCGGCCTGCCGAAATGCGCATCGACCAGCCTGCAGGTCCTGTTCATCCAGGCAAGGGGCACGACCTTCCTGGGCAAGGGGGCGAATGCAACGGGGCTCGAGGCGGTCAGGGACTGGATGCGCCGGACCTTTCTGGGCGAACCGCCGCGCTTCCGCGAGAGCCTCTACCCGACCAAGGCGATCCGCGACATCTTCCGTGACGCGCTGCCGTCGGACCGCATCCTGTCGGACGGCGAAATCGCCGCGATGCGCGCCGAGCTCGACGCCACGGTGCGCGGTTTCAAGGGCGATCCGGCGAAGCTGCTGGTCTCCGACGAAGTCCTGTCCGGCGCCGGCTTCATCTTCTTCAACGAGCCGCGCCGTCGCCTCGAGGGTATCATCCAGACCGCGGGGCGCCTGTTCGGCCCCGAGGCGCTGGTGGTCGTGGTCATGCGCAGCCAGCTGCCCTTCCTGACCTCCTATTGGAAGCACCTGATCCGCACCGGCTATCCGTTCACCTTCGGACATTTCCTGTCCGAGCAATCGGACGACTTCGCCACCGCCTCGTCCTGGCGTTCGGTCACCGCGAGCCTCTTCTACGATCACGTCCGGCGCGCCGCGGCGGAGGCCGGCGTCCGGGTCGCCTTCGTGCCGTTCGAAGATGTGACCGGGGACCAGTCCATGCTGCGGCGCGTCTTCGCCGACGAGGGCATCACGATGCCGCCGGGCCTGCCGCACCGGCGCCGCACGGCCTCCGACGAGAGCCACATCATGAAGCTGAAGCGCAACCGCACCGCCCTGCGCAAGCGCGGCAACATGTTCACCCCGGAGCAGCTGCAAGCCGACGAGGCCGGATTCCGCTGGGTCATCGAGAACAACACGCTGTTCGATCCGACGCCGCATCGCGAGCGGCTGATCGAAGCCTTCCGGCCGGAGAACCGGGCCTTCGCGGCGGCGACCGGCTACGATCTCGCAAAGATGAAATATCCGGTCTGACGCCGGTCGGCGCCGGGCGCCCGCCGGCCGCCCGGGACCGTCTTGAACCTCGTTCGAAGCCGACCCATATTGCGGTAACGGGTCCGACCGGACCCGGCCGGATGCCCGAGGGGTCCGGAAGCCTACGGGTCGCTTCGACGGAGGGCCTCGATCATGTCACGCCTCACGGGCTTCTCGAGCCCGTTTCTGCTCGGTTTCGACGAGATCGAGCGCGTCCTGGACCGTGTCTCCAAGGCCGCCAACGACGGCTACCCACCCTACAATATCGAACGCCTGTTGCGTCCTGGCGACCGGGGCGACGTGCTGCGCATCACCCTGGCGGTGGCCGGTTTCACGCGCGACCAGCTCGACGTGACGCTGGAGGAGAAGCAGCTCGTCATCCGCGGCCGCCAGACCGAGGATGACCGCGACCGTCACTTCCTGCACCGCGGCATCGCGGCGCGCCAGTTCCAGCGGGCCTTCGTGCTCGCGGAAGGCATTGAGGTGATCGGCGCGGAGCTGAAGGACGGCCTGCTGTCGATCGATCTTGCCCGGCCGGAGCCGGAGCGGGTGATCCGGAAGATCGACATCGCGACCAGCGACTGAAGGCGGACCGCCGACCGGGGCACCGGCAGCGCACCGGTCTTGACCCCGTCGACGTCCGCCCGGTGCGGACGCCGGGTCGAACCTTATCGAGGAGAATTCACATGACCGAGGACCATGCCGCCAAGGCCGTGATGGAGACGGCCGAATTCGCCCATCTGGGCGAAGGCGAGGTTGCCTATCTGCGCGAACTCAAATCCGAAGAGCTTCCGGGTCTGTTCCCGAACGTGCCGCGCATCGCGCCGGGCGTGACCATCTGGGCTTTGATCAATGCCAGCGGCGCGCCGATCCTGCTCGCGGATTCGCGCGACGTTGCGGTCGCCGGCGCCCTGGAAAACGAGTTGACGACGGTCAGCGTCCACTGAACGCCGCAGGCCCGGCACGCAGCCGAAACCGCAAGCCCCGACGGCACACTCACGAGGGTCGAGGCCGGCCGCCAAGGCCGGTCAGGCCGCGTGGGAGGCGAGCGGCTGGGTCAGCACGCTGTAGAGCGCGTCGGCATCGTTGGCAGCGCGCAGCTTGGCGGCGATGGCCGGGTCGCGCAACACCCGAGCGACCCGGGCGAGCGCCTTCAGGTGGTCGGCACCGGCGCCCTCCGGCGCCAGCAGCATGAAGATCAGGTCGACCGGCGCATCGTCGATCGCGTCGAAATCGACCGGGCGCTCAAGCCGTGCGAACAGGCCGACCAACGTCGGCAGGGCGTCGATCCTGCCGTGCGGAATGGCAATGCCCCGTCCGACGGCGGTCGAGCCGAGACGCTCGCGCTGCAGGATCGTGTCGAAGATCTCGCGTTCGCCGAGCCCCGTCACCTTCGCGGCACGCGTCGCCAAATCCTGAAACGCCTGCTTCTTGGAATTGGCCTTGAGCGCCGGGATGACGGCGCCGAGGTCGAGAATGTCGCTCAAGTCCATCGATGGGTCCGGAAAGGAGCCCGCCGCCGGCTCCGGCGCCATGCGCGGAACGGTCGGGTCGGGTCGTCTGGCGCGTCAAGCTCGGAATCGGGATCGGGTACTGTTCGACCGGATGGAAGGTCCGGCCGGGCGAAGCGGGGTGCCCCGCGTCGCCCGGTCATGACACTGCCGGACCGGGTCGACCGGATCAAGCCGAGGTTGCAGGCAATGTCGGATCGATCCAGCCGATATTTCCGTCACGGCGCCGATAGACGACGTTCAGGCCGCCATTGCCGGCATTCAGGAATACCACGAAGGGTGCATGGGTCAGGTCGAGTTCCATGACCGCGCTGCCGACCGTAAGGGTCTTCAAAGTCTTGGTGGTCTCGGCGATGACGACCGGGCTGTAGTCGGCCGGCACCTCGTCCTCGTCGGCAATCGCCTCGATGACGCGATAGGTTCCCTCGACCGCCTCGGCGCGAGCGCTGCCGTTATTATAGTCACGCAGTTTGCGCTTGTAGCGGCGCAGCTGCTTGGCGATCCGCTCGGCCGCCTGGTCGACGCTCGGATAGGGCTCGTGCGCCTGGCCCTCAGACTGCAGCGTCACCCCGGTGCCGAGATGGAGCGCGCATTCCGTTCGGAAGCCGTGGCCATCCTTCTCGACCGTGACATGGCCGTTCCAGGTGCCGTTGAAATACTTGCCCAGGGTCTCGGCGATCCGGCCCTCCACATGGGTGCGCAGAGATTCGCCGATGTCGACGTTCTTGCCCGAAACCCTCAAGCCCATGGGATGCGACCTCCTTGGCGACGGTCCGCACCGGGCGGCCCCGCATTTTTTCATCTGCCCCGTCCGTTCAGGCGCGGCGGCAATGGGGGCGGTCTCATAACATTGCCGCTGGTCTTGTCAAATCCGGCATTCTCCGCGTCGCCGCCCGCAAGGACGGCGATGCATCCGTCCAGACTCAAGATATGGCGCGCCTTCGCGTCGATTCCAGGCCGTTCTGCCGCCGGACCGACGATTTTGGCCGGATGCGGGTCGTTGCGGCGCAACCGGCCGGCCGAACCCCGCGATGCGGGGACGCCGACGCGCCGCCTGACGCCGCCGGTTCCGACCGTCGGCGCTGCGGCGAGCGCATGACGGATCGCTGTCAGCCGAGCGATTTTTCGCGCCGACGCTGGACCGAGGACGGGATGTTCATCGCCTCGCGATACTTGGCGACCGTCCTGCGGGCGATGTCGATACCGGCTTCGCGCAGGAGCTTCACGATCGTGTCGTCCGACAGGATGTCGTTCGGCGCCTCGGCATCGATCATATCCTTGATGCGGTGGCGGACCGACTCGGACGAATGGGCCTCGCCGCCCTCGGACGAGGCGATCGACGAGGTGAAGAAGTATTTGAACTCGAAGATGCCGCGGCTGGTCGCCATGTACTTGTTCGACGTCACGCGGCTGACCGTGGACTCGTGCATGCCGATCGCATCGGCGATCATGCGCAGGTTCAACGGACGCAGATGCTGGACGCCGTAGGCCAGGAAGGCATCCTGCTGACGGACGATCTCGCTCGCCACCTTGATGATCGTCTTGGCGCGCTGGTCGAGGCTCTTGACCAGCCAGTTGGCGCTCTGCAGGCAATCGGACAGATACTGCTTGTCCTTCTCGCCCTTCGCCCCCTTGGCGACGGTGGCGTAGTAGGTCTGGTTGACAAGAACCCGCGGCAGCGTCTCGGTGTTGAGCTCGATCAGCCAGCCGCCGTCCGGCCCGGCCCGCACGATCACGTCCGGGACGACCGGCTGCACGGGCGCGCTGCCGAAGCGGTTGCCCGGCTTGGGATCGAGCGCCTTGATCTCGCCGATCATCTCGACGAGGTCCTCGTCGTCGACGGCGCACAGCTTGCGCAGCTGCGCGAAGTCGCGCCGCGCCAAGAGTTCGATATTCTCGATCAGCTTGCGCATGGCCGGGTCGTAGCGGTCGCGCTCGCGCAGCTGGATGGCCAGGCATTCCCTGAGATCGCGCGCGCAGACGCCGGACGGATCGAAGCCCTGCAGGACCGCGAGCACCTCCTCGACCAGCGCGACCGGGCAGCCGAGCTTCTCGGCGACCGAATCCAGATCGGTGCGCAGGTAGCCGGCCTCGTCGACCGCGTCGATCAGGTAGTGGCCGATCAGGCGGCGGACCGGATCGGTGACGGCCAGCGCCAGCTGCTCGGCGAGATGATCGGCGAGCGAGGTCTCAGCCGCCACGAAGGCCTCGAGATTGTATTCGTCGTCGCCGCCCGGGCCCGAGCGTGCGCCGGAGCCCGCCCAGCTGTCGCCGACCATCAGGCCCGGATCGAGCGGACGCTCGCCGCCGGCGGCGTCGTCCGGAAAAACATTGGTCATGTCGGTATCGAGCCGTTCCGACATGGCCGTGGCGGTCTCGAAGCTCGGCTCGGCCCAGTCGGCGGACGGCTCGCCGTCGCCGGAGCCCGGACCGTCGGGACCGGCCGGAGCCTCCGGGGCCGTCCCGGCCTCGGCTGCGCCGCCGCCGTCGGGCGCCTCCCGATCGGCCCGGCGTTCCTCGCCTTCGTCGCGGTCGAGCAGCGGATTGCGTTCGAGTTCGGCCTCCACATAGGCGACCAGATCGAGGCTGCCGAGCTGGAGCAGCTTGATCGCCTGCATCAACTGCGGCGTCATCACCAGCGACTGGCTCTGTCTCAGTTCCAGCTTCGCAGAAAGCGCCATCGCGTCCCGATCGATCCCGCCGGACGGTCGCGCGGGTCGCCGCGAAACTGGTCCGGAATTTGCGTCTTCTTCAGTTATCGCATGGTCGGGACCGATTCAAAGACTGAATTGCTCGCCGAGGTAAAGACGGCGGACATCGGGGTTTTCGACGATTTCGCGCGGACGGCCTTCGGTCAGAACGGATCCGGCGGCAATGATATAGGCGTGGTCGATCAGGCCGAGCGTTTCGCGGACATTGTGATCGGTGATCAGGACGCCGATGCCGCGCCGCGTCAGATGCACGACCAGCGCCTGGATTTCGCCGACTGCGATCGGATCGATGCCGGCGAAGGGTTCGTCGAGCAGCATGAAGGAGGGCCGGCTGGCCAGGGCCCGGGCGATCTCGCAGCGCCGCCTCTCGCCGCCCGACAGGGCGATGGCGGGCGACTTGCGCAGATGGTCGATGCGGAACTCATCGAGCAGTTCGTCGAGTTGCTCGCGCCGCCGGGCGCGGTCGGGCTCGACCACCTCCAGCACGGCAAGAATGTTTTCCTCGACGGTCAGACCGCGAAAGATCGAGGCCTCCTGCGGCAGGTAGCCGATGCCCAGCCGCGCCCGGCGATACATCGGCAGGCCCGTGATGGCATAGCCGTCGAGTGCGATGTCGCCGTGATCCGGGCGGATCAGACCGGTAATCATGTAGAAGACCGTGGTCTTCCCGGCACCGTTGGGCCCGAGCAGTCCGACCGCCTCGCCACGGTGGACGATCAGACTCACGTCGCGCACGACCTGTCGCCGCTTGTAGCTCTTGGCGACACCGGCCACGATCAGCCCCTCGGCGCCGACGCCGTCGCGCGCCTGATCGTGTCCGCCCGCGCTGCGGCCGGCCGGCCTCGCCATGGCGCTGGCGCCAGAGGTCGCCGGCGCCGTCCTGTCCGAACTCAGAGCCAAGCCGGTCTCCACGCCTGTTGCGCCTCGGTCGCGACGTCGACGCTCGCTCCGATCACGGCTTGCCGCCGGCGCCCTTGGCGGCAGCCGGCTCCAGGATCAGTTGCACGCGCCCCGAGCCCTTCGCCGCGTCCAGCCGGTACTGGCCCGTCTTCATATCGATCGCGAGGCGCTCGCCGCGCGCCACGTTCTTGCCCTGAGTCAGCACCACACCGCCGGTGATCATCGCCTCCTCGGACTTCATGTCGAACCAGCCCTGTTCGCCGGTCACGGTCTGATCGCCCTGCGATATGATCACGCGCCCATCGGCTTCGAGCCGGCGGAACTGCTGGTTCGACGGCAAGCCGGTGCCGCCCTCCTGGCCGGGCTTTGAATCGTAGAAGACCTTGAGCCGCGCCGCCTTCATCACCGTCTGGCTTTGGCGCACCAGGACATTGCCGTTGAACAGCGCGACCGATTCCTTGTCGCGCACTTCAAGGCTGTCGGCCTCGATCTGGATCGGATCCTTGCGGTTGGCGCCGAAACCCTTGAACGCCTCGGACATCGAGCCTTGGGCGAAGGCATCGGCAGCCGGAAGGGCCGCGGGGGCAAGAGCGAGGGCGAGGAGAACGGTCAGAACGCGGGGCATAAGTCCTCACTGGGGCAGGGAACGCGACGCGCCATCGGATCCGGCCAATCGCTCCGAGCCGTTCGGCCGGGTCGCTGCCGCGGGGGATGAGCGGTCGGTTTCGGCCGGCCGCAGGTTCAACCGGACCCGGCCGGTGAACAGGAAGCTGTGGCCGTTGTCGGCGATCTCAAGCGCTTCGCTCTCGATCGTGGCGGCGGGTCCCTCGACCTGAACCGCGCCGCGGCTGACGATCCGGCCCGACTTCAGATCGAAGTCGGCGCCGTCGGTCGCCGCGCGATAGCCGTTCGACGTGGTCACTACCAGACCCTGTTCGAGACGCAGGGTCTCCTGCCCACCATCATAGAGCCCGCCCTCGGCGGCGACCTTGGCCCATTGACGGTCGGCAAGCTCGATTCGGGCGCTCACCTTCTCCAGACGCACCTTCTTGGTGTCGGTGAGATTCTGCACCGCGCGCAGGGCCGTCACCTCATAGGCGCGGTCCTTGGACCGGCCACTCAGATGAGGCTCCACCATGGTCAATCCGTCGCGGGAGAAGAGCACCGTCGGCAGCTTCAGGTCCGGGGCGAAGCTGAACAGAAACACGCGCAGTCCAACCACGCCGGCCACGCCGAGGGCCAGGATCGGCAGCACGACCTTGAGCAGCCGGACCAGCGTCGAATGACGGCGCGCTGCGCGCCGTTCCGTAGTAGCCGCAAACCGCCCCGTTGCCACCCGGACGGCGTCCGGCGGCGTTTCGGCACTGGGGCGGGGCGGACGCTTCAGCATCGTCTCGGACTATCCGGATCAGGGGACCGGGCGGAAACCGTCGGTCGGACTTCACGGTCGGCAGGTGCGGAGCCGATCGGTTCCGCATCGCAGCATGGTATGGCGGGCCGGCTTCTGCAACTGCGATCGGCCAGCCCGGATCAGCCTCGGCGTGTGGTGTGGCTTATGAATGGTCGAAAATATCCGATTCGATCCAGCCGAGCAGGTCGAGACGGGCTCTAGTCGGCAAAAACCGGAAACAGGCCTCGGCAATCTCGGTGCGGCCCTCGCGGGCCAGCAGCGGATCCAGTCGGGCCTTGAGCTGATGCAGGTGCAACACGTCTGAGGCGGCATAGGCGAGCTGGGCCTCGGTCAGATCGTCAGCCCCCCAATCGGAGCTCTGCTGCTGCTTGGACAGTTCGACCCCGACCAGTTCGCGGGTCAGATCCTTGAGGCCGTGCCGATCCGTGTAGGTGCGCACGAGCTTGGATGCGATCTTGGTGCAATAGACCGGCGCCGGCATGATGCCGAAAGTGTGGTAGATGACGCCGAGATCGAACCGGGCATAGTGGAACAGCTTCAGGATGCCTTCGTCGGCGAAGAGCTTTTCCAGGTTCGGCGCCCGCGTCTGGCCGAGCCGGATCTTGACGACATCGGCGGTGCCGTCGCCGGGCGACAACTGCACCACGCACAAGCGATCGCGATGCGGGTTGAGGCCCATGGTCTCGGTATCGATGGCGACGCTGCCCTGGTAGCGGGACAGATCCGGCAAGTCGCCGACATGGTAGCGGATGGTCATCGTGTACAGCTCGGTCCAGATCCTGCGGGCCGGGTGTCCTATCACGGCGATGATCACGAGACCATGTGTTTCCACCGATCTGCCTGATCACGGGGTGGCGACCGGGTCGACATGCAGGATCCGGTATGCACGACGCGTTCATGAGCATCTCCAGACGTCCGGGAACAGAATTGAACTTCAAGCGTCCTATTCTCCTAACAATTCAAATCAAGACCCAGGAGCATGAATGATAGAAGCAAGATCGAAACTGGTTCTCGTTCTGGAAGACGAGCCCATCGTGGCAATGTTGATTGAAGATATGCTCAACGAGCTCGGATGGCGTCAGGTCACTCTGGTGGACGACATCAAGGAAGCTCTTGACGTGGCGCGCGCGTCCGAGATTGCCTTTGCGATCCTGGACATCAATATCGACGGGATACGCAGCACCGTCGTTTCCGATGATCTGCGCCATCGCGGCATCCCGTTCATCGTTGCCACCGGCTATGGCCCGGGTGCCATCGACGATTTCGGACGCGATGTCCCCGCATTGCAGAAGCCGTTCATCGTTCAGGAACTGCAGGCCGCCATCACCCGGATCATGCCGTCGGCGGACGTCTGACGGGCAGCGGACGTCTGACGGGCAGGCGCCGGCCACCGGCTTAGCCCCAGGTCGAGGACCGCTGCCCAGAGGGCGGCCAGCCGATCGGCAGCACGACCGCCGCGGTGTGGGTCGACGGGCGCCACCTGCATTGGTATAGGATGACAATTCCAACTGTCTGCGTACCGGCAAGAGAAGCGACCGCCTGATGACCGACGTCACCCTGGTGGCCTGCGCGAAGAACGAAGGCCCCTATCTGCTGGAGTGGATCGCCTATCACCGACGGCTCGGCTTCAAGGAGATCGTCGTCTACGACAACGGCAGCACCGACGGCAGCGCGAAGTTCCTGGCCGGGCTGGCAGCCCTTGGGGTGATCACCTTTCGCCGGCAGCCCGACCGGCCCCGTCGCGGCCCGCAATTTTATGCCTATACGGACGCCGTCCGCTGCTGCCGCACCGAATGGGTGATGTTTCTCGATCTCGACGAGTATCTCGTTCTCGAGCGCGCCAGCACCCTTCCCGAGCTTTTGCGCCGCTTCGACGACGAGGTCTCGCAGGTCGGATTCAATTGGCGTGTGTTCGGATCGTCCGGCCGGAAGGACCCCGGTGAGGGCCTGATCATAGAGCGCTTCCTGTCGGCCTCTTCGCCACAGCAAGCCGTCAACGGTCATCTCAAATCGGTGACGCGCTGCGATCGGATCGCGCTCGTCAACGTGCATGCCCCCTTCCTCAGCGAAGGCATCGCCGTCCATCCGGACGAGACGCCGGTGCAGTTCGGCAAGCTTCACGGAATTTCACAGGAGATCCGGCCCGCCGCCGGCCGGGTCCATCACTATGCGGTCAAATCGGAAACGGAGTTCCTGGGCAAGATCGCACGCGGCCGCGGCACCATCGCGGCGGGACAGCCGCAGAAAAAACGCGGCAATCCGGCCCAGTTGTTCAAGTCCCTCGACTTGAACGATTTCCATTGTCCGGACCTGCTCGCCGTCGCCCCCGCGGTCCGCGCCGACATGGCCGAACTGGCTGCGCGGCTCGAGGCAGCCGAAGCCTCGCCGCTATTCCGGCTGTCGCGGGCGTTGCGCCAGCGCTGGTCCGGCATCGGTCAGAGATTGCGGGTGCCGACGGCGCGGATCGCGTTGAAGCCCGGCGAGCAGTTGCGCCCATCGTCCGAGGCCGCCGGCACGATCGCGCGCGTCGGCCGCAAAAAGGCGCTCTGAGCGCCGCAATCCGTCTACCGCACCGTCTTATTGCGCTTCATCAGACGCTTCAACCAGCGCAGCATGGCCGGCCGCCGGTTCGGTCCGACGCCCGAGGTCTTTCCCTTCCGGGCGATGCGCGACCCGGACCCGCCACTCGATCCCTGCGTTCCGCCGGTGGATTGGCGTGCCAGGTTCGTGCGGTTGGCACGACCCCACCAGACCAGGTCGAGTCCCGTGGCGGCCGCCAGAATGTCGCGCGCCGCAGGATCCTCGATGTCGAACTCGACGAAGCGGGGGTCGACGCCGAAGCGGAGCCGGACGGCCGCATAATGGGCCTGGATCCACCGCTCCAGTTCCGCATCCGACCGGCCACACCCTTTCGGCAGTCCCGGGACCTCGGCAAGCATGATCCGACGATGCAACCGCCCCCAGCCGCGCATGCTGGCGATGGTCTTGGCCGGATCGCGCGTGTTCAAGATGAAGAGACAGTCGGGATAGTCCCGGCGAATCGTGTCGAGCACCGTCAGGTCGAGATTGGGCCAGAAATTGAGCCCTCGGCCGGGCAGGCAGACATCCGCCTGCGTCACCGCGTCGTAGCGTTCCAGACCCGCAAAGGCCGGACGGCCGGCCTCGATGTTGGCCTGGATCAGAATGCCGACGAAACCCTCGTTGATTCGCCAATGCGCCGTGCGCCAGCCGGCCGTCGACAATGCACGGGTGATGGTCGTCGTCCCGGTTTTTGGAAAGCCAACGACCATGGCACGCAAGGGATCTGAGTCCTCGTTACGGCGCTTCGATCAGCCGTAGCAACGATTCGGCTATCTCGAAAAGGCCGACGCAAACCGCGTTGCTTGGGTCCATCAAGCGAGCATCTCTCGCTCTCGCCGAACCGATCGATTCCGTCCGCAAAGATCGTCTTCCACCGCATTGTTCGGATGTGGGTGCCGATCTTAACGTCCAATCAACAGCTCCGCTGTTGATTGGTGCCCAGGAGAGGACTCGAACCTCCACGGCTTTCACCACTGGTACCTGAAACCAGCGCGTCTACCAATTCCGCCACCTGGGCAACGGCGGCGTGATTACGGCTTCGGGACGGGCTTGTCAATGAGGGTCTCGGATGTTCGTGGCGGGAGACGCGTTGCCGCTCTGTTGCGGGGAAACGCGACTTCACCGAACATGCGCGCCGCTGGCGGCCGTGAGTCGGATTCGGTCGCCCACAGATTTTTTCGGGGCAATTGCGCCCCTCAAGCCGCCGGTCGTGCGGCCTCGCGTGGAGGAATTCCGATGTCGAACCTGCGATCCGTTCGTTCCCGCCGGCGCGGAGCGGCCGGGCTCCTGTTCGGGCTCGCGGCCAGCGCCGCGACCGTGGTTCCGGCTGCCGCAGGCGACAACTGGATCAGCCGCGCCATTTCCGAGCGCGACGCGGCGGTGCTCAGCCGCACGGACGGACCGGCCGCGACCAAGGAAGTCGAGACGAAGATCATCGGCGGCACGGTCGCGCAATCCGGCAAGTGGCCGTATATCGCGGCGCTGGTGCAGTCCTCCCAGCCGATCGATTGGAACGGACAGTTCTGCGGCGCCAGCATCATCGCCTCGCAGTGGATCCTGACCGCGGCCCACTGCGTCTACGATCTGACCAGCGCGGCTGACGTGCAGGTCCTGGTCGGCACCCAGACCCTTTCGACCACCACGACCAGCAACGGCACCCGCTACACCGTCGACGCCTACACGATCCACCCGAACTACGATCCGGACAGCCAGGACTACGACGTGGCCGTCATCCATCTCGCTTCGGCGATCCCGAGCCCGTCGACCTTGGCCATGCTGACCAGCGCGCAATCCGCGCTCGCCGATTCCGGGGACAACGCCACCGTGATCGGCTGGGGCGACACCAACGCCAGCAGCGCGACCAGCTACCCGACCCAGCTCTACCAGGTCACGGTGCCGGTCGTGTCGCAGAAGAAGTGCCGGAAGTCCTACGGCTCGGATTCGATCACCGACCGCATGCTCTGCGCCGGCGAGAAGAAGGGCGGCAAGGACTCCTGCCAGGGCGATTCCGGCGGCCCGCTGCTGGTCCAGGATTCCAACACCCAGACTTGGTATCAGGCCGGCATCGTCAGCTGGGGCAACGGCTGCGCCAAGAAGAAGTATCCGGGCGTCTATACCCGGGTCACGACCGTGGAATCCTGGGTCGAGGGCGTGATGGCGGCCGACGCAATCGTCACCACCGACGCCGCCAGGTGCAGGACCGTATCCGCCTCGTCCAAGGCGACCTGCCTCGCCGACGCCCTGCGCGGCGCCAACGGCCGCATGGCCGGCTTCCTGAAGGTGCTGCGCGCGAAGGCCGGCACCGGCAAGGCGGCGGTGGATGTCAGCCAGTCGGCCTGGAGCGCCTCGCTGACCGGCCTGTGCCGCTTCGCCGAACAGACCGGCGGCAGCGCCGGACGCCAGGCCTGCATTGTCGAGGAGACCGAGCGACGCGTTTCGGCGCTGGGCGCCATGACGGCAGCCCTCGACAAGTAAGGCGGCCGTGACCTTCGCACCGATCCGCGGGTGTCCGGGAAACCGGGCGCCCGCTTCGTTTTCCGGGACGGCACGGCCCGGGCAGGACGACGGCCGGCGAAAGGCCTAGCCGGTCCGGTCGTTCCCGCCCTTCACAGCCGGGCGCCGAGCCGGTATGAACCCAGCGTTCAGACCCCGCGCTGCGCCGCAGCGAAGAGCCCGCTGCGGGCTCCGGCTTGCGGCAAGGCCCAATCCGGGACCCGCCATGACCGCACCGCTCAACGGAAAACTCGCCACCGTCTTCGGCGGCTCCGGCTTCCTCGGCCGCTATGTCGTCCGCGCCCTGGCGCAACGAGGCTGGCGCGTGCGCGCGGCGGTCCGCCGGCCCGATCTCGCCGGCCACCTGCAGCCCTACGGCGTCGTCGGCCAGATCCAGGCCGTGCAGGCCAATATCCGTCCGGAATACCGCTGGTCGGTGGAGCGCGCCGTCGAGGGCGCCGATGCGGTCGTCAACCTGGTCGGCATCCTGGCCGAGTCGGGTCGCCAGACCTTCGCGGCCGTCCAGGCCAACGGCGCCCGCGTGGTTGCCGAGGCCACCGCCAAGGCCGGCATCGACACCCTGGTGCAGCTGTCCGCCATCGGCGCCGACCCGGCCAGCGCGGCCGACTACGGCCGCAGCAAGGCCGCCGGCGAAGCCTCGGTGCGCGAGCGGGTTCCCGGCGCGATCGTGATGCGGCCGTCGATCGTCTTCGGCCCCGAGGACCAGTTCTTCAACCGCTTCGCCGCGATCGCCCGTCTCTCCCCCGTTCTGCCGCTGATCGGCGGCGGCGAAACGAAGTTCCAGCCGGTCTATGTCGGCGATGTCGCCGAAGCGGTGGCGCGCGCCGTCGAGGGCCGCGCGACACCCGGGACCGTCTACGAACTGGGCGGCCCGGAGGTGAAGAGCTTCAAGGAATGCATGGAACTCATGCTTGAGACGATCGGCCGCCGCCGCATCCTGGCGCCGGTGCCGTGGGGCCTCGCCCATGTCCAGGCGCGCATCCTGCAGGCGCTGCCGGGCGCGCTTCTGACCGTCGACCAGGTCGAGATGCTGAAGCACGACAACGTCGTTTCGGCAGAGGCGATCGCGCAAGGCCGCACCCTCGCCGGGCTCGGCATCGAGCCGAAGGCGCTCGCCGCGGTGCTGGCCGGCTATCTGTGGCCCTATCGTGTGCACGGCCAGTTCACGAAGAGCCGCGCGGCCTGATGGGCTGCGCGCTTCGTCCGGAAGATTTCAGCGGGCGGTCCGGATGGGTCGCCCGCCTTGCGTTTCGATCCGCGACAGCCTTCAGAGATTGACGGCCGGAGCCAGCATGCCGGGCACGCTCCGGTAGGCCGGCGCGATCTCGGCCGACTTGCGCAGATGGCCCTGCGGGAAGGCCAGGACGGCGATCAGGCCGAGCGTACCGACGGCGATGCGCCACCACGCGAAAGGCGCGAAGCCGCGGCGCGAGACGATCTCCAGGAACAGCTTGACGACGATCAGGCCGGCCACGAAGGCGGCCGCAAAGCCGAGCGCGATATACTGCGCATCGGCAAAATCGAGCACCGACTTGTTCTTGTAGAGATCGTACACGAAGGCGCCGACCATGGTCGGCATGGCCAGAAAGAACGAGAACTCCGCCGCCGAGCGCTTGTCGGTCCCCATCAGCAGCGCCCCCGCGATGGTCGAGCCGGAGCGCGACACCCCGGGAATCATGGCCAGGCACTGGCAGAAGCCGATCTTCAGGTAGAGCGACATCGGATAGGCGGTGATGTCGGTATAGCGCGGCTTGAGTTTCATGCGGTCGATCGCGAGCAGGATGATGCCGCCGACGATCAGCGCGATGCAGATCGTCACCGGGCTCTCGAACAGAACTTCCTTGATGTACTTGTGCAGACCGGCGCCGATCGCCGCGGCCGGCAGGAAGGCGATCAGGATGCCGGCGACGAAGCGGCGCGCGCCCGGATCGCTCGGCAGGGCGAGCGCGATGCCGAGCAGCCGGCGGAAATACACCAGCAGGATGGCCAGGATAGCGCCGAGCTGGATCAGGACCACGAAGGTCTTCCAGGACGCCCCCTCCCCGTCGACCCCGAGAACATGGCCGAGCAGCAGGAGATGGCCGGTCGAAGAGACCGGCAGGAACTCGGTCAACCCCTCGACGGCCCCGAAAACGAGGGCTTCGACGGCGCGATCAAGATTCATGCAATGACCTCTCGGCTAAATTCGCGGATGCCGGCGCGATCGGGGTTGTTCGGGGGCTGTGGCGGCTCTATACCGCATCGCCGTCCGAATGGCCAAGCGACCGGCGCCCGCACCCGAACTGGGCGCGACCGTCCGTTTCAGACGGAAAAACGGGATCCGGCGACGCATGCTGAAAGTCTTCCATCATCCCTTTTCGGCCGCATCGCGCTTCGTGCGTCTGGTCGCCGCCGAATACGGGATTCAGACCGAATATGTCGTCGAGCGGCCCTGGGACCGGCGCCGCGAGTTCCTGCTCATGAACCCGGCCGGGACGCTGCCGGTGATGAGCGAAAATGGCGGCCCGCCGATCTGCGGCGCTGCGCCGATCATGGAATATATCGACGAGACCCGCGGCTACGCGATGGCCGACCGCCGGCTGATGCCGAACCATGCCGAAGTGCGCGCCGAGGTGCGCCGGCTGGTCGAGTGGTTCCTGATCAAGTTCGAGGGCGAAGTCACCGGCTATCTGGTCAACGAGAAGATCTACAAGCTGGAGATGCCGCGCGAGGCCGGCGGCGGTGCCCCGGATTCGGCGGTGCTGCGCGCCGCGCGGGCCAATGTGCGCCACCACCTGAAATATGTCGGCTATCTCGCCGGTACCCGCGACTGGCTGGCCGGGCCGAAGCTGACCTTCGCGGATCTGGCCGCCGCCGCGACGCTGTCCTGTGCCGACTATCTCGGCGAGGTCGCCTGGGACGACGACGAGCAGGCCCGCCACTGGTACAGCCGGATCAAGTCGCGGCCGTCCTTCCGGCCGATCCTGGCTGACAGAATCCTTGCCATCCCGCCCGCGCCGCATTACGCCGACCTCGATTTCTGACCTGATCGATCCAAACCGGGCCCCATGCCGACCGAAAAGCCCTTCGTCATCGCCATCGACGGCCCCGCTGCGGCCGGCAAGGGCACCCTCGCCGAGCGCCTCGCCGGGCATTACGGCCTGCCCTATCTCGATACCGGCCTGCTCTACCGCGCCATCGGCCGGCTGATGGCCGATCGCGGCTTCGACCTGGACGATGCCGTGCTGGCGGGCCAGATCGCCGAGGCGCTCGATCCGGAGGATCTGAAACATCCCGGCCTGCGCGGCCGCGAATCCGGCGAACTCGCCTCGCGCGTCGCCGTCCACCCCTCGGTGCGCGAGGCGCTCGTGGCCTTCCAGCGCGGCTACGCCACCCGCATGCCCGGCGCGGTGCTGGACGGGCGCGACATCGGCACCGTGATCTGTCCGGATGCGGACGTGAAGATCTACGTCACCGCCTCGCCGGAGGTGCGCGCCCGGCGACGCACCGACGAACTGGCCGCCAAGGGCCGCTCGGTCGACTACGAGCGCATCCTCGCCGAAGTGCGCGAGCGCGACGCGCGCGATTCGGGCCGCCAGACCGCGCCGCTGAAGCCCGCCCCCGATGCGGTCCTGCTCGACACCAGCCATCTCGACCGCGACGGCGCCTTCGCGGCCGCGACCGCGATCATCGACAGACGGCGCTGCTGACGCACCGGAATTCAGCGAAGGCCACGGCCCGCCGGCCGATTTGACCGCGCCGGCGCGCTCGCGCGCTGGTGCGACGGCTCGCCTGCATGCACCGGCTTGCCGAATTGGGAACCGAACGTATAATCCCGCATATGGTCCGAACGGTTCGCCATCTGGTTTTCGGCATGCTCGCCGCCTTGGTGCTGGCCTTCCTGGCCAGCGCGACGGCGTACGCCGATTCAGGGCATGCCCATCACAGACCGGCGTCAGCGGAGCGACAGGCGGACATCCGCGGGTCCGTAGGCTCGGCGATCGACACGACCGACCGGGCATTCTCGCCGATTGCGGCCGGGCACGGCGAACTGCCCTGTCCGGCTTCGAGCCATACGGACGACGGCGCCTGCTGCGGAACCGCATGTCACGCGCTTGCCGACGGCCCCCTGTTCAACCTCGCGGCCCCGCCGACCCCGTCCAGCCTGCAAGTCCTCGCGCGAAGTGACGTCCGGTCGGGCAGCCCGGTTGATCTGCTGGAGCGCCCGCCGAGAGCCTGAGCATGTCGGCGCCGCCGGGACGCTCCCGGCCTGCGCGTGCGGCTGCTCACGCAGCCGATCCGTCCGTTCGGTGATCGGCCCCGGCTCGCGCCGTTGCGCGGCCCTGCTCCTGCGAGACCATCATGAAAGTCTGTCTGGCGCTTGGCGCAGCCCTCTGGCTGTCCGCCTGCGCATCCCCTGCGCCTGTCGTCACAGCCGGGCCCGATCCTGCCGACCCGGCCGCAAAAGTCCGGCCCGTCGCCTACCGGCCCGTCCTTGACGGCACGGCCGTCTTCGAGCCGGTCGAACCGCAACCTTGGAAGGCGAGCAACGATGCCGTCCGACCGGGAGGCAAAGTGCCATGAAGACGGTGCTCTCCCTCCTCTTCGCAGCGGCGATCCTTGGCGGCTGCGCGAGTTTCACGGAGGACGGCGGCATGACCCCGGTCGTCGCCGCCGCGTCGGCCGACCTGAAGCAGGACGTCGTCAAGATCGACGGGTCGGAAACCGCTGCCGTGGTGCGCGATCGGGTCCGGGCCAAGCTGGCCAAGCCGATTGGACTTGGCGATGCGGTTCAGGTCGCGCTCCTCAACAATCGCGGCCTGCAGGCGGACTACAACGCGTTGGGCATTGCGGAGACCGACTATGTCGCCGCCACGCTGCCCGAAAGTCCGACCCTCTCGATCGAGCGACTCGTCGGCGATGGCATCCTGGAGATCGAGCGTCGGCTGGTTGCCGATCTCCTCTCGCTGGCCACGCTGCAGAAGCGGAGCGAAATCGGCCGGGATCGATTCGAAGCGGCGGGCTACCGTGCGATCCAGGCCACGTTCCGAACCGCGGCCGAGACACGGCGCGCCTGGATCCGCGCAGTGGCGTCGGCCGAGACCGTCGGCTTTCTGGAGCAAGCCCGGCTCTCCGCCGAGGCGGCAGCGGAACTGACCCGCAAGCTCGGCGCGGCCGGCACGGCGACGAAGCTTGATCAGGCCCGCGCCGCGGCCTTCCACGCCGAGGTCTCGAACGATCTCGCCCGGGCGCGCCTCAAGGCGACGATCGACCGGGAAGCGCTGACGCGTCAGCTCGGCCTGTGGGGGGGCGATCTTGGCTATCGAATTCCGACGCGCCTGCCGTCGCTGCCGAAGTCGGTGCGCAGCGCAGGTGATTTCGAGACGCAGGCCATTCTGCGACGGGTCGACTTGATTGCCGACCGGCTCGAACTTGACGCTCTCGCCGCTTCGCTCGGCCTCACCGAGGCGACGCGGTACGTCTCTGCGGTCGAATTGGCCGGCATCTCCAGCACCGAGTGGGAGAAGGACGGACGGGAAACGAGCCGTACCCGCAGGCGCGGCCTCGAACTGGAAGTCCGCGTCCCGATTTTCGACCTCGGCGAGACGGGGGTGCGCAAGGCGCGCGAGACCTACATGCAGGCAGTCAACCGCCTGATCGAGAAAGCGGTCGCCATCCGCTCCGAGGTCCGCACCGGCTATGTGGCCTATCGGGCGACCTACGATATCGCCCGCCAGTTCCAGAACCGCATCCTGCCGTTGCGGCGGATCGTCAGCGAGCAAGCAGTCCTCGAATATAACGGGATGCTCAAGGACGTGTTCACGCTTCTCACCACTGCCCGCGAAAGCGCGGCCTCGAACGTCGGTGCAATCGAAGCGCGACGCGATTTTCTGCTCGCTGCCGTCGATTTCGAAACCGCCCTGGTCGGCGGCGGGAGCGGGTCCGGCCCCTTGGTCGCAGCTGCCGCCGCACCGGCCGGGGCCGGCGGCGCAGGCCATTGAAAGGAGACCGCCGATGACCGTTTCCCGTCGCTCCCTGCTCGGCGCCGGCGGCGCCGCCGCTGCGCTGATCGGAGCTTCCGCAGTCTCCGGCCGCGTCCAGGCCGCATCGATCCCGGAAGCTCCGGTGATGACCGAGCCGACGATGCAGCCGCCACTGAAGCCTGCCGGCGGTCCCGACTACCAGCCGGTCGTGACCTTGAACGGCTGGACCCTGCCGTGGCGGCAGAACGGCGACTGGAAGGAATTCCATCTCGTCGCCGAACCGGTCGTACGCGAGATCGCGCCCGGAATGGTCGCCCACCTCTGGGGCTACAACGGCCAGTCCCCCGGTCCGACCATCGAGGCGGTCGAGGGCGACAAGGTGCGGATCTTCGTGACCAACAAGCTGCCGGAGCACACGACCGTGCACTGGCACGGCCAGTTGCTGCCTTGCGGCATGGATGGTGTCGGGGGGTTGACCCAGCCACATATCAAGCCCGGGAAGACCTTCGTCTACGAGTTTCAGCTGAAGAAGTCCGGCACCTTCATGTATCACCCGCATGCCGACGAAATGGTGCAGATGGCGATGGGCATGATGGGCTTCTTCGTGGTCCACCCCAAGAATCCGGCCTTCATGCCGGTCGACCGGGACTTCGTCTTCCTGCTCAACGCCTACGATATTGAGCCGGGAAGCTATGTACCCAAGGTCAACACCATGACCGACTTCAATCTGTGGACTTGGAACAGCCGCGCGTTCCCTGGAATCGACCATCTGGTCTGCGCCAAGGGTGACCGGGTGCGCGTGCGCGTCGGCAACCTGACCATGACCAACCATCCGATCCACATGCACGGCTACCATTTCGAGGTGACCTGCACGGATGGGGGGTGGGTCAGGCCCGAGGCGCGCTGGCCGGAAGTCACCATCGACATCCCGGTCGGCGCCATGCGGGCCTACGAATTCGTGGCGGACGAACCGGGCGATTGGGCAATCCACTGCCACAAGTCGCATCACACGATGAACGCCATGGGCCACGATGTGAAAACCTGGATCGGCGTCGACAAGAAAGATGTCGCCAAGACGATCCGCAAGCTCGTGCCCGACTATATGCCGATGGGCTCGAACGGCATGGCGGAAATGGGCGAAATGGAAATGCCGCTGCCCGACAACACGTTGCCGATGATGACCGGCTTCGCGCAGTTCGGGCCCGTCGAAATGGGCGGAATGTTCTCGGTCGTGAAGGTGCGCGAAGGCCTCGCCCGCGACGACTACAAGGACCCCGGTTGGTATCGCCACCCGCCAGGCACGGTCGCCTATGAGTGGAAGGGCGAAGAAAAGGCCGCGACCGAAGCTCTGCCCGCCAAGGTCATCCCGGGCAAGAGCGCGGAGGTGACCGTGGTCAAGCCCGGCAAGGGTCGTTCCAAACATTCCGGACATTGAGGAGACACCGCATGAGATTTCAGACAGCCGTCGTCCTTGTGCTCGCGCTCGCCGTCGCGCCCGCTACCGCCTGGGCCGGGGCAGGTGTGCCTGGTCACACCCACGACGGCTTCGCCTTTGGTGAACCGGGCAACCCCAAAAAGCCCGCCCGCATCGTCGAAGTGAGCATGAAAGAAGTGGACGGCCGCATGACCTTTCTGCCCGACCGCATCGAGGTGCGCCAAGGCGAGCGCGTCCGCTTCAAGCTCATCAATGCCGGCCAGCTCGACCACGAGTTCATGCTCGGTACTGTCGAGGACAATCAGAAACATGCTGCGTTAATGCAGAAATTTCCGGAGATGGAACACGACGATCCGAACGGAAAGTCGTTGAAAATCGGAGATCGCAACGAATTGGTTTGGATGTTCTCCAAGCCCGGCACGTTCGAATTCGCCTGTCTGCGTCCCGGACACTACGAGGCCGGCATGAAGGGAACGCTGGTCGTGTTGCCCATCAAGCAGAAGCTCACCAACCGCTGAGGACCTGTCATGTACAAGACGATCGCATTCCTGACTGTACTCTGTACCGCCGTTCCCGCCTTCGCCGCCGATCCCGTCGACGGTCAGGTCACCAAGGTCGACGCTTCGGCGAAGAAGCTCACGATCAAGCACGGTGAGATCAAGGCCCTCGATATGCCGGCAATGACCATGGTCTTCCAGGTGGCCGACACGGCCTTTCTGACCAAGGTGAAGGCCGGCGACAAGGTAAAATTCAACATTGAGCGGATGAATGGTGCACTGACGGTAACGACGATTGAAAAATCGAAGTAGAGCGGCCGTGAGACGAAATGGCCATAATGAATTCGGCCTCCAGAAGGACGAAACCTCCCGGGTTCGGCGAAGTTTCCTGAATTTAGGGGAACCATCATCCCTGCTGTCTCCTCGACACCTTACGTTGTCTGAGTGTTCAGACCCACGGTGTGATGGCGTATCGTTGTCCCCGTCGGAGAGGACACGCTATGAGTCAGCTTCTTCACCGGAGTGCCAAAGGCCCAACCGACCGCCGGCTCAGGCTTCGGCAATTCCCGTCTGCGCAGGCTCGACGATGACATCACCGAAACCTTCATGGTGGTGCCGCGGCGATGGAGGGCGATCCAGACCGTAGGGGAGCCGTTCGGCCGTCGAGAGCGCTCGGGCGCAGATCGAGTGTCGGCGTTCGGGCGGCCAATGATGTGCCCGATCCTTTGCGGCCGGCCCTCACGCGATTCGATCTTCCGGGGCTGGGCGGGACCGCAGCAGCCCGCCGGGATCGGAACCCGAGAAGGGCGCCATGCGACCGCCACTCCATTGGCAGAGCGAGCGGCTGGTCGACGGGAATGACGATAAAGGCGATCACTGCTTGGACCGACGGTCGAACTCCGCCTTCCTCGCCCAATCAGGCGGGTATGCGGCGAAAGAGCCGACCGTGGCGACGACGGCTGTCGCGACGGCTCGCCTTGCCGAGACCGGCCGAAAGGGCTATAGCAGCCCACGTTTTCCGAGCGAGCCGGTCCGTTGTCGCGGGCCGGCGCCTGCCGAGGGCAGGACAGTGCGTGGGCGGGACGGGGGTTCGAACCCTGCCGATCCGTCCGTCTTGGTGCCGGACCACACTGGAATACGGTCTCGATCCGCCGCTCGCCGGCGCCGGCCCGACGGGTGTACCTGTCGGCGCTCCTCCGCCCGTCGCGGGGAGCCGGGCGGCTTCGGGACCGCCCCGCAACTTCGAACCCGAGCCGGCGCACATGGCCGTGACGGCGGCACCAGGAGCGTTAATGTCTCAACTCAACCCCTCCCGCGAGGATTTCGCGGCCCTTCTCGAAGAGTCCTATACCGGCGGCGAGCTGTTCGAAGGCACCGTCGTCAAGGGCACCGTGGTCGGCATCGAGAAGGATCTGGCGGTCATCGACGTCGGCCTGAAGGTCGAAGGTCGCGTGCCGCTGAAGGAATTCGGCGTCCAGGCGCGTGACGGCCAGATCAAGGTCGGCGACATCGTCGAGGTCTATCTTGACCGCGTCGAGAACGCGCTCGGCGAAGCGGTCATCAGCCGCGAGAAGGCGCGCCGCGAAGAGAGCTGGCTGCGCCTCGAGGAGGCCTTCAACAAGAACGAGAAGGTCACCGGCGTGATCTTCAACCAGGTCAAGGGCGGCTTCACGGTCGACCTCGACGGCGCCGTGGCGTTCCTGCCGCGCTCCCAGGTGGACATCCGTCCGGTCCGCGACGTCGGCCCGCTGATGCACATCAACCAGCCCTTCCAGATCCTCAAGATGGACAAGCGCCGCGGCAACATCGTCGTGTCGCGCCGGACCGTCCTGGAAGAGACCCGCGCCGAACAGCGTTCCGAGCTGGTCCAGAGCCTGCAGGAAGGCCAGATCGTCGACGGCGTGGTCAAGAACATCACCGACTACGGTGCGTTCGTCGACCTCGGCGGCATCGACGGCCTGCTGCATGTCACCGACATCGCGTGGCGCCGCATCAATCATCCGAGCGAGGTCCTCTCGATCGGCCAGACCGTCCGGGTCCAGATTATTCGCGTCAACCCGGAAACCCACCGCATCTCGCTCGGCATGAAGCAGCTCGAAGCGGATCCGTGGGATGGCATCGCCGCCAAGTATCCGGTCGGCACGAAGTTCTCCGGCCGCGTGACCAACATCACCGACTACGGCGCCTTCGTCGAACTGGAGCCGGGCATCGAAGGCCTGATCCACGTCTCCGAGATGTCGTGGACCAAGAAGAACGTCCATCCGGGCAAGATCGTCTCCACCTCCCAGGAGGTCGAGGTCATGGTGCTCGAGGTCGATCCGGTCAAGCGCCGCATCTCCCTCGGCCTCAAGCAGACCCTGGCCAATCCGTGGGAAGTCTTCGTCGACAAGTACCCGATCGGGACCGTCGTCGAGGGCGAGGTCAAGAACAAGACCGAGTTCGGTCTGTTCGTCGGCCTGGATGGCGACGTGGACGGCATGGTTCACCTGTCGGATCTCGACTGGAACCGTCCGGGCGAGCAGGTCATCGAGGAATTCCGCCGCAGCGACAAGATCAAGGCGGTGGTGCTCGATGTCGATGTCGAGAAGGAGCGCATCTCCCTTGGCGTCAAGCAGCTTGCCGGCGACCCCTTCGAGAAGGCGGGCGATCTGCGCCGCGGCGCGATCGTCACCTGCGAAGTGACCGACGTGAAGGATTCGGGCATCGAGGTGAAGATCGTCGATACCGAGTTCACCACCTTCATCAAGCGCTCCGAGCTCAGCCGTGACCGCGCCGAGCAGCGCCCCGACCGCTTCGCCGCCGGCGAGCGCGTCGATGCGCGCGTGGTCCAGTTCGACCGCAAGACCCGCAAGGTCCAGGTGTCGATCAAGGCCCTCGAAGTGGCCGAAGAGAAGGAAGCGATCGCGCAGTTCGGCTCGTCCGAATCGGGCGCCTCGCTCGGCGACATCCTCGGCGCCGCCCTCAAGGCGCGCCAGGACGACCGCTAGTCTCCGATCCGGCACCGCTAAGGCGGTGCCGACACGGACCGCTCTTCAGACCCGCGCCGGGCGACCGGCGCGGGTCTTCTGCATTCAGGCGATGCGATGCGGGTCTTGCCGCCCTTGATACGGGCTGGTACCCCTGGCCACCCAAGGAGACCGCCCATGCATCTCGATCCGGACGTTGTCCTCGACCGCCGCCGCCTGAAGCGGAAGATCGGATTCTGGCGCATCGCGGCCTTTCTGGCCGCCGGTGCCGCGCTGGTCGTCGGCCTGACCGAGGCCGGCACGATCAAGAATTTCGCCCAGCAGTCGACCCCGCATGTCGCGCGGATCTCGATTTCGGGCTTTATCCGGCCGGACCGCAAGTTCCAGGAGATGCTGGAGCGGATCGGCAAGTCGAGCTCGGTCAAGGGCGTGATCGTCGAGATCAATTCGCCGGGCGGCGCCACCTCGGGCGGCGAGGCGCTCTACGAAGGCCTGCGCGACCTGGCCAAGAAGAAACCGACCGTCGCCCATGTCGACAGCCTCGCGGCCTCGGCCGCCTATATGGCCGCGCTTGGTACCGACCGCATCATCGTCCGGCGCAGCGCCCTGACCGGTTCGATCGGCGTGATCGCCCAATGGGCCGACGTGTCGGAGCTGCTCGCCAAGGTCGGGGTCAAGTTCGAGGAGGTGAAGTCCTCCCCGCTCAAGGCCGAACCGACCCCGTTCAAGCCGGTCAGCCCCGAGGCGCGCGCCGCAGTCGACCGCATGATCCAGGACAGCTACGGCTGGTTCGTCGGCCTCGTCGCCGAGCGCCGCAGCCTGGGACCGGACGAGGCCAAGCGACTGGCCGACGGCCGCGTCTTCACCGGTGCGCAGGCGCTCGACGCCAAGCTGGTCGACGAGCTCGGCGGCCCGGAAGCCGCCCGGCGCTGGCTGGAGACGGCCAAGGGCGTCGACAAGGATCTTCCCGTCCGGGACTGGAAGCCGCGCGACGACAAATTCGGCTGGGATCTGGCGCAATCGGCCGTCGCCGCCGCGACCCGCGGCGTGCTCTCAGGGCTCGGCATGGAAGATGCCGTACGCGGCGGCGCCGCGCTTGACGGTCTGACCTCCGTTTGGCACCCTGAAGGCTTGAAAAATTGAGGAAATCCCGGGGGGATGGATCGATGATCAAGTCCGAACTGGTGCAGCGCCTCGCCGAACGCAACCCGCATCTCTATCAGCGCGATGTCGAGCACATCGTCAACGCCGTCCTGGACGAGGTCGGTCACGCGCTGATGCGCGGGGATCGGGTCGAACTGCGCGGTTTCGGCGCCTTTTCGGTCAAGAATCGCCCCTCGCGCACCGGCCGCAATCCGCGCACCGGCCAGAAGGTCGCGGTGACCGAGAAATACGTGCCCTTCTTCAAGACCGGCAAGGAGATGCGCGAGCGTCTCAATGGCGGTGTCGATCTCGGCGACTGAGCGGTCCGCTCATCCGCGAATCGGCATCGTTTCGAAAGAGGCCGCCGCGACCGGGAGCCTCGGCTCCGGTCGTCGGAGCTGCGGGCCGGGGGGTCCGATCTGACCGGGGACCGGCCAATTGGCCGGATGGTGAACCGGGCGTTAAAGAGGGTCCGCGGCGCTACGGCCGCCGGTCCGGACCCCGGGGAGACGTGAATGTCGCGAATTCTGTGGTGGCTCGTCGGGGTGCCGGTCGGCATCGTTCTGGTCGCGCTGGCGGTGGCCAATCGCGCGCCGGTCAAGCTCTCGCTCGATCCGTTCCGCCCCGAGGCGCCGGCGCTTTCGGTCGAACTGCCGCTCTATCTGATCTTCTTCGCCGTGCTGATGATCGGCGTGGTCATCGGCGGCGTCGCGGTCTGGCTCAATCAGGGTCGCCATCGCCGGTCCGAGCGCCGCTTGCGCGCCGAGACCGAGCGCCTGTTGGGCGAACGCGAGGCGTCCGTGGAGCGCGACCGCGAGGCGCGCCGCGCCGCCCTGGCGCTGTCCGGTCCCGGCCGCCGCGCGGCGTGAGACACGATCGGGGCGCCGGCCGGCCGGACGCACCGCCCTGCCCGCCTCGCCGGGCCGGTCCCGCCGGCCTTGCTGACTCCGTTCTGAAGGCGCCATCCGACCGTCCGGCCGGATGGCGTCGCCGTTTTCCACTGCTGGTCAGAGGTTCCCATGCGTGTCGTCGAGGCCGAGGAAGTCGGCCGCCTGCTGGTCTATCCCGATCTGGTCGATGCCCTGGAGGCCGCCTTCCGCGGCCATGTGGTGACGCCGGTCCGCCATCACCATCCGGTCGTCCGCGCCGGCGAACCCGACGCCATGCTGTTGCTCATGCCGGCCTGGGACGATGTATCGGCCGGCTTCGACGGTGATCCGATGATCGGCATCAAGATCGTCAATGTGGTGCCCGGCAACGCGGCGCGCGGCAGGGCCAGCGTGGTCGGCAGCTACCTGCTGATGTCCGGGGTGACCGGCGAGCCCGTCGCCATGATGGACGGCACGCGGCTGACGCTGCGCCGGACCGCCGCCGCCTCGGCGTTGGCGGCCCGCAAGCTCGCCCGGCCGGATGCCGCACGGCTGGTCATGGTCGGCGCCGGCGCGCTGGCCCCGCATCTGATCGAGGCCCATGCCAGCGTGCGGCCGATCCGCGAGGTCGCGGTCTGGAACCATCGGCCCGAAAAGGCCGTCGCGCTGGCCGCAAGCCTTGCCGGCCGGCCCTACCGCGTGACCGCAGTCACCGACCTCGCCGGTGCCGTGGCCGAGGCCGATATTGTCTCCGCCGCCACGCTGTCGTCCGAGCCGGTCGTGCGCGGCGCCTGGCTGAAGCCGGGCTGCCATGTCGACCTGGTCGGCGCCTTCACGCCGGCCATGCGCGAGAGCGACGACGAGGCCGTCCGCCGGGCGCGCGTCTTCGTCGACACGCGCGGCGGCGCCCTCAAGGAGGCCGGCGATATCGTGCGCCCGATCGCCGACGGCGTGATCGCGCCGTCGGATGTGGTCGCGGATCTGTTCGATCTCTGCCGTGGCACCGATCCGGGACGCCGCGGCGCCGACGAGATCACGCTGTTCAAGTCGGTCGGGACCGCGCTCGAAGATCTCGCCGCGGCACGGCTGGTCTGGTCACGCCTCGCCGGCGCCTGACAGCCCGCTGGCATCTGAAGGCTCGGGCATCGGCACCGGCGTCATCGCCCCGAAGGCAGCCCCATTCACGTCGCGCAGGATGGCGATCCGACCGACGCCCGGCACATCCCATGGGGCGCGAAGCACCTGTCCGGCGGCGGTCGGGACCGCTGCCGCGGCAGCATCGATGTCGGAGACCGACAGATACGGGAACCAGTGTTCCGGGATGCCGTCGAATTCGGCGCCGTTCATGGTGAAGATGCCGGCGACCGGCCGGCCGTCGACCTTGGCCAGCCAGTAGGTCCCCTCCGGCATGGCCATCGGTTCGAAGGCCCAGCCAAGCAGCGCGGCATAGAAGGCCTTCGCGCGCTCGGGGTCGCGGGTGTTGAGCTCGTTCCAGACGAAACTGCCGTGCGTGTCCATGTCATCCCTTCGCGGTGGGTCGGCAGCGGAGCCTGCGCTCCGGCCGAAGGCCGTCCGTTCGGTACCCCCCACGCGGCAGCATGGCGGGGATCATGACACGACGATGGCGATCAGCGTCTTGCGGCGCTGTCGGCGGGCGAGCGGGCCGCGTCCACTGCCGCCAGGATGACGCCGACGAAGGCCGCGCTCATTAAGACCAGCGGGGCGGACATCGAAGCCCCGGGCTGTCCGGCGATCGCCGGCAGGGCGAGGATCAGCGACACGGTGCCCAGAAGGCCGGCGGTGAGCCCGATCAGGGCGACCCGGCGCGACGGTGCGGCGGTAGCGGCGAGCGGGCGGGCCTCGGGCATTTCGGATCTCCGGTTCGGTCCTCCGAGGCTGCGCCGCAGATGCTAACAAAGGGTAACGGCGCCCTGTCGCACCCTTGCCATGCCGGCCCGCGACGCGATACTGCGCGCTTGCGAAGAGAGGGGCCCGGCGGACGGGTCGAGGGGAGCCCCGCCCATGATCGTAACCGAGTCCCTGCCGCTGTTCTTCTTCGGCTCGCTGCGCGACGCGGACCTGTTTGCGCTGGTCGCGGGCCGGCCCTTCGCGGATTTCGCGACCCGGCCGGCGGCGATGGCCGGCCACCGGGCGCGACGGGCCGACGGCGAGGCCTATCCGGTCCTCGCCGCCGAACTCGGTCACAGGGCCGGCGGACTGTTGGTCGATCTCCCCGACCCGACCGTGATCGCGCGCATCGCCTTCTATGAGACCACCGACTACCGCCTCGCCGAAACCGAGGTCGTGACGGCCGCCGGGTCTGTCCGGGCGCGCTTCTTCGAATCGACCGGGCTTCTGGCCGCGACCGAGGAGACCTGGTCGCTGGAGCGCTGGCAGGCGACCGCCAAGCCGTTCGCGCTCGCCGCCGCCGAACTCGTCATGGATCACTTCGGCCGCGTCCCCCATGAGGCCTCGGCCGAGCTGTGGCCGGACGTCTATGCGCGGGCCGCCGCCCGGCTTGGCGCCAACCGCCGCACCGGCTGAGCGGCGGCCGGACCGGCCCCGGAGGGCAAAGCCGGCCTCGGCGTGACGGTTTGCGCCCGTCACGCCGGTCCGTAGAAGCCCGCAAGGCCTGCCGCACCATCCAATCGGGGCTGGATTTCCCTGACATTCCAAGCCTCGATCCTTCGTAGCGCGACCAAAGTCTGCAACGCGCGCTTATGGACTGGCCGGCCCAAATGCCCATAATGCCGGCCGAAACCGAGCAATCGGACGGCCATGACGGGATCGGCTACGGTCGCCGTCCGTGAAAAATCTTCTTGGGAGGTGGCTTATGTCGGACAACGTGTTCCCGGTGCCGGAAGCAGTCGCCAAGGCGGCCTTGGTCGACGACGCGAAATACAAGGCCATGTATGAGCGGTCGGTGACCGATCCGAACGGCTTCTGGGGCGAGCAGGCCCAGCGCATCGACTGGATCAAGCCCTTCACCAAGGTCAAGAACACCTCCTTCGATCCGCACAACGTGTCGATCAAGTGGTTCGAGGACGGCGAGCTGAACGTCGCCGCCAACTGCGTCGACCGCCATGCCGCCACCCGGCCGGACCAGACCGCGATCATCTGGGAAGGCGACGACCCGGCCGATTCCAAGCACATCACCTATGCGCAGCTGAAGGACGAGGTCAGCCGCTTCGCCAACGTGCTCAAGGCGCGCGGCGTCAAGAAGGGCGACCGCGTCACCATCTACCTGCCGATGATCCCCGAGGCCGCCTATGCGATGCTGGCCTGCGCGCGCATCGGCGCGGTGCATTCGATCGTCTTCGGCGGCTTCTCGCCGGACAGCCTGGCCGGCCGCATCGAGGATTGCGGCTCCGCCGTGGTGATCACCGCCGACGAGGGCCTGCGCGGCGGCCGCAAGGTGCCGCTGAAGGCCAATGTCGACGCGGCGCTGAAGAAGATCACCGGCGTCGAGACCGTGCTGGTCGTCCGCCGCACCGGCAGCAAGATGGAGATGACCGCCGGCCGCGACATCTACTACGACGAAGCCGCCGCCGCGGTCTCGGCCGACTGCCCGGTCGAGCCGATGAATGCCGAGGATCCGCTGTTCATCCTCTATACCTCGGGCTCCACCGGCAAGCCGAAGGGCGTGCTGCATTCGACCGGCGGCTATCTGGTCTATGCGTCGATCACCCATGAGCTGGTGTTCGACTATCATCCCGGCGAGGTCTACTGGTGCACGGCCGACGTGGGCTGGGTCACCGGACACAGCTACATCGTCTACGGCCCGCTCGCCAACGGCGCCACCACGGTGATGTTCGAAGGCATCCCGACCTATCCTTCGCCGGCCCGCTTCTGGGAGGTGGTCGACAAGCACAAGGTCAACATCTTCTACACCGCCCCGACCGCGATCCGCTCGCTGATGGGCGCCGGCGAAGGCCATGTGAAGAAGACCTCGCGCGCCAGCCTGCGCGTGCTCGGCTCGGTCGGCGAGCCGATCAATCCGGAAGCCTGGGTCTGGTACTACAACGTGGTCGGCGACGCACGCTGCCCGATCGTCGACACCTGGTGGCAGACGGAGACCGGCGGCATCCTGATCACCCCGCTGCCGGGCGCGACCGCGCTCAAGCCCGGTTCCGCGACGCGGCCCTTCTTCGGCGTGCAGCCGGCCGTGGTCGATGCCGAGGGCAACGTGCTGACCGGCGCCACCGAGGGCAACCTGGTCATCCTGGACAGCTGGCCGGGTCAGATGCGCACCGTGTTCGGCGATCACGAGCGCTTCGTGCAGACCTATTTCTCGGCCTACAAGGGCACCTACTTCACCGGCGACGGCTGCCGGCGCGACGCCGACGGCTATTACTGGATCACCGGCCGCGTCGACGACGTGATCAACGTCTCCGGCCACCGCATGGGCACGGCCGAAGTGGAGAGCGCGCTGGTCGCCCATCCGAAGGTCGCCGAGGCCGCCGTGGTCGGCTATCCGCACGACCTGAAGGGCCAGGGCATCTACGCCTATGTCACGTTGATGACCGGCATCGAGCCGACCGAAGAGCTGCGCAAGGAGCTGGTCGCCTGGGTGCGCAAGGAGATCGGCCCGATCGCCTCGCCCGACCTGGTCCAGTTCTCGCCGGGCCTGCCGAAGACCCGTTCGGGCAAGATCATGCGCCGCATCCTGCGCAAGATCGCCGAGGATTCCTTCGACAGCCTGGGCGACACCTCGACGCTGGCCGATCCGGGCGTGGTCGACGACCTGATCGAGAACCGGCAGAACCGCAAGGCCGGCTGACCGGCCCACATCATGGCTTGAACGACCGAAGCCCCGGGAGCGATCCCGGGGCTTTCGTGCATGAGCGGCAGTTTCCGTGCGGCCGCAATTCCGTCCATCTCGGCCGCTTCCCTATCGGCTGGGGGTAAACGGAAGACATGGCATGATCCCGGCCGCCCTGCGCCTCGCCGTCGCCCTCCTGACCGCCACGCTCGCGCTGTCGCGGCCGCTGGCCGCCCCGGCCGACGACCGCTGCCGGTCCGAGACGGCGGATGCCGGACGACTGACGGTCTGCACCGTCGATCTCGCCCGCGACGACCTGCGCCTGTACTGGGCGGACGCCGATGGCCGACCCTACGGCTCGTTCCGATCCCTCGAAGACGATCTCGACCGGCAGGGCCTGCGCCTCGCCCTGGCCGTCAACGGCGGCATGTATCACGCCGATCTCTCGCCGGTCGGGCTCCATGTCGAGAACGGCCGGTCGATGCGGGCAGCCAGCACCGCCGACGGACCCGGCAATTTCCACCTGAAGCCGAACGGCGTGTTCTGGATCGACCGGGGCCGGGCCGGCATCAGCGAGACCGGCCAGTTCCTGGCCTCAGGACTGAAGCCGCAATTCGCCACCCAGTCGGGGCCGATGCTGCTGCGGCGCGGCACCCCGCACCCGGCCTTCAGGGTCGGTTCCGACAGCCGTAAAATCCGCAACGGCGTCGCCGTGCTGGGCGGAACGCGCGTGGTCCTGGTCAAGGCCGAGACGCCGATCAATTTCCACGACTTTGCGCAGCTGTTCCGCGACCGCTTCGGCGCGACCGAGGCCCTGTTCCTGGACGGCACCATCTCGGCGGTGCATTGGCCGGCGGCGGGACGGTCGGATTCGTCCTACCCGCTCGGACCGATCCTCGGCGTGGTCGAAGCGCGGCGATGACGACGGCGGGCGGTGCGGATGCCGACCGGGGCTGGAGACCGGGGATTGGGCCCGGCCAGACGGCGGCCCGATGATCGTCGGGATGCGCCAGCAAGGCTGACGTTTTCACCCGGCGGCGGGCAAGTCGATGTCAGAATCGGTGGCGCATTCGGGCGACGACGTGCCTGCGAAGGGACGAATTCACGAATGCCTTCGCCACAATCGTTAAATTTCGTGAAGAAGTTTTCTTGCATTGGCGGCGCGACGTGGCACTCTTGGAGGATCGCGAACGGGAGTGGATCATGGCACGCTGCAAGGACAGCCTCCGTGACGGCATCTTCGAGCCGGCGCAACTCGCCGACATCGAGATCGCTTTCCTCAAGGCGGAACGGCATATCCGCCGCTCCGGCACCGCGCTCGCACCGATCGTAGACCGGCGGGAACTGGCCCGGCGGATCGTTTCCGAAGCGCGCCACGGCGAGACCCAGCCCGACCTGCTATGGCGGGCCGCAGTGGCGCGGATGCTGGTCGAGCACCGGGTCTGTGGCTGACTGCTGGTCGGCATGGCGCATCGCAGGTCATCACCCGGAGCCCGCGTCGCGAGGTACGCCACACGATCGGCGGACGAACGATGACGAGACGGCGCAGGCCTTCCGTTCCGGAGGAGGCCTGCGCGGCGCGCGGGTCAGTTGGCGCGCGCTTCGGCGGTCTGTCGGAACGCCGTCCATTTGCCGCTGCAGCCCATCATGGCGACCCGCCAGACACCGGCACCCGACCGCCCCTTGAGCCGGCCCGAGGCATCGGCGCGCGCCAGACTTTGGCGGATATCCAGCGCGACGCGGCCATCGCCGCCGACACCGCCCGAAATCGCCGCACCGTCGTTGCCGCCGGCCGGTTGGACGCGGCCGTCGCGGATCGCGACCTTGGCCCGGTAGCTGCGGTCGCAGGATCCGCTTTCGGTCACCAGGCTGACCGCCCAGGTGCCGTCGTAGCTGGCGGGCCGGCCGCCGGCCGCAACCGGGCCGGCCGGGGCGATGCCGCCCGCCAGCGCGGCCATGACGAAGAATCGTGTGTTCATGCCTGTCCTCATTTCCTTCGCCCGGACACCGGATCTGGACCGACGGATGGTCGTCGATGCTGTCGGATCGCCGGGCTGTCGTCAGGGACACCCCGATATGAAACGCGAGCCGGACGGCTTCGATCCAGATGATCCGTCATCCGCATCGAATTTCCGGTGATTCTGCTTGCGTTCGGAAGGTTGAGACCGGACGATGCCGATCGTCTTGCGGCAGCCCGTCGGCCTCGTTTCATGCCCTGCAGTATCCGACAGCGAGGTCCGATCAGACCTGCGCCCGCTTCAGGGGCATGACCTGACGGATGATCTTGGCCTCAATGAGGCTCATTTGGGACAGACTGCGGTGTGCGCGGCGTTTTACTGAAGCGTCGCCGTGCCGCCAATTTCAGCACGCTGGCCACGACCTGACATTGTCTCGGCCGGGTGCGACGCCCCATAGTCCGAGCGACCCGCGAGTGAGACGAGGTGTCGCATGCGTCAGGAAAAACCCGAAACCGGCGGAGGCATTACGCCATCGGTTACGGCGTCGATCGGCGAGGCCGAGGCCGCCCTGCGGCGCAACGTGGACGATCTCGCGGAGGCGGCTCGGACCCTCGGCAATGCCGGCATCGCCGAATTTCAGGATCTCGCCGCCAGCCTCGATGTGATCGGACGGCGCCTGGCCCTATCGGATCCGATCCATCCCGACGGCCGCGCGTTCCGCGTCCGCCTCGCCGCCCATCTCGACACGCTCCGGGAAAATCTGGACGACCTCCTGGCCGAGATGGCTTCGGTGGCCCGCGAACAGGGTTCCAAGGCGAAGTGATCTCGGACCAGGACACCGTCCACCCTCAAGGACCTCGACGGCTTCGGAGAGCAACCCAACACACCCATCAAGCCATGCTCCGCACGGCGGGCGTCGGCGCAGCCGGCACCCTGTCATCTTGAGCGGCACGACCGGCCTCCCTGGCGGCCGCCCGGCGGCATCCGGCCGGTCGTGCCAGCCTTACAACGCGGTCTTTTCGGCCGGCGGGCGATCGAGGGTGCGGTCGATCTGCTTGGAAATCTGGGTGCCGGCCTCGCGGACATGCCGCCACGCCTCCTTGGTATAGCCGCCGTCATAGACGATGGCGTCGTAGCCGATCGCCACGGACAGAAGGAAGAAGAAGAATCCCAGACGCATGGCTCGATCCCTTGGGCGCCCATGCCGGACGGGGCTTCCCCGGCGGCGCGCCAGCCTGTGATGGTTCCGGCGTGCCCGCAGAGCCGCCGTCGGCGGCATGATGGCCGCCAAGTCCAAGTCATAACGTGTGGTAAGCCATCCGGTTCCGCAACCAGCCGCACGAGCCCGGGCGCCCGGACGCGGCGAGATCGCCGGGATCGGCGCGCCGGTTTCGCCGACCTGAGAAGGCCGGTCAGGCCGCCGGACGCCGGGCCAGCAGTGCCCCCAAGGCGACCAGCAGCCACCCGGCGATCATGGTCGAGCCGCCGATCGGCGCGGCATTGGCGAAGAGACGGGCGCCCTGGAACGCACGCAGCGCCAGATCGCCGGCAAAGAGCAGGCTGCCGGCGGCAAGCACGATGCCGGCCAGCCCGATCATGCGCGACCGGACTGCCATGCCGAGCGCGGCGAGAGCCGCCAGTCCCGCCCCATGGGCGACCAGCAGAAGGCTTGCCGGACCGAGCCCTGCACCGGCGGCGGCATCGCCGCCCGCCAGGGTGCGTGCGGCGAGATGGCTCGCCGCGGCCGCCAGGGCCACGCCCGTGGCCCCGAGCAGTCCGGCGAGGAGGAGATGCAGGCGGGCGATCGGCGGCATGGCGGAGGTCTCCGAAGGGGCGCCGGACTGTGGCCCGGCCGTCCGGTCGCCGCAAGCGTCGGCCTGGAGACGCCGACCCGGAGGCGGCGGCCTGGAGGCACCGGCGGAGGGGCACCGCGCGCCAGGCCGGCTCCGCTGACGGAGACCGGCGTCCCCATCCGGATGAAGACGCATACGCAGTGATCCGGACCCGTTCCCTGATCGAAACTTGATCGAAAGCGGGGCGCGACGCTGCAACCTCGGTCATTGAACAAGCCGGACCGCCGCTCTAGTGTCCCCTCGCCGTCTGCCGCGCCCTGGGGGCGGGGGATGGCGCCCGGAATGCGGCACCTGCAGACCGCGCCCCGCCGGAGGCAAGATGGCCCTGATCGACTATGCCAACCCGACCCGCTTCCTGGGTCTGGTGGAAAAGTTCCTGCCCTGGCTCGCCGGATTGGCCGCGCTGCTGATCGTCGTCGGCCTCGGCCTCGTCTTCGGCATAGCGCCGGACGACTACCAGCAGGGCGCGACGGTCAAGATCATGTTCATCCATGTGCCGGCCGCCTGGCTGTCGATGTTCGGCTATTCGATCATGGCCGCCTCTTCGCTCGGCACGCTGATCTGGCGCCATCCGCTCGCCGACGTCTCCGCCAAGGCCGCCGCCCCGGTCGGCGCCGCTTTCACCTTCGTCTGCCTGGTCACCGGTTCGCTCTGGGGCAAGCCGATGTGGGGCACCTGGTGGGAATGGGATGCCCGGCTGACCTCGGTCCTGGTCCTGTTCATTATGTATCTCGGCCTGATCGCGCTCTGGCAGACGCTGGAGGATCCGATCAAGGCCGGCCGGGCAGCCGCGGTGCTGACCCTGGTCGGGATCGTCAACATTCCGATCATCAAGTTCTCGGTCGACTGGTGGAACACCCTGCACCAGCCCGCCTCGGTGTTCCGGCTCGGCGGACCGACCATCCACGGCTCGATGCTCTGGCCGCTGCTCGTCACCGCGCTCGGCTTCACGGTGCTGTTCGTGACGCTACATCTGATGGCCATGCGCAACGAGATCCTGCGCCGCCGCATCCGCACGCTGCGGATGCTGCAGGCCTCGGCGGTGGCGGGGTAGTCCGGTCATGGCAGGTCTCGGTCCCCATTGGGGCTTCATCGTCGCCGCCTATCTGGTCACGGCCGTGGTGGTGCTCGGGCTCATCGTCTGGATTCGGGCCGACCTCGCGGCCCAGCGTCGGACCCTGAAGGATCTGGAGGCGCGCGGCCTGCGCCGGCGCTCCGATGCGGCCAAGGCGGTCACACCCGCAGCGGCGGCTACGCCCGCGGAGGCGGAATGACGACCGAGCTTCAACCCGACCCGCCGGCACCCTCCCGCCGCCCCTGGCTGGTGGCCCTGCCGCTGCTCGTCTTCGCCGCCATGGCCGGTCTGTTCGCCTATTTCCTGGTGCTGAAGCCGCGCGACGCCTCGGAAATTCCGTCCGTGCTGATCGACAAGCCGGTGCCGGACTTCACGCTGGCGCCGCTGGCAGGACTTTCCCGCGGCGGGGCCGCCGTGCCGGGCCTGACCAGCGCCGACCTCAAGGGCCGGGTCACCATCGTCAACGTCTGGGCCTCCTGGTGCGTGCCGTGCCGGCAGGAGCATCCGATCCTGAACACGATCGCCAAGGACCCCCGCGTCCGCCTGGTCGGCATCAACTACAAGGACGAGCCGGAGAACGCGCTGCGCTTCCTCGGCCAGCTCGGCAATCCCTTCGCGGCCGTCGGCACGGACCAGAAGGGCCGGGCGGCGATCGACTGGGGCGTCTACGGGGTGCCGGAAACCTTCCTGGTGGCCGCCGACGGACGGATCGCCTACAAGTTCATCGGTCCGCTCAGCCCCGAGGGCTACGCCGCGAAGCTCGAACCCGAGATCCAGAAGGCGGTCGCCCGTCGCTGAGCGTCCCGCCGCCGCAACGATCGAGCGGTCGGAGCCAATCGCGCCGGATCGGCGGACCGGGAGGAGGCACCATGGCGGTGGAGGATTTCGAGACCGGAGCCGCAGCGGCGTCGCGTTTCCAGCGAAGCGTCCCGGACGGCGATACGGTCGAGCGCAATGTCTGCCGCGATTGCGGCTTCGTCGCCTACGAGAATCCGAAGCTGGTCGTCGGCAGCGTGGTGCGTGCCGGCTCCGCCATCCTGCTCTGCCGGCGGGCGATCGAGCCGCGGCGCGGCTACTGGACGCTGCCGGCGGGCTATCTGGAACTCGGCGAGACGCCGGAGGACGGCGCACGCCGGGAAGCCTTCGAGGAGGCCGGCGCCGAAATCCGGCTGCATGCCCTGCTGGCGGTCTATTCCGTGCCGCGGATCAGTCAGGTGCAATTGATCTATCGGGCCGAACTGGCCGGTTCCTTCGCGGCCGGCCCGGAAAGCCTGGAGGTGCGCCTGTTCGAGCCGGACGAACTGCCCTGGACGGAACTGGCCTTTCCGTCGGTGGAATGGGCGCTCGAACACGAGCATGCGGTGCAGGCCGGCACGGCGCCGGCGCCCTTCGTCAATCCCGCCGGCGAAACCGGCGAGCGCTTCCGCGGCCGGCCAGCCGGCTTCGGCACCGCGCAACCACCCGAGCCGGCCTGATCGGGCAGACCCTTCGACGGACGGCAGGCGCGAAGCCGGAGATCACCGAGCTGCTCGAAATCGGCCATTCGTCCCGCCGGCGACAGAAAACCCCGCCGCTTGGGGCGGCGGGGTCTCGTGGCCGGAAGGCGGGGGGCTGATGTGCCTGGCCGGACCAGCGAGGCTGAAGGCCTGCGATCAGTAGCAGACCTTGACCTTGTAGGCGTGATGGCCGCGATACTTCACCTTCCAGCGGCAGCCGTAGTAGCCGTAATAGGCCGGATAGCCCCACGGACGGACGACGACCTTGCCGCCGTGCCAATGGCCGTGATGGCCATGCCACTTGTGGTGATGCTTCCAGCCGGCTTCAGCCGTGGAGGTCGTGGCCGGGACGGCCACGAGTGCAAGGCCGGCAGCAGCGGCAAGGCCGAGTACAAGCTTCTTCATCAGTTTGCTCCCTTCGCCATGGCGATCGGCTCAAGGTCCGATCACGCATTTAATGACGGGGAGAATAGTGCAGTCGCCTGAATTTGCCCTGATGGCATCGTTCATCTGGCGTTCATTTCATGGTGATTGACCCATATCGGGTTACCGGATTGCATAAATTGAGACAGAATCATGGCCTTTCGAATGAATACAAGTGAAATTGCGAATGTTGATCGTACGTATGTCTTGTCGCCTGTCGGGCCCGACTCCGAACCGGCGGCCATTCGGCCGGCCGGATCGGTATCGGGCGGACCGGGCTTGCGGATTACCAGCAGACGGTCTTGTTCTTCCAGACCGGGCCCCAGGGGGTGTAGACCAGCTTCGGCTTGCTGACGCAGCCGCCGCCATAGTAGCCGCCGTAGGCCGGGCCGTAGTAGCCGCCGTAATAGCCGCCGCCGTAGTAGCCACCACCGCCGACCTTGATGACGACCTTCGCCTCGGCGGCGGAGGTGGCGGCGACGGTGCCGGTGGCGAGGGCGGCGGTGGCGGCGAGGGCCATGAGGGTCTTGCGCAGCATGTTCGTTTCTCCCGTTTCGGTGGATCGTCTCTCGATCCCTGATGACGCGAGATTGCCTTCCGGCCCTTGAACCACCCGTGAGACCCCCGTTTAGAATCCGTACATTTTCGTGGCGGCGGATCACGACGCCGTGAGCCCTGAGGGGGCGTGGCGATCGCGGTCCCGGCGGCGAATCGCAGGTCGGGTTCCGTGCCGACGCCCGGCGGCGGCGCCTCGTGCATCATGCAGGCCGACGCGGCAGTGCATGGCGGCCTTGCATTCCGCTTAACGCCCGGCCGGGCTAAACCGGCCGTCGCCCCATCGCCGCTGCGGCTTCCGTCGCCGGCAACGGCCGCTCAACGATCCGGCTTGGTTAAAGGCCCCTTAACCGGTCCGACCTAGTCTTCCTCCTACAAGGGATTGCTAACGATGTCCGCCCCCGCCGCCACGACCGTCCATCCGACCGCGCCGCGCCCCGCCGAGACCGCGGGCGGCACCTTCGTGTCGCCGTTCCAGCGGTTGGCCACGCTGCTCGAAGGCCGCGCGCCGGGCCGGCCGCCGATCGTCATGGTGGTCGGCGAGCCGCGCCATCCGGTGCCGGATTTCGTCGGCCCCGCCCTGCAGCGCGAGATTGCCGGCTTCGGCCGCTATCCGGCCATCCGCGGCACCGATGCCTTCCGCGAGACCGTGGCCGGCTGGCTCGGCCGGCGCTACGGGCTCGACGGCCGGATCGATCCGGCGACCATGATCCTGCCGCTCAACGGCTCGCGCGAAGGCCTGTTCTTTGCGGCCCTCGAGGCGCGGATGAACTCGGCCAAGGCCGTCGCCAACCCGGCCATCCTGATCCCCAATCCCTTCTACCAGGCCTATGCGGCCGGCTGCGTCGCGGCGGGCTGCGAGCCAGTCATGGTGCCGGCCACCGCGGAGACCGGCTTCCTGCCCGATCCGGCGGCGCTTGATGCGGATTTGCTGGCCCGCACGGTAGCGATGTTCTTCGCCTCGCCGGCCAATCCGCAGGGGGCGGTCGTCTCGCTCGCCGGCTGGCTCGACCTGATCGCCCTTGCCCGCCGGCACGACTTCATGCTGCTCGCCGACGAGTGCTATTCGGAGATCTACCGTTCGACCCCGCCGGCCGGCGTGCTCGAGGCCGCGGCGACCACCGCCGAGGGCTTCGACCGGGTCGTCGCCTTCAACTCGCTCTCCAAGCGCTCCAACCTGCCCGGCCTGCGCTGCGGCTTCGCGGCCGGCGACCCGGCCTTCCTGACGCGCTGGACGCGCTTCCGCAACATGGCCGCCCCGCAGGTGCCCGAACCGGTCCAGGCGGTCGCGGTCGCGGCTTTCGGCGACGAGGCCCATGTCGAGGCCAACCGCCGCCTCTACAACGCCAAATACGCGGCGGCCGAGCGCATCCTCGGCCCGGTCTTCGGCCCGGTCACGCCGGAAGGCGGCTTCTTTCTGTGGCTGGACGTGACCGGCCTCGCCGAGGACGGTTTCGATGCCGGCGAGGCCGCCACCCTGCGGCTCTGGCGCGAGGGCGGCGTCCGGGTCGTGCCGGGCAGCTATCTCGCCGCACCGGGTCGGGACGGAACCAATCCCGGCGCCGATTTCCTGCGCGTCGCTCTGGTGGACGACCTGCCGGCCACCGAGGACGGGCTCAGCCGTATTGCCGACATTCTGCATCCGGCCCTGAGGGGCCGAACGAGGGCTTGAGACCATGCGGTCATCGCGTACCGAAGCCTCCCTGCCGATGGATACCGACCTGCGCCAGATCGTGACGCGCAATCTGGCCGGTCTCCTCGGCATCGGCGTGCTGGCCGTCACGGGTGCCGTGGCGGTGGCCCTGGCGAGCTGGTCGGTGACCGATCCGAGCTATTCCAACGCCACCCAGGCCGTGCCGCGCAATCTGCTCGGCCGACCGGGTGCGATCGTCGCCGATCTCGCCTTCCAACTGATCGGGCTCGCCGTCACGGTCGCGCTGCTGCCGGCTCTCGGGCTCGGCTGGCGACTGCTGTCGCGCGGCCATGCGGCGGTGACCCGCAACCGGGCGCTGGCTTGGCTTGGCGGCACGGTCCTGACCGCCGCCGCACTCGCCGGACTGCCGGTTTCGCAGAGCTGGCCGTTGCCGGTCGGGCTCGGCGGCGTCATCGGCGACATGATCATGAAGCTGCCGGTCTGGCTGACCGGGGCGACCGAACTCGGCCGTTTCATCGGCCTGGCGCTGTTCGGCCTCGGCGCCATCGTGCTCAACGCCCAAGCGATCGGCTGGGGTGGCCGGGAGCGCGCGCCCGTCCGGGCCGCCGCGGCACGGGGGCGGGCGCAGGACCAGACCTTCGACGACGAGGACGAGGACGACGCGCCGCGCTTCATGCCGCTCGCCATGCTGCACCATTGGGCGCTGGTCACCCGTGCCAACCTGCTGCGCATGGTCGGACGGCGCGGCGCCACGCTCGACAATCGCGGCTTCTCGCTCGCCCGCCTGTTCGGCCGGCGGCGCGCACCGGATCGCTATCCGGAGGACGATTTCGAGGACGACTACCGTCCAGCGCCGACCCGCAGCCACCAGCGCGTCGAGCCTGGTTTCCAGGCCGAGGCCCCCGTCTCCCGCGTCCGCGTCTCGACCCCGCGCGCGCCGGTCGAGCCGGAACCCTATTATGATGACGAGGATGAGGACGACCGGTTCGATCCGCGCGGCCGGGGCCCCGAGCCGATGCCGGCGGCCCGCGGCGTGCGCCGCGGCGACGACGGCCGGGTCGATGACGGCCGCGTCCCGGATCGGCGTCAGGCCGAGGGACGTGCGCTCGATCCGCGGGCTGCGGATCCGCGCGGCTTCGACGGGCGCGGCGGTCCGGAACCCCGGGGCGCCGAAGGCCGCGCCGGCCAGGGCCGTGCGCCCGAACCGCGCGGTTACGATCCCGACGACCGCGATGCCGACTATCGCGCCCATGTCGCCGACCGCCATGCCGACCGGCCGCCCTTCGATCTCGACGACGAGGAGGAGGCCTTCGACGACGAGCCGCTGCCGCCGCCCCCGCCGCCCGCACCGGTGCGGGTCGCAGCGCCGCCCTCGCGCGGGCCGGCCAGCCGGATCGGTGCGGCCGCCGAGCCGCGCGGCGGGCGCGAAGCCCCAGCCCGTGAAACCCAGGCCCGCGAGGCTCCGGCCCCCGAGCCCGCCCCCCGCGAAAAGGCCGCGCGCGAACCGGCCGAGCCGACCCGCGATCCGAACGAGCGGCGCGTCCCCGTCGGTCAGATGCACGGGCCGATGGCGCAGGTGAAGAAGCCGGCCCGCGAGGCCGAGGGCCGCGGCTTCCTGGGCTTCGGCGACGGCTACCAGTTCCCGCCGATCACGCTGCTCAGCGAGCCGCGCCGGCTCGGCCCGGCCGCCGAACTGTCGGAGGAGGTGCTGGAAGGCAATGCCGGCGTCCTGGAAGGCGTGCTCGACGATTTCGGCGTCAAGGGCGAGATCATCCATGTCCGCCCCGGCCCGGTCGTCACCATGTACGAGTTGGAGCCCGCCCCGGGCGTCAAGTCCTCGCGCGTGATCGGCCTCGCCGACGACATCGCCCGCTCGATGAGCGCGGTCTCGGCGCGCGTCGCGGTGGTGCCCGGCCGCAACGTGATCGGCATCGAGCTGCCGAACCAGCGCCGCGAGACCGTCTATCTGCGCGAGATGATCGCCTCGGAGAATTTCGAGACCACCAAGCACAAGCTGGCGCTCTGCCTCGGCAAGACGATCGGCGGCGAACCGGTCATCGCCGACCTGGCGCGCATGCCGCATCTGCTCGTCGCCGGTACCACCGGCTCGGGCAAGTCGGTCGCGATCAACACCATGATCCTGTCGCTGCTCTACCGGCTGAAGCCGGAGCAGTGCAAGCTGATCATGATCGACCCGAAGATGCTGGAACTGTCCGTCTATGACGGCATCCCGCACCTGCTGTCCCCGGTTGTCACCGATCCCAAGAAGGCCGTCATGGCGCTGAAGTGGACGGTGCGCGAGATGGAGGACCGTTATCGCAAGATGTCCAAGCTCGGGGTCCGCAACATCGACGGCTTCAACGCCCGTGTCGCGGAAGCCAAGGCACGCGGCGAGATCCTGACCCGCGAGGTGCAGACCGGCTTCCATCGCCAGACCGGCGAGCCGATCTACGAGCAGGAGCAGCTCGCACTCGATCCGCTGCCCTATATCGTGGTGGTGGTCGACGAGATGGCCGACCTGATGATCGTCGCCGGCAAGGAGATCGAGGGCGCCATCCAGCGCCTCGCCCAGATGGCCCGCGCCGCCGGCATCCACATCGTCATGGCCACGCAGCGGCCGTCGGTCGACGTGATCACCGGCACCATCAAGGCCAACTTCCCGACCCGCATCTCCTTCCAGGTCACCTCCAAGATCGACAGCCGCACCATTCTCGGCGAGCAGGGCGCCGAACAGCTGCTCGGCCAGGGCGACATGCTGTTCATGGAAGGCGGCGGCCGGATCAAGCGCGTGCATGGTCCCTTCGTGGCCGACGACGAGGTCGAGAAGGTCGTGCATCACCTGAAGCGCCAGGGCACGCCGCAATATCTCGACGCGATCACGGCCGGCGACGACGATGCCGAGGACGAGGAGGGCGGCGACGCCAGCGGGCTGGAGGAATCGGCCGATCTCTACGATCGTGCCGTGGCGGTGGTGATGAAGGACAAGAAGGCCTCCACCTCCTACGTGCAGCGCCGCCTCCAAATCGGCTACAATCGCGCCGCCTCGCTGATCGAACGCATGGAGAAGGAGGGCATCGTCGGTCCCGCCAACCATGCCGGCAAGCGTGAAATCCTGATCGGCAATGCCGACGACTGAGGCCCAGGCGGCGGCGATCTCAGCCCCCTCCCCGCCAGCACCGGCGCCGGGGCCGCGCGTAACGGCCGCAGTCTTGCCATGCCGCCCGGTTAGTCGAGTACCAGTGCCATCGTGATCAGCGTCGTCGTGACCAGCGTCTTCGTGAACTGACCGCCTCGGGCGAGGCGCACGGCCTTCCGTGCGACCACCCGGCGCCTATCGAGGGAACCCGATCCATGCGGAACATCCGCCCGTTTCTCGCCGCCGCAGCCGCCGGCCTCCTCCTTGGCGCCGGCACGCTCGCCGCCGTCGGCCAGCAGGCCAAGCCCGAGACGCCCTTCTCGATCTTCCCGTTCGGCAACTCGACGCCCGCCGTGCAGCCGGCCAAGCTCAATCAGGTGCAGAAGGACGCGGTCGGCCTGATCAACAAATACTTCAACAACGTCAAGACCATGGCCGGCGCCTTCGTGCAGTTCGGGCCGGACGGCCAGCGCACCGAAGGCCAGTTCTTCCTGTCCAAGCCGGGCAAGATCAAGTTCCTCTACGCCAAGCCGTCGACGCTGGAAGTCACCGCGGACGGCACCGACGTGGTCGTGTTCGACCGGAAGAACCAGACCAAGGATCTCTACCCGCTCGGCAAGACGCCGCTGCGCTTCCTGCTTTCCGAACAGCTCGACCTGACCTCGGAGGCGACCGTCACCAAGGTGTCGGTCGAGCCGGACCTGGTCTCGGTGGTGCTGGAGCAGTCGACCGTGTTCGGCGACGGCCGCCTGACCCTGGTGTTCGACCGCAAGTCGAGCGAACTGAAGCAGTGGACCGTGACCGACGCGCAGGGCTACGACACCGCGGTGGCGATCTACAACACGGTCGCCAACCAGCCTGTCGACGAGAAGCTGTTCAAGATCGACCGGACCCGCATCCTGCAGTGATGCCGACGGCCGCCTGACAGGACCGACGGCGGTCGGGACGCGGATGTCTCATGCCTCTGTCGCCCTTGAGAAATCCGCCTCGCTTCGACAGCCCGGTGCATCGGAACCCCGGGCTGTCGGCATGATCCGACCGCGGGCGGCGTCGGGCCTTCGCGGCCCCGTCACTGGAAGTTCCGCCCCTTGGGCATCACCTTGCGGGTCGCGTCGGCCAGCGCGGCGAAATCCTCCTTGAGCGCCGGCACCTCGGCGACCAGGCGCTGCAGGCGGCTGGCCGGCTTGATCTTCTCGCGCATGTCGGCCTGCGGCCGCTTGACCTCGTCGGCATTGGCGAGGGCTTCCAGGTCGCCGGCATCGGCCGACAGCAGGCCGAGCAGCGGGGTCAGGTCGACGAGCTTCTCGGCGACGACGTGGATGACGCCGGACTGGCTCTGCACCCGGCCGTCGACGGCGATCAGCCGGGCACCGAGCACGGTCGGCCGGTCGGTCTCGAAGACCTTCGGCCAGACGATCACGTTGGCGACGCCGGCCTCGTCCTCGAGCGTCATGAAGATCACCCCCTTGGCCGAGCCGGGCCGCTGGCGCACCAGGACCAACCCGGCGACGCGCAGCCGCGTGCCGTTGCGGGCGGCGTCGAGCCGGTCGGCGCGGGTGACGCGCAACGCGTCGAGCCGCTGGCGCAGGAAGCTCAGCGGATGGGCCTTCAGTGAGAGCGACAGGAAGCGGTAGTCGTTGACCACCTGCTCGCCGGGCGGCATCGGCGGCAGGGCGACATCCGGTTCGCGGTCGCGCGCCGGAGTCGCGACCGTATCGAACAGCGGCAGGCGGGCCGCCGCGCCGCCGGCCTGCAGGCCCCGGGCGGCCCAGAGCGCGACGCGCCGGTCGAGCCCGAGCGAGCGGAACGCATCGGCATCGGCCAGCCGCTCCAGGGCGGCGCGGTCGAGCCCTGTGCGCAGCCAGAGATCGCGCACCGAATCGTAGCCTCGGCCGCGCCGCGCGACCAGCCGGCGCATCTCGGCCTCGGCGAGGCCTTTCACCTGCCGGAACCCGAGCCGGATGGCATGGGTCGACCAGATATGGTCGACCATGGCGGCGTGGCGCGCGTGCAGCCGCTCGGCCGCGTGCGGCCCGCGTTCGAGCCTGTTGTCCCAGTCGGACAGGTTGACGTCGACCGGCCGCACCTCGACGCCATGCTCGCGCGCATCGCGCACGATCTGGGCCGGGGCATAGAAGCCCATCGGCTGGGCATTGAGCAGGGCCGCCGCGAAGGCATCCGGATAGTGGCATTTGAGCCAGGCCGAGGCATAGACGAGCAGCGCGAAGCTGGCCGCGTGGCTTTCGGGGAAGCCATATTCGCCGAAACCCTCGATCTGGCGGAAGCAGCGCTCGGCGAAGGCCCGGTCGTAGCCGCGGGCGGCCATGCCCTCGATCATCTTCTGCTGGAACGACCCAATCGTGCCGACCCGCCGGAAGGTCGCCATGGCGCGGCGCAGCTTGTCGGCCTCGGCGGGGGTGAAGCCGGCCGCCACGATGGCGATCTGCATCGCCTGCTCCTGGAACAGCGGCACGCCAAGCGTCTTGCCCAGCACCTTTTCGAGATCCTTAGACGGATAAGTAACCTGTTCCAGCTTCTGACGCCGGCGCAGATACGGATGCACCATGTCGCCCTGGATCGGGCCGGGCCGCACGATGGCAACCTCGATGACCAGATCGTAGAAGGTCGCGGGTTTCAGGCGCGGCAGCATGGTCATCTGCGCGCGGCTCTCGATCTGGAACACGCCGATCGTGTCGGCGCGCTGGATCATCGCATAGGTCTCAGGATCCTCGGCCGGAATGCCGGCGATGGTAAGCGGGCGGCCGTAGTGGCGGCGGACCAGCTCGAAGGCCTTGCCGATGCAGGTCAGCATGCCGAGCGCCAGGATGTCGATCTTGAGGATGCCGAGCGCATCGAGATCGTCCTTGTCCCACTCGATGACGGTGCGGTCCTCCATGGCGGCATTCTGGATCGGCACGACCTCGTCGAGCCGGCCGCGGGTGATGACGAAGCCGCCGACATGCTGCGACAGATGGCGCGGGAAGCCCGAGATCTCGGCCGTGATCGCGCGGATGTTGGCAATGGTGGTGTCGGCCGGATCGAGCCCGACGCGGGCGACCTCGCCGGCCTCGACCGGCTTCGAAGACCAGCCCCAGATGGTGCCGGCAAGCTTGTCGACGGCATCCTCGGACAGCCCGAAGGCCTTGCCGACCTCGCGCACGGCCGAGCGCGCCCGGTAGGAGATCACCGTGGCGGCGAGGCCGGCGCGCTCGCGGCCATATTTGGCATAGATGTACTGGATCACCTCCTCGCGCCGCTCATGCTCGAAATCCACGTCGATGTCGGGCGGCTCGCGCCGTTCCGGGCTGACGAAGCGCTCGAACAGCAGGTCGGCGCGGTCGGGATCGACCTCAGTGATGCCGAGACAGAAGCAGACCGCCGAATTGGCCGCCGAGCCGCGCCCCTGGGCGAGGATGCCGCGACTGCGGGCGAAGCGGACGATGTCGTGGACGGTGAGGAAATAGGGTGCGTAGCCGAGTTCGGCGATGATGCCGAATTCATGCGCGATGGCGCGGGCGACCTTCTCGGGAATGCCCTGCGGATAGCGCTGGGCGGCGCCCTCGCGGGTCAGCCGCACCAAGGCCGCCTGCGGGCTGGCATCGGCGCCGGTCGGCTCCTCCGGATACTCGTAGCGCAGTTCGCTCAAGGAGAAGCCCAGCTGCTCGAACACCGCGGCGCTCTCCGCCACCGCCTGCGGGCAGTCGCGGAACAGCCGCGCCATGGCGGCCGCATCCTTCAGGTGGCGCTCGGCATTGACGGCGAGGCGGCGGCCGGCCGTGGCCAGGTCGACATGCTCGCGGATGCAGGTGAGCACGTCGGCGAGCGGCCGGCGCTCCGGGACATGCTGGGTCACGTCGCCGATCGCCAGCAGCCGGATGCCGGCCTCCCGGCCGATCGCCATGGCGGCGGCCAGCCGGCGGCGGTCGCCAGCCCCGTATTGGAGCGCGATGGCGAGACGGACGTGCTCGCGGCCGAACGCCGCCCGCAGCGCATCGAGTGTGGCGGCCAGCGCGCGGCCCTCCGGCCCGGCCAGCCGGCGGCCGGCGACGGGAGCCAGGATCAGGCCTTCGCCCCAGCCGAGCAGATCGTCGAGGGTCAGATGGCACTGCCCCTTCGGCGCGCGCCGGTTGCCGAGGGTGAGCAGGCGGCAGAGCCGGCCATAGGCGGCCCGGTCGGTCGGCCAGGCCAGAATGTCGGGCGTCGCGGCCGACCGGTCGGGGACGGCCGGCCCTGCACTCCCGCGCCCGCCCCGTCCCGGCCGATCATCCCCGCCCGCCCTTCCCCCATCTGCCTGCCCCCCGTCGATCGGGCCCTCCCCGAAGACCAGCCGGCAGCCGACCCGGAACGGCCCGCCGGTTTCCTGGGCGGCCATATGGGCGCGCACCACGCCGGCGAGCGAATTGCGGTCGGCGACCGCGAAACCGGCGAGGCCGAGCGTCGCCGCCGCGACCGCCATCTCCTCCGGATGGCTGGCCCCGCGCAGGAAGGAGAAGTTGGTCGCGACCGCCAGCTCGGCATAGGCGGGCCCCGCCGGACCGGCCGACCTTGCCGGACCGGTTGGACTCGATCGCGTCGTCATGCGAACAGCCCCTGCAGATACCAGTGCGGCCGCGCCGTCTCGCGCTCGTAGAGACCCTCCCGGAAGACCCAGAAACGCCGGCCGGACCGGTCCTCGACGCGGAAATAGTCGCGCGTCAGCCCCGGCGTGCCGGGCGGCAAGGCTTCGGGTATGTTCATGAATTGTTCTTGGCTTCGGCCGTCCGGACCGTACGCCGCGGCGGCGACCGCGTCCTCCCGGCCGGGCCGTGGCGCGGGGCGATCGCGCGGAGGCGCATCCCCGCGCGGGACCGCGCGATCCACCGGACTGACCTCGCCACGGGGAACGGGTCGATCCACCGGGCCCGCATTGCCACGGGGAACGGGTCGATCGGTCGAACGGGGGTCGCCGCGGGGGACGAGCCGCTCGGCGGCATGGAGTTCGCCCGAGGTGCGCGACGGTACCCGCTGGCGCGGCCCCGCAGCCGGTGGAGTGGCAGGAGGGGCGGCACCGGACGGGTTCGTGGCGGTGGCCTGTCCCGGTGCGCCGAAGCCAAGCCGGGCGGCGCCCGACGGAGCGCCGGGACGGGTCTCCGCAGACGCGACGGCCGGGGCGGCGACGGCCTCCGGGGTGGCAACGGCTTGGCCGGCCGGCGCCTCGCCCGGGGCAGAGTCCGCCGACGCGAGCGGCAGGCGCCACCATTCGGCGGCGATGCGCTCGGGACCCTCGTAGCGGGCGATGTCGTAGGTGGCCCGGCGCCAGCGGAAGCGGATCGGCGGGCCTTCCGGCACGGCGGCGACCGCCTCGATCGGCTCCGGCCGTTCGAACAGGCGCAACGGCCGGTCTACCGCCTCGTCGGCTTCCGGGCGCGGCTCCGCCGTCCAGGCCGCATCGGCCTCCACGCCGATCGCCGCGGCCGGGACCAGGGCGGCGGCGGCCTCCGGAATATGGGTCTCCTCCGGCACGGCGCGACGCACCCGGCCGAGCCCGAGCCGGGCACCGAGCCGGTCGACCAGATGGGCGAGATCGGCCGAAGCCTCGGCACTGCCGGCAAGATCGATCTGCGCCGGATCGTCGCGGTCGGACGCCGTCACGGCAAGCCGCACGGTCTCGATGCCGAAGCCGAAATCGATCGTCTCGCCCATCCGCTTCAGCTTCTCGGCGAACAGGCCGAGCACCAGCGCGGGATCGCGCAGCGGCCGGCTCGCCCCGACGGTCAGCCGGGTGACCTGGCCGTCGACCCGGAACAGCGCCAGTTCCAGGACCCGCGCCCCCTCCTGGCGGGCCTCCAGGGGATCGGCCAGATGGCCGGCCAGCGAGCGGATCACCCGCGCCACGTCGTCGACGGCCAGGATCGGTTCGGCAAAGCGGCGCTCGGCGGTCAGCGCCGGCACCGGCCGGCGCGGCACGATCGGCTCGTCGGCACGGCCGAAGGCCTGGTCGAAGCGGCGCACCAGATCGATCCCGAAGCGGCGGGCGAGCGGCGCGCGCGGCAGCTCGGCGACCGCCCCGACGGTCTTCAACCCGAGCCGGTCGAGCGCCGCCACGGTGACGGCCGGCAGGCGCAGGGCGGCGAGCGGCAGGGGCGCCAGCGCCGCCGCTTCCGTGCCGGGCGCCAGGATGCGGATGCGCGCGCCGCCGAAGCGTGCCGCCGCCCAGGCCGCCCCCGCATGGTCCGCGATGCCGATGCGGACGGCGAAGCCCTGCGCGGCGAGCCTCGACGCCAGATCGGCCGCCAGCGCCGCCTCCCCGCCGAACAGATGGGCCGAACCGCCGATCTCCAGGAAGAGCCCGTCCGGACCGGCCATCCCGAAGGCGACCGGATCGAGCGCGACGAGCGGGGTGTAGCGGTCGCACCAGTCGGCGATCCGCTCCAGAAGGGCCTGGTCGCCTGGCGGGTCGGCCTCGGCGACCATCAGATCCGGTACCATCGCGCGGGCATCGGCCAGCCCGAGGCCGGCGGCGAGCCCGCGCGCCTCGGCGACCTCGTCGACGGCGACAAGCCGCAGCGCGCTGCCCTGCCGGCCGACCACCGCCACCGGCGGACGGGCCGGATCGGGCCGCGCCGCGCGCGCCGCCGGGGCCGGCGGCGTCCAGGTCGCCTGGCCGATCCGGCGGGCGAGCCGCGTCGCCCCGGAGGCGACCGCATCGGCGGTCTCGATCAGGTGCCCCTCCTCCTGGCGGCGGTCGCCCGTCATCCCGGCGGCCGAGCCGCCACCAGCAACCGGGCCGAGAGCGGCCGGAATGGCCGGCTCAAGAGGCGCGGCCGAACGCCACGACCTGCCCCGTTCGGCGCGGATCAGCCGGTCGGTCGGCAGCCGGGTCAGGACGAGCGACAGGATGCGGCGCGGGACGGGCGAAGCGGCGGTCATGATGGTCCCATTCCAGTTCGAAGCGGCCGAGATGGCCTTCGCGATTCTTGGTCAGGTCGAGGCGCCAGACCGGCCGCCCGACGCCTTCGGCGAAGCCGCCGAGCGTGCCGGCCGGACCGCTCGCGACCGTCCAGCGGGTCGCGGCCGCGCTCGCTTCCGCGGCCGCGTCGACGCGCAGGATCAGGCCGAGCACCGGCCGGTCGCGCGCCCTCAAGGCCAGGCGGCGCGTCGCGGTCAGGTCGAGCGCGCGCGGATTGCCGCGGATCTCGCCGAGGACGGCCGCGATCCCGCGCGTCGCCAGCGCCTCCTCCAGCACCCAGAGCACGTCGGCCGGATCGGCCGCATCGACGAACAGCACCCGGCCCGGATCGAGCCCGAGCGCATGCAGCCCCGGCGCATAGAGCCGCCCGCCCTCGCGCGGGCTCTGCCGGTCGGCCGCCCAGACCACCATGCCGGCCCGGAACGCCGCCTGCCGGGCCGCCAGCGCCGCCGCGAAGCCGGCCAGCGCCCCGGTCTCGCGCGTCTCCTCGGCGGTCAGCTCATGCAAGACCCCGAGCGGCAGCCCGCCGGCCCGGAACAGGCCGTCGAGCCCCGGCACCCCGAAAGGCAGCGCCAGCCGCGCGGCCGCGCTTCCGGCCGGGGGAGACTGGTGTGGCCCCGGCGCCGGCAACCGCCCCCCCGCTGGCCGCATCGCCCCTTCGGCAGCATCGCCGCCCGGCCCGGCGTCTGCCGCCCCGAGCCCGGACCACTTCGGCCCGGTCCCTGATCCGACAGCCGGCCCGATCGGCGGTGACCCCGCCTGCACGGGCCCTCCCCCACCGGCCCCACGCCCGGCCTGAGCGGGCCCGGATGCCGACCCGAACGGCAGCTGCGGCGCCCCCGCCCGTACGCGTTCCTCCGGCCCGGACTGCGCCTGCGGCGACCCGGACTTCGCAGGATCCAGCCGCATGGCCGCCTCCGGCCGTCCCTCCAGGGCGGCGATCCGGCGGCGCAGATCGGCAAGGTCGGGCCGGGCCGGGAACGCGGGTTCCATGGCGGAAAGATCCTGTTCGGCTGTTATGTTCTCTATATGTTCCTATGGATTCCAGAGCCGGACCGGAGAGTCAAGGCCGCTTGGACTCGGCCGTCTGCCGGACCCCGAGGTCCCGCCCTGCCCTCTCGATCCCGTATCCAGCCGAGCCTCCCGGCCCCTTCCCCTTCGCCCCTCCGGGGAGACGGGGACCGCGGGCCGGATGCGGGGATGGATTTGGAAACCATTGACAGATCAGCGGTTTGAGATCTGACTGGGACGGAATTCAGGCTCCGGCCGCGGCATCCAGGCCCCCTCATCCGCCCTTCGGGCACCTTCTCCCCCCTTTGGGGGGCGAAGGGGAAGGAGTCGCGGTATCGGGGGGTAAGGGGCCGGCTTTTCTAGATTTGAGATGGCAGTGTGGGACCCACCGGAGGGCCTTCAGCGGCGCGCGGCGCGGGCGGCGCGGGCGATTTGGAGGAAGGTGTCGGACAGGGCGGCGCTGCCGAGGCCCGGGGGTTTTAGGCGGGATTGCAGCATGGCCTGGTCGAGCAGCCCGAGGGCGCGGTCGATGCGCGGCTGGGTCCAGATACCGAGCTGTCGGATGGTCGCCGGGCGGCGCTTGAAGAAGATCGGCGGGCGCTGGCCTTCCACGACACTCTCGGTCCGCTGACCGGCATCGACCTCGGCGCGCATGCGGCTGAGCGCGTGGAAATGGCGGATCACCATCAGCCCGGCGACATGGGCGGGCGTGCCGGATTTCTCCAGCTTCCACTGCACCATGTCGGCCGTGTCGAGATCGCCGCCGGCGACCGCATCGACCAACTCGTCGACCGCGAAGGCCGAGGCGTCGCCGACGATCGCCGCCACGTCGTCGAGCGTGACCCGGCCGCGGCCATGGGCATAGAGGCAAAGCTTGGCGACCTCGCCGCGCGAGGCCATCCGGTCGGCGCCGAGCTGGGCTTCGAGCGCGTCGCGGGCGTCCGGGTCGATGGTCAGACCGGCGCGCTTCAGCTCCTCCTCGATCAGCCGCTCCAGGGCCTGGGCATCGTCGGCGCGGCATTCGATCGCCACTGCGCGCGGATGCTCCTCGAACAGCTTGCGCAGCCCGGTGCCCTTCTTGATGTCGCCGGCCTCGACCACCACCAGCGACGGCAGGTCGGTCGCCTCGAACAGCGGCTCCAGCGCGCCGGCGACGTTGGCACGGCCGGGCTCGCGCAGCCAGACCACGCGCCGGCCGCCGAACATGGGCAGCGTGAAGGCCTCGTCGGCGAGCCGCGCCGCATCGTCGACGAGATCGGATCCGGACAGCTTGACGAGCAGGAAGGGATCGTCGACCCCGCCGGTGGCGGCCTTGACCAGCGCCCGGCCGCGCTCGGCGACGAGCCCGTCATCGGTGCCGAAGATCAGCACCAGGGCGGCGCTGGACGGCGCCTTGCGCAGGAAGAGATCGATCTCGGAGGCGGATTTGAGGGCGACCATACCGGGCCGCCCGATCAGCCGTGGGTCGCGAAATAGGCCGCGATCTTGGTGCGGATGTCGACCGCGATCTGGTTGGCGGCGCGGTTCTCGGCATCGCGCTGGGCGCGCACATTGGCGAAGCGCTGCTGCGAGAAGTCGTAGGAGACGTTGGCGAAGCTGGTGCCGGTCAGGATGGTCTTGTCGCTCGCCATGTCGACCAGCACGAAGCTGGCATTGAGCTGCACCAGATAGGCCGAGGGCGTCGTCTCCAGCCGCTCGATGCCGAGCGGCAGGGAGGAATCGGTGATGCGCAGGTTGAGCCGGTAGGCCGGCTTCTCCGGCTCGCCGCCGCCGTAGAAGGCGAAGATCAGCTCGTTTCGGACGCGTTGGCTGACCCGGCTGTCGGCCAGCGCGAGGTCAATATGGGTCATCTTGGCCGCCGGACCGCCGGTGCCGTCGAGCGAACCATAGAGCGGCCGCACGTTGGAACAGGCGGCCAGCAGCGGCACAGCGGCGCCGAGCCCCAGAAGGCCCAGCGCCCGCGTCAGCACGCGGCGACGGTCGATCGGATCACGCAACGACATTCACGATCCTTTGCGGCACGACGATCACCTTGCGCGGCGCCTTGCCGTCGAGCGCCTTGACGACCGCCTCGAGCGCGAGCGTCGCCGCGGTCACCTCAGCCTCGCTCGCATCACGGCCGATCGTCAACTCCGCACGCTTCTTACCATTGATCTGGATCGGCAGCACGATGGTGTCGTCCACAATCAGCGCGCGGTCGGCGACCGGCCAGTCGGAGGTCGCGAGCAGGCCGTCGCGCCCCATGACCTGCCAGCATTCCTCGGCCAGATGCGGCATCATCGGCGCAATGATGCGCACCAGGATGTCGAAGGCCTCGTGCAGCGCCGCCGCGAGGCCCGCATCCGCCGCCGCGCCCTCGGCCGCCCTGGCATCCAGGACCGCCTTCTGCAGCGTGTTGGCCAGTTCGTAGATGCGTGCCACGGCGCGGTTGAAGGCGAGCTTCTCGATGTCGTCCTCGACTGCCGCCAGCACCTTGTGGGCCGCCTTGCGCAACGCCGTCGCCGCCGCCGAGATCTCGGCCGGACGCGCCGGCGCCGGGCCGGAGACGAAGGGCAGCGCGTCGCCGACCATGCGCCAGATGCGCTGGACGAAGCGATGCGCGCCTTCCGCACCGGCCTCGGTCCAGATCACGTCGCGCTCCGGCGGGCTGTCGGAAAGCATGAACCAGCGCGCCGTATCGGCGCCCCAGCCGCCGATGATCTCGGTCGGGTCGACGGTGTTCTTCTTCGACTTCGACATCTTCTCGATGCCGCCGATCTCGACCGTCGCGCCGCCATCTTTCATCCTGGCGGTGCGCTTGCCGTCGAGCTCGGTGATCTCGATCTCGGCCGGCGAGACCCAGCCGTCCGGACCCTTGTAGGTCTCGTGCACCACCATGCCCTGCGTGAACAGGCCCGCGAAGGGCTCGTCCAGGCCGGCATGGCCGGTCGCCTTCATGGCGCGGGTGAAGAAGCGCGAGTAGAGCAGGTGCAGGATCGCGTGCTCGATGCCGCCGATATACTGGTCGACCGGCAGCCAGGCATCGACCGCCGAACGGGTGGTCGGCGCCGTCTCGTTCCACGGATCGGTGAAGCGCGCGAAATACCAGGACGAATCCACGAAGGTATCCATGGTGTCGGTCTCGCGCCGCGCCGGCCGGCCGCAGGACGGACAGCCGACATGCTTCCAGGTCGGATGATGATCGAGCGGGTTGCCGGGCCGGTCGAAGGTGGCGTCGTCGGGCAGTTTCACGGGCAGCTCGGCCGCCGGCACCGGCACCACCCCGCAGGCCTCGCAATGGACCATCGGGATCGGGCAGCCCCAGTAGCGCTGGCGCGAGATCAGCCAGTCGCGCAGGCGGAAATTCACCTGCCTCGTGCCCTGCGGGGCGCCGTCGACCTCCGTCGTCTCCAGCCGGCCGGCGACCGCGTCCTTGGCGGCCTCGATCGACATCCCGTCCAGGAAGCCGGAATTGTAGAGCGTGCCCTCCCCGTCATAGGCGATGTCGCCGACCGTGAAGACGGCCGGATCGGCACCCGGCGGCAGCACCACGGGCGTGACCGACAGGCCGTATTTGCGGGCAAAGTCGAGGTCGCGCTGGTCGTGCGCCGGACAGCCGAAGATGGCGCCGGTGCCGTAGTCCATCAGGATGAAGTTGGCGACGAAGACCTTCAGCTCGACGCCGGGCAGGAAGGGATGCTTCACGCGCAGACCGGTGTCGTAGCCCTCCTTCTCGGCCGTCTCCAGCACCGCCACGGAGGTGCCCATCTGGCGGCACTTCTCCTGGAAGGCGGCCAGATCCGGATCCGCCGCCCCACAGGCCCGCGCAACCGGATGATCCGGCGCGATCGCCATGAAGGAGGCGCCGAACAGGGTGTCGGGCCGGGTGGTGAAGATCTCCAGCGTGCGGTCGCCGTTCGGCGCCGGGGCGGCGAATTCGAAGCGGACGCGCGCGCCCTCCGACTTGCCGATCCAGTTGCGCTGCATCAGCCGCACCTTGTCGGGCCAGCGATCGAGCCCGTCCAGGGCCGACAGCAGCTCCTCCGAATAGGCGGTGATGCGGAAGTTCCACTGCTCCAGTTCGCGCTGCTCAACCAGCGCGCCCGAGCGCCAGCCGCGCCCGTCGACGACCTGCTCGTTGGCCAGCACGGTCATGTCGACCGGGTCCCAGTTGACCTTCGACTTGCGCCGATAGACCAGCCCGGCCTCGAAGAAGTCGATGAACATCTTCTGCTGGTGACGGTAGTATTCCGGCGAGCAGGTCGCGATCTCGCGCGCCCAGTCGAGCGACAGGCCCATCGACTTCAGCTGCGCCCGCATGGTGGCGATATTCTCGTAGGTCCACTTGGCCGGATGGACCTTGTTCTGCATGGCCGCATTCTCGGCCGGCAGGCCAAAGGCGTCCCAGCCCATCGGATGCAGCACGTTGAAGCCGCGGGCGCGCTTGTAGCGCGCGACCACGTCGCCCATCGTGTAGTTGCGCACGTGACCCATGTGGATGCGTCCCGACGGATAGGGGAACATCTCAAGCACGTAGTAGCGCGGCCGCGGGTCCTCGTTGCGGGTGCGGAACACCTCGGCGGCGTCCCACGCCTTCTGCCATTTCGGTTCCGCTTCGCGGGGATTGTAGCGCTCGCTGGCCATGGGTTTTTCGAAGTCCTGGACGCCTGGGGCCCGCGCGGGGACGGCGCGGGATCAAGTCGAGAGACCCCGCGCGACGCGCGCGCGAGGGGGGAGGCGCGACCTTCACCAGAAAGACCCGGTGAGGTCAACACCGAGAACGTCGCGTCGCGCCCGCGCTTCTGCTATGCCGGGCCGAATTCCTGCCATCGACCGCCGAGGACTGGATGAGCGCCGCCGACCGTCTCGCCGAAATCCGCCATCGCATCCGCCGGGCCGAACGCGCCACCGGCCGGCCGGAAGGCGCGGTGACGCTGGTCGCCGTCTCCAAAACCTTCCCGGCCGAGGAGATCGCCCCGGTGATCGCCGCCGGTCAGCGCGTCTTCGGCGAGAACCGCGTCCAGGAGGCCAAGGCGAAATGGCCGGGGCTCAAGGCGGCGACGCCGGACCTCGAGCTGCATCTGATCGGCCCGCTGCAGTCCAACAAGGCACGCGAGGCGGTCGAGCTGTTCGACGTGATCCACACCGTCGACCGCGACCGCATCGCCGAGGCGCTGGCCGCCGAGATGCGCCGGCAGGGGCGCACGCCGAAACTGCTCGTCCAGGTCAATACCGGCCTCGAGCCGCAGAAGGCCGGCATCGACCCGCGCGAGACCGCCGCCTTTGTCGAGCGCTGCAGCAGCCAGCACGGCCTGGCGATCGCCGGCCTGATGTGCATCCCCCCGGCGGAGGATGCGCCCGGCCCGCATTTCGCGCTGCTCGCCAAGCTCGGGCAAGAGATGGGGCTGCCGCTCCTGTCGATGGGCATGTCGTCCGATTTCGAGACCGCCATCGGCCTCGGCGCGACCCATGTCCGCGTCGGCAGCGCCATCTTCGGCCACCGCGACTATGGCGAGACTCCTGAGACAACGACCGCCTGAGCGGGAAACTCTTTCGTTTCGGATCAGCAACGATCGACCGCGTAGGAAGGCCCTGGACGGCGTCTTGAGGGTCGGTCCGACCAGAATACCGGCCACCCGAAACGCCCGTCCAGGACTCCCGCAGAGGCCCTGCCGCAGCCGGGGTCCGGAACACCGGACCGAACCATCCCGAAATCACCGGCACCTGCATCTGCACGGAGCGGACCGGGATCGCCTCGGCAACCGCGGCCTGAGAACTGACGCCCCGACCGAAATCCGCCAAGTCAGCGCCCGGGGCATCGCGATCGCGAGCCCCGCCCCGAGCGCCCGCCCGCGCGCTACCCCGCCACGCTCTCCTCGATCGCCTCCATGTCGTCGTCGGAGAGGCCGAAGTGATGGCCGATCTCGTGGATCAGCACATGCGCGACGATATGCCCGAGCGTCTCGTCGTGCTCGGCCCAATAGTCGAGGATCGGGCGGCGGTAGAGCCAGACCTGGTTCGGCAGCTGGCCGGTGAAGGGCGTCGACGATCCTTGCGCGAGGCCGACGCCCTGGAACAGGCCGAGCAGGTCGAAGGGCGATTCCAGATCGAGCGCGTCGAGCGCCTCGTCGTCGGGAAAATCGGCGATGCGGATCAGGATGTCGCCGGTCAGGTCGCGGAACTCGGCCGGCAGGCCGTCATAGGCCTGGCGTGCGAGCACCTCGAAATCCTCCAGCGACGGCGCCGTCCGCTGCAGCCATTCGGAAAGGCTCATCGGCGCCTCAACTCGATGATGTCGAACAGGGATTCCAATCTCGGCGCCGGCAGTTCCAGCCGCAGCCGGGTCGCCGAGACCCGCACCAGCACGCCGACCTCGTCGCGATCCGGATCGGTTCCGTAGGGCTTCGGCCCCTTCTCGTAGCCGTACCAGGACGAGCCGGCATAGCCGAGCCGGTTCCGATCGAACGGGTAGAGCGTCCCCGAGGTCCGCTGCGACCCGGTGGTCTTCTCGAATTTGAGCCCGCCGCCCGGCAGCGCCGTGATGCGGCATTCGAAATCCGGATAGATGACGAGCGGCAACAGATCGCCCTGGGCGCCGATCTTGGCGGTCCGGCAGCGCCAACGCCCCGGCAAGGTCTCGATCCCGATCGGCCCCGCATCGCCCTCCAGCACCTTGGCGAGAACCGCACGATCGGCTGCCTCGCCACGCTCGGCATCCCGGATCGCCTCCGCGCGTACCGCGTCGAAGCGGTCGAGCCTCGCGCGATCGGCCTCGGTCAGCTGCGCCGGAAAGCCGTCATAGGCGAGCGCGGAAGCCCATGGCAGGAGCGCGAACAGGCTGGCAATGACAAGACGGCGCATGGTTCTCCCCGTCGAAAAGATCACGACATCACATAGGTACGGACGAGGTGAATGAGAAGCACCACGAAGGCCACGACCGCAAGGCCGCGCCCGATCCGCCGGCCCCAGACCTCGACGCGGTCTTCGGCGGGTGCGTCGGATCCGGCGAAATGGCCCTTCAGCCGATCCGCCGCCGCCCCGATGGCGCTCTCACCGACGGTCTCAGTTTCACGTGAGACACGCTTCAGGGCCGCCTCGGCCTCGCGTCGGCGCCTGGCTTCCTCTTGTTGGCGATGATCCATCGGCCTCCCCTTCGCGTCCGAGCCAGCCGGCTCCCGCGGGATATCCCGCCCCACCCTGCCCGATCGTCCGGTGAGATCAAGGGGGCCTCGGAGCCGATGCGACGACCCTGTCGCTCCGCCCAGGCCATGGCGCCCTGGCCGACGCCGGCCCGCGGCGCCGATAGACGCCGGGCCGGATCAGCCGTTCTTCAGCCGCCGGCAGACTTCGTCGAGCTGCTCGAGCGAGCGATACTTGATCTTCAGCGAGCCCGTGCCGTTGTCCTTGTGGTCGATCGCCACCGGCACGCCGAGCAGATCCGTCAGGGTCTTTTCCAGCATCAGGGTGTCAGGATCCTTGCCCGGCTTCAGGCCCTTCTGCTCGGGAGCCTCGGGCAGCTTGGGCGACTGGGCGAGTGCCTCGGCGTCGCGCACGGTCAGGCCCTTGGCGACGATCCGATCGGCCAGCCCGGCCGGGTCTTCGGCGCTCACCAGCGCGCGCGCATGACCGGCGGTGAGACGCCCCTCGCGCAGGTGATCCTTGACCGATTCCGGCAGCTTCAGGAGCCGCAGGGTGTTGGCGACATGGCTGCGGCTCTTGCCGATCACCTGGCCGAGATCCTGCTGCGTATAGCCGAATTCGGCGATCAGCTGCTCGTAGCCGAAGGCCTCCTCAATGGCATTCAGGTCGGCGCGTTGGACGTTCTCGATGATGGCGAGTTCGAGCGCCTCCTTGTCGGTGACGTCCTGAACGATCACCGGCACTTCGTGCAGGCCGGCCTTCTGCGCCGCCCGCCAGCGCCGCTCGCCGGCGATGATCTCGAAGGCATTGGCCTGCGCCTTGACCGGGCGCACCAGGATCGGCTGGACGATACCCTTCTCCCGGACCGAGACGGCGAGATCGGCCAGTTCGGCCTCGGCGAAGGAACGGCGCGGGTTGCGCGGGTTGGGGCGCACGAACTCGATCGGCACTCGCCGCGAACCGCTGCGCTCGACCGGCGCCGCATCCGGCTCCGCGATGTCGCCCAACAGGGCCGCGAGGCCACGCCCGAGCCGCCGCTTTTCTTCCGCCATGGTCCGTCTCCGCAGCCCGGTTCGAATTCCGCCGTCAGGCCGCTTCGGCGCGCAGGCGCCGTTCGCGCTGGATGATCTCGGAGGCCAGCCGCAGATAGGCCTGGCTGCCGGTGCATTTGAGGTCGTAGAGCAGCGCCGGCTTGCCGTAGGACGGCGCCTCGGAGACGCGCACATTGCGCGGGATCACCGTCTCGTAGACCGTCTCGCCCATATGCTGGCGCACGTCGGCGACGACCTGGCCGGAGAGATTGTTGCGCGCATCGAACATGGTCAGCACGATGCCGTGGATGGTCAGCTCCGGATTGAGCGAGGTCTTGACCTGCTCGACCGTGCTCAAGAGCTGCGACAGGCCTTCCAGCGCGAAGAACTCGCACTGCAGCGGCACCAGCACCGAATGCGAGGCCGACATGGCGTTGATGGTCAGAAGGTTCAGCGAGGGCGGGCAATCGACCAGCACGTAGCTGAACTGCGGCACGGCCTCGACCGAGGCCGCGTAGCGGGCGATGGCCTCGCGCAGGCGGAAGGCGCGGTTGGACGAGGCGGCGATTTCCAGCTCGACGCCGAGCAGGTCGAGCGTCGAGGGCGCCACCCAGAGCCGCGGCACGGCCGTCTCGACGACCACGTCGCCAAGCCCGGCCTCCCCGACCAGCACGTCATAGGTCGAGCGCTTGCGGCTGCGCCGGTCGATGCCGAGACCGGTCGACGCGTTGCCCTGCGGATCGAGATCGACGATCAGCACATTCTCGCCGATCGCCGCCAGGGCGGTGCCGAGATTGATCGCGGTCGTCGTCTTGCCGACGCCGCCCTTCTGGTTGGCGAGCGCGAGGACGCGGGGAGATTTCGTCAACATGGTCATCGGCCAGCTCCCGAGAGAGGCTTCGGCGACATCCCGCTGATCAGGATGAGTCGTCCCGCCGGATCGATCCGACTGGGCCGTTCTACCACGTCCAGATCCCAAGATTGAGTAGCGTCGGCCAGCTCGGACGCAAAATCTTGTCCCTTGTGGAAAAGCGCACGCACGCCGGGCCGCATCAGCGGGTGGACCATCCGGCACAGATCGACGAGCGGGGCGAGCGCCCGGGCGGAGAGCCCTTCCACGGCCCCGGCGAGGCTCGGCAGGACCGTTTCGATGCGGTCGGCATGAACGGTCGCGGGCGCGCCGGTCTCCCGCGCCACGGTGCGCAGGAAGGCCGCCTTGCCCTTGTTGCTCTCGACCAGATGAACGACTGCCCCCGGCCGCCCCGCCAGACAGATCGCCGTGACGAGGCCCGGGAAGCCGGCGCCCGAGCCGATATCGGCCCAGCGCAGCACGTCGGGCAGCGTCGCATGGACCTGCAGCGAATCCGCCACGTGGCGGGACCAGACCTTCGGCAGGGTCGCCGGGGCGACCAGGTTCTGGCTCTTCTGCCATTTCGTCAGCAGGGCGACGTAGACCGCCAGCCGCTCGCGTGTTTCACGGGAAACAGGCATCACGGCGTCCAGCGCCGCATCCGTCTCCGGCAGGGTCGGGCTCATTTCGCGTCCGAATCGGTTGGCTTGGGAGGCAAGTCTACGCCGCCGACCCGGCCGCCGCAGCCTTGCGGACATGCGCCAGGATGAGGGTCAGGGCTGCGGGCGTGACGCCCTCGATGCGGGCCGCCCGGGCGAGCGTGGTCGGCCGGGCCTCGACCAGCCGCTGCCGGCATTCGTTGGAGAGCCCGGCGAGCCCCTCATAGGCAAAGCCGTCCGGGATGACGACCGCCTCGTCGCGGCGCAGGGCCTCAATATCGGCGCGCTGGCGATCGAGATAGACCGCATAGGCGGCATCGATTTCGAGCTGTTCGGCGATGGCCGGCGCGATCGTGCCAAATTCCGGCCAGACCGCGGCGAGCCGCGCCACGGTCACGTCCGGATAGGCCAGCAGATCGAAGGCGCTGCGCCGGACGCCGTCCTGGTTGACCGCGATGCCGTGCCGGGCCGCTTCCGATGGGGTCAGCGTCAGGGCGCGGGCCAGGCCGCGCGCCGCATCGAGCGCCGCGAGCCGGTCCCTGAACCGCGCGGCCCGCTCCGTGCCGACCAGCCCCCAGGCGAGGCCGGCGGGCGTCAGCCTCTGGTCGGCATTGTCGGCCCGGAGCGTCAGCCGGTATTCGGCGCGCGAGGTGAACATGCGGTAGGGCTCGGTGATGCCGCGCGTGACCAGATCATCGATCATCACGCCGAGATAGCCCTCGTCTCGACCGATGGTCCGCCCCTGCCCACCCCCGGCGACGAGCGCCGCATTGAGGCCGGCCAGCAGGCCCTGCGCGCCGGCCTCCTCGTAGCCGGTCGTGCCGTTGATCTGGCCCGCCAGGAACAGGCCGGGCATGCGCCTGGTCTCCAGCGTCGGCCGCAGCTCGCGCGGATCGACATGGTCATACTCGATCGCATAGCCCGGACGCACCATCACGACCCGCTCCAGGCCCGGGATGGTCTTCAGCAGCGCCGCCTGCGCGTCCTCGGGCAGCGAGGTCGAGATGCCGTTCGGATAGACGGTCGGGTCATCGAGACCCTCGGGCTCCAGGAAGATCTGGTGCCCCTCGCGGTCGCCGAAGCGCACGATCTTGTCCTCGATCGAGGGACAGTAGCGCGGACCCCGTCCCTGGATCTGGCCGCCATAGAGCGCCGAACGCGACAGGTTGGCCCGGATCACCGCATGGGTCTCCGGCGTGGTCCGGGTGATGCCGCACTCGACCTGTGCATTGGGCAGGTGATCGGTCAGCATCGAGAAGGGTTCGGGCGTCGCGTCGCCGGGCTGCATTTCGACCGCCGACCAGTCGATGGTGCGTCCGTCGAGCCGCGCCGGCGTGCCGGTCTTGAGCCGCCCGAGGGTGAAGCCGATCCGTTCGAAGGCCCCTGACAGGCCGAGCGCCGGCGCCTCGTCGACCCGGCCGGCCGGGATGCGCCGGTCGCCGATATGGATCATCCCGCGCAGGAAGGTGCCGGTGGTGACGACCACCGCCCCGCAGCCGATCAGCCGGCCATCGGCCAGACGGACTCCGGCCAGCCGTTCCGACGTTATCACCAGATCGTCGGCCTCGCCCTCGACCACGGTCAGATTTGCGGTCGCCCGCACGGCTTCCTGAACCGCAGCGGCATAGAGCTTGCGGTCGGCCTGCGCCCGGGGGCCGCGCACGGCCGGGCCCTTGCGCCGGTTGAGGACCCGGAACTGGATGCCGCCAAGGTCGGCCGCACGACCCATGACGCCGTCGAGCGCATCGATCTCGCGCACCAGATGGCCCTTGCCGAGACCGCCGATGGCCGGATTGCACGACATGGCGCCGACCGTGGCAAAGCGATGCGTGACCAGGATGGTGGCGGCCCCCATGCGCGCGGCCGCGGTCGCCGCCTCGACGCCGGCATGGCCGCCGCCGATCACTACCACATCGCAGGTCAGGTCGCTGGTCATCGGTTCATCCATCGGAAACGGTCGGGGGACAGGGGCAACGCCAAGCCACGCGCAAGCAGCCGGCCGCAAGACCCGGTCGCCGCGTCGGTCGCGAAGCCAGGAGGATCGGCGCGTCCGCGCGGCCCTCCCATAGCGGATCCGCGACGCGGGTTGAAGTGTCACGATCATATCGGATCCGATTCGGATCCGAATCGAGTGTTTCACGTGAAACGTTCGTTTCGGATCGGGAATGATCACTTGCCGATGCAAAACTGACCGAAGATCACGTCGAGCAGATCCTCGACGCCGACCCGCCCGGTGATCCGTCCGATCGCGTCGCCGGCCGCGCGCAGATCCTCGGCGCGCAGTTCCAAGGGCAGGTCGCTGCGTTGCACGGCCAGGCGCAGGGCCGCCGCCGCCGTGGTCAGGGCCTCGCGATGTCGAACCCGTGTGATCAGCGGATCCTCGCCGGACCCGAGCGCCACGCCGGCCCGCGCGGCGATCTCGGAGCGCAGTCGGTCGAGCCCCTGCCCGGTCGCCGCCGAGACCGGCAGGTCCAGACCGACAGTCGCCGCCCGGTCCTGCGGCCGTCCGGGAACCAGATCGCATTTGGTCTGCAGCACCAGGAGCGGCACGCCGGAGGCCGGGCGTTCCGGCGCGGCGGGCGCATCCGCCGGCGACAGCCACAGCACCAGATCCGCTGCCCCGGCCCGTTCGCGCGCGCGCCGGATACCCTCCTGCTCGACCCGGCCCGGCGCATCGCGCAGCCCCGCCGAATCGACCAGGATCACCGGCAGGCCGTCGAGATCGAGCCGGACCTCGATCAGGTCCCGGGTCGTGCCCGGCTCCTCGGTGACGATCGCCGCCTCGCGACCGGCGAGCGCGTTGAGCAGGCTCGACTTGCCGGCATTGGGTGGCCCGGTCAGCACCACTTCGTAGCCGCGCCGGAGTCGCTCGCCCCGACCGGCGTCCGCCAACGCGCCTTCGATCTCGCCGAGCAGGATCGTCGCCTCGGACCAGGCCGCATCGCTGACCGAACCCGGTACGTCGTCCTCGTCGGGAAAATCGAGCTCGGCTTCGATCAGTGCCCGGATCGTGACGATGCGGGTCCGCCAGGCCTCCGCCTGCCGCGACAGCATCCCGCCCGCCTGCCGGATCGCTTGCCGCCGCTGCGCCTCCGTCTCGGCCGCGACCAGATCGGCGAGCCCCTCCGCCTCGGCCAGATCGATCCGTCCGGCCAGGAAGGCCCGCCGGGTGAACTCGCCCGGTTCAGCGGCGCGCAACCGCGGCAGATCGCGCAGACGGGCCAACAGCGCGGCAACCACGGCCGGCCCGCCATGGACCTGGAACTCGGCCATGTCCTCGCCGGTGAAACTCGCCGGGCCCGGCAGCCAGATGACCACGCCGCGGTCGATCACCGATCCATCCTCGGCGCGCAACGTACTCAGCCCGGCGCGACGCGGTTGGGGCAATCGACCGACCACCGCCATGACGGCGGCACCGCTATCCGATCCGCTCAGACGAACGACTGCGACCCCGCTCGGCAGGGCACCGCTCGACAGCGCAAAAATGGTCTGGTCTCGACGGCTCACGGATGCCTGCTCCTTGGCAGAAAGAGGGTCTTCAGGACGCAAGGGCCGCCGCCGTGATGACCCGTCCTCTGGCCGACATCAAGACGGATCGCCTCGGACGATCCGCCATCGCTATGTCCACTGCCGACCGCAATCGACACCGAGCAGCCGAACGCCTGTGCGATCCGCCACTGACTGACCGTCGATCCCGGCCTTTTGCAGCCGACCCGTCGCAGCTGCGGGTCCCGGCCGCCGTCTTCGTGGGCCCGTTCGGCGACCTTCTGGCAGCAGCCTTCGAGGTCGCCTTCGTTGCCGAGACATTTCCCCCGGCCGAGACCGGCCGGCGAACCGGGGTGGCGGCCTGGATGTCCCTGTTCCGTCCCAGATTTGCAGAGTTCGTCTGCAAGGAGCCGCGAGGCTTCACCACACATGAAAACGCCGCCTCGGACGGGCCAGGCGGCGTTCTGGTCGATTGGGACACGCCGTGCGGGAACGCGCCCTGTCCCATGGTTAGCTCGAACTTCGAGCCCGGAACGGTGAAACCGTCAGGTGTTCATCGAGTCGAAGAAGTCCGCATTGGTCTTGGTCTGACGCAACTTGTCGAGCAGGAACTCGATCGCATCGACGGTGCCCATCGGGGTCAGGATGCGCCGGAGCACGTAGGTCTTCTTGAGCACGTCGGCCGGAACCAGCAGTTCCTCCTTGCGCGTGCCGGAGCGCGTGATGTCCATCGACGGGAAGGTGCGCTTGTCGGCGACCTTGCGATCGAGGATCAGTTCCGAATTGCCGGTGCCCTTGAACTCTTCGAAGATCACTTCGTCCATGCGGCTGCCGGTATCGATCAGCGCGGTCGCGATGATGGTCAGCGAGCCGCCCTCCTCGATGTTGCGCGCCGCGCCGAAGAAGCGCTTCGGACGCTGCAGCGCGTTGGCATCGACACCGCCGGTCAGCACCTTGCCGGAGGACGGCACGACGGTGTTGTAGGCGCGGCCGAGGCGGGTGATCGAATCCAGCAGGATGACCACGTCGCGGCCATGCTCGACCAGGCGCTTGGCCTTCTCGATGACCATCTCGGCGACCTGCACATGCCGCACGGCCGGTTCGTCGAAGGTCGAGGACACCACCTCGCCCTTCACGGTGCGCTGCATGTCGGTCACTTCCTCGGGCCGCTCGTCGATCAGCAGCACGATCAGGTAACAGTCCGGATGGTTGGTGGTGATCGACCGGGCGATGTTCTGCAGCAGCACCGTCTTGCCGGTGCGCGGCGGGGCGACGATCAGCGCGCGCTGGCCCTTGCCGAGCGGGGCGACGATGTCGATCACACGCGACGACATGTCCTTGCCGACCGGCTCGTCCATCTCCATCCGGAAGCGCTCGTCGGGATAGAGCGGCGTCAGATTGTCGAAATGGACCTTGTGGCGGGCCTTGTCGGGATCCTCGAAATTGATCGAGTTGACCTTCAGCAGTGCGAAATAGCGCTCGCCTTCCTTCGGGCTGCGGATATGGCCCTCGACCGTGTCGCCGGTGCGCAGCGAGAAGCGGCGGATCTGCGACGGTGAAACATAGATGTCGTCGGGACCCGGCAGGTAGTTCGCATCAGGCGACCGTAGAAAGCCGAAGCCATCCAGCAGGACTTCGACGACGCCTTCGCCGATGATCTCGACTTCCTGGGCGGCCAGTTGCTTCAGGATTGCGAACATCAGCTCCTGCTTGCGCATGGTGCTGGCGTTTTCGACTTCGAGCTCCTCGGCAAAGGCAAGAAGCTCGGTCGGCGACTTCGATTTAAGATCCTGAAGCTTCAACTGCTGCATCGGCGGGAGTCTTTCGGGGGCGGTGAGCATTGCGACCGATCGTTTCGGAAAGCAGGTCCGCTCGTCTGACGTTCCGGTCGGTTATGGGCGGACGCGGAAGCGGGACGAGTACGCGGATGCGGACGGGAAAAGGCGGGCGGGGCGATATCCGGTCGATGGACGACCCGATCGGATGATGATCCTGAGGGGTCCGCCGGGGCGGCGCAAGGCGCGCCACGCTCCGTCCGCGTGGGCTGGGCGGAGAGAATTTAGTCCGGCGCGAGGATTCGAACAAGCCCCCCACGCCGAGGAAAAGCATCCGGCCGGATCCGGACCCCGCCCGGCCGTCGAAACGGGTCCTGCGGCTCAGGATCGGGTGGTCAGAACGGCTTGACGATGACCAGGACGACGATGCCGATCATCAGGAGCGCCGGCACCTCGTTGAGAACACGCCAGGTCCGTTCGCTGTAGCGGTTGCGGTCCTCCGCGAAGGCCCTGACCGAGGCCGAGAGATGGCCATGCACGCCCGAGAGCACCAGCACGAGGGCGAGCTTGCCGTGCAGCCAGCCGCCGTGGAAGCCGAACACCGACCAGGCCATCCACAGCCCGGTCACCCAGGCGATGATCATGGCCGGATTGAGGATGATGCGCAGCAGGCGCTGCTCCATGCCCTTCAGCAGGACCGATTCCGGCGAGCCGACCGCGACGCTGCAATGGTTCACGAACAGGCGCGGCAGATAGAGCATGCCGGCCATCCACGAGATGATCGCAACCACATGCAGCGACTTGATCCACAGATAGGCCTGCCCCGGCGTCGTGGCGATCACGGCGGCGAGGATCGCGACGGTCACCGCGATGGCGATGGCGGCGCGGACGGCCGGCGAAGCGGCGCGTGGCCGATAGGCGGAGTTCATCGGCTCACCTCTGCGCCGCCCGGACGCGTTCGACCAGCCGACCGACCATGGCCGGATCGGCGTCCGGCGTGATGCCATGGCCGAGATTGAAGATCAACCGCCCGCCGCCGAGCGTCTCCAGAATCCGATCGACGCCCTCGTCGAGTGTCCTGCCGCCCATGATGACCCTGAGCGGATCGAGATTGCCCTGTACGGCGATGCGCGGCTGCAGCATGTCGCGGGCGTAGCCGAGCGGCACGGTCCAATCCAGCCCGACCGCGTTGACGCCGGTCCGCGCGGCGAAATCGGGCAGCGCCGCCGCAGCCCCCTTCGGGAAACCGATCACCCTGGCACCCGGCACGCGGGCACGCAGGCCGGCGACGATGCGCCGGGTCGGCTCGACCACCCAGCGATCGAACTCGGCCTCGTCGAGCACCCCGGCCCAGGTGTCGAAGATCTGGACGGCATCGGCGCCGCTGGCCATCTGCCGGGCCAGATAGGCAATCGAGGCTTCGACCAGGATGTCGATCAGGCGGGCGAAGCCGTCTGGATCGCTCAACGCGGCACGGCGGGCGGGCGCCTGGTCGGGCGTGCCGCGTCCGGCGATCATGTAGGTGGCGACCGTCCAGGGTGCCCCGCAGAAGCCGAGCAGGGTCGTCTCGCCGGGTAGGCCGGCGCGAATGCGCTCGACCGCCTCGAAGACCGGTGCCAGATGGTCGAGCACCCGGCTCGGATCGAGCCGGCCGACCTCGGCGAGATCGAGCGGATCGAGCCGCGGCCCCTCGCCTTCCACGAAGCGCACGGGCTGACCCAGCGCATCCGGGATGACCAGGATGTCGGAGAACAGGATCGCCGCATCGAAGCCGTAGCGCCGGATCGGCTGCAGGGTCACCTCGGTCGCCATCTTCGGGGAATAGCAGAGGTCCAGGAACCCGCCGGCTTCGGCCCGAGTCGCCCGGTACTCGGGCAGATACCGGCCCGCCTGCCGCATCACCCAGATCGGCGGGGGGAAGACGGTCTCGCCGTCGAGCACCCGTATCAGCTTGCGCTCTTTCCGGCTCGCGTCCTGATCCACAGCCTTCCCCTTCTACCCTTCGATTCACGAAGTGATTGTTTTGACTCTTTGATCCTGAATTACCGGGATCGGCGGTCCTCCACAATGACTCACGTGAAACGCCACAGGGCGTTGCCGAGGGGTGCTGCGGCGCGGTAGATTTATCCACGGCTCCGGCGTTAACCATTCGTTTACCGCGGTAAACAAGGCATTAACGACCGTCAGCGGAGACAGCCCGCTGTGGATAGGGAGTCCATGACCGTCTCGGTTCGGGCCCCTTGCCCAACGATCGGGAAAAGCCGGCTTCGCACTCTCTCCGGCGAAGGTCCCTGTTGATCGTTTTTGCCCGAGGGGTATGACTGGCCGGTCGACACGCGATCCGGCCGGGTTTTCCACGGATCGGCCGAAGGCTGGGGAAAACTCCGTGCAGAAGGTGACCAACTATTTCCATCTCCATCTGGTTTCGGATTCCACCGGCGAGACCCTGATCACCGTCGCCCGGGCGGCCGCCGCCCAATACGATTCCATCGAGGCGATCGAGCATGTCCATCCGCTTGTGCGCAACGACCGCCAGCTCGACCGCGCCCTGATCGAGATCGAGGCCTCGCCGGGCATCGTCCTTTATACGCTGGTCAATGCCGAACTGGCTCAGCGGCTGGAGCGCTTCTGTCGCGATCAGGGTGCGCCCTGCGTGTCGGTCCTGTCGCCGGTCCATGATGTGTTCCGGACCTATCTGAACGTCGCCCAGACCTACAAGGCCGGTGCCCAGCACGAGCTCGACGCCTCCTATTTCCGACGCATCGACGCGCTCAACTTCACCCTGGTCCATGACGACGGGCAGCTGGCCGAGGATGCCGACGACGCCGATGTCGTCGTGATCGGCGTTTCGCGCACCTCCAAGACGCCAACTTCGATCTACCTGGCCAATCGCGGCGTGAAGGTGGCCAACATCCCCTTCGTCCCCGGGGTTCCGATCCCGGAATCGGTCTTCGCCGCGACGCGGCCGCTGATCGTCGGTCTGGTGGCGAGCCCCGAGCGGATCGCCCAGATCCGCGAGAACCGGGTCCTCTCGCTCGGAAGCCGGGCCTTCGACACCAGCTATGTCGATCGCCAGGCCATCGCCCAGGAGATCGCCCAGATGCGCCGGCTCTGTGCCGACAACGGCTGGCCGCTGATCGACGTGACCCGCCGCTCGATCGAGGAGACCGCAGCCGGCATCATCGCGCTCCAGCGCGACCGCAAGGGGCCGCTCGCGTGACCGGCATGGGCCTCGTCCTCGCCTCCAAGAGCGCAACCCGCATCGAGTTGCTGACCCGCGCCAGCATCGCCTTCGATGTCGAAGGCGCCGGCATCGACGAACGCGACGTTGAGGCCCCGCTGCTGCTAAGCGGGGCCGATCCGGCAACGATCGCCAGCCATCTCGCCGACGCCAAGGCACTGGCCGTCTCGCGCCGCCGTCCGGGCGACCTGGTGCTCGGCGCCGACCAGACGCTCGGGCTCGGGCCGGAGCTCTTCGTCAAGGCCGATGACCGCGCCGGTGCCGAAGCCCAGCTTGCGCGCCTCGCCGGGCGGACCCATCAGCTCCATGCCGCCCTGTCGCTGGCCGTCGACGGCAGCGTGGTCTGGCGGCACCTGTCCTCGGCCAGCCTGACGGTCCGGCCGCTCTCGGCGGATTCGATCGGTGCCTATCTCGATGCGACCGGTGATGCGGTGCTGGGCAGCGTCGGCTGCTACCAGCTTGAAGGGCTCGGCATCCGGCTGTTCGATCGGATCGAAGGCGACTATTTCACCATCCTGGGGCTGCCGATGCTGCCGCTCCTCGCCGAACTCAGAGCCCGGGGCCTGATCGATCCATGACCGCGGTTACGGCCCCTGCCGTCTCCCCGCCTGCCGCCGGACGGTTCGGCGCCCGCGCCTGCGTCATCGGCTGGCCGGTCGATCACGCCCGCTCGCCGCTGATCCACGGCTACTGGCTCGACCGCACCGGTCTCGACGGCACCTACGAGCGCGTCGCCGTCGCGCCGAACGAGATTCATGCTTTCCTCGAGCGCTTCCCAGAAAGCGGCTATGCCGGCGGCAACGTCACCGTGCCACACAAGGAGGCCGCCTTGGCCGCCTGCGACGAGGTCGAGCCGGTCGCGCGCGCCATCGGGGCTGTGAATACGTTGTGGGTCGACGGTGGAAAGCTCTACGGCACGAACACGGATGCCCTGGGCTTTCTGGCCAATCTCGACGAGACGGCACCCGGATGGGACAAAGAGCCCGGCCCTGCCCTTGTGCTGGGCGCCGGCGGCGCGGCCCGGGCGGTCGTCTGGGCGCTGATCCAGCGCGGCTTCCGGCCCAAGATCGCCAACCGCAATGTCGCCAGGGCCGAGGACCTCGTCCGCACCTTCGGCGGCGGCAGCGAGGCCTATCCGTGGGAGGCGCGCCAGGCCCTACTCTGGGACGCCCGCATCCTGGTCAACACCACCTCGCTCGGCATGAAGGGCATCGGCGACATCGGCCTCGATCTGCGCGGCGCGCGCGGCGATGCGCTGATCACCGACATCGTCTACGTTCCGCTGGTGACCGATCTCTTGGATCTGGCCACCTCCTGGGGGCTCCGCACCGTCGACGGGCTCGGCATGCTGCTGCATCAGGCCGTGCCCGGCTTCGAGCGCTGGTTCGGGCTCCGGCCGTCCGTCGATGCCGGCCTCAGGGCGCGGATCGTCGCCGATATCGAGGGCCGCGCACTATGATCGTCCTCGGCCTGACCGGCTCCATCGGCATGGGCAAATCGACCACCGCCGCCATGTTCATGGCCCGCGGTATCCCGGTGCATGAGGCCGACGCGACCGTGCACCGGCTCTATCGCGGTGCCGCCGTCGCTCCGATCGAGGCGGCCTTTCCGGGCACCTCTCGGGACGGCGTCGTCGACCGCGATCTGTTGTCGGCGCGCGTGCTCGGTCGTCCCGATGAGATCCGGCGCCTGGAGGCCATCGTGCATCCGCTGGTCCGGGCCGAGGAGACGGCCTTCCTGGACGCGGCGCGCCGGGGCGGCCGGCCGGTCGTCGTGCTCGACGTGCCGCTCCTGTTCGAGACCGGCGGCGCGGCGCGCGTCCATGCCGTTGCGGTCGTCTCGGCCGATGCGGCCGTGCAGCGCGCCCGCGTGATGGCCCGCCCGGGCATGACGCAGGCCAAGCTCGACGCCATCCTGGCGCGCCAGGTGCCGGATGCGGAGAAGCGGCGGCGGGCGCATTTCGTCATCGACACCGGCCGCGGGCTCGCGGCGGCCGAAATCCAGGTCGATGGCCTTCTGCGCGTCCTGGCGCAGATGTCGTCGGGGACAACCGGCCGGCGGCCCCTTGCCACAAAGGGGGCCGAGTGATTCGATTCCGTCTCGCTTCGACCGGGATGACCCAGCATGCGTGAGATCGTACTCGACACGGAAACCACCGGGCTCGACCCGCGCACCGGCGACCGGATCGTCGAGATCGGCGGCGTCGAACTGGTCAACCATATTCCGACCGGCCAGAGCTACCATGTCTACATCAACCCCGAGCGGTCGATGCCCAAGGCGGCCTTCGACGTGCACGGGCTGTCCGACGAGTTCCTGAAGGACAAGCCGGTCTTCGCGGCCGTCGCCGAGGATTTTGCGACCTTCATCCGCGATGCGCGGCTGGTCATCCACAACGCCTCCTTCGACATCGGCTTCATCAATGCCGAGTTCGCCCGGCTGCGCATGCCGCCGGTGCCGCCGGAACTGGTCCTCGATACCCTGGCGCTGGCCAAGCGCCGCCATCCGGCCGGGCCGAACTCGCTCGACGCGCTCTGCTCGCGCTACGGCATCGACAACAGCCGCCGGACCAAGCACGGCGCCCTGCTCGATTCCGAACTGCTCGCCGAGGTCTATATCGAGCTGATCGGCGGCAAGCAGGCCGCCCTCGGCCTGTCGGCATCCGACGGCGGCAACGGTCGCGGCGGCTTCGTCGCACGGCGCCGCGCCGGCCCACGCCCCGAGCCGCTGCCGCCGCGCCTGACCGCGGAGGAACTGGCGGCCCATCAGGCTTTTGTCGCCAAGCTCGGCGAGCAGTCGGTCTGGAAGAAATACGAGGCCGAAGACCCGGCACCGACGGCCGCGGCCGGATGACGTCGGCGGGGCGCCGCACGCAAACGAAAGGGCCGCCCCGAAGGACGGCCCCCAATCCGACCGGGTGTTGATCGGGCAAGGATCAGTTCGGCTGGCCGGCCTGGGCCTGCGCCAGATTCTGCTGATAGAGCGCGACGAAGTCGATCGGGTCGATCATCAGCGGGGGGAAGCCGCCGTTGCGGGTCGCGTCCGCGACGATCTGGCGCGCGAACGGGAACAGCAGCCGCGGGCACTCGATCAGCACGAAGGGGTGCAGATGCTCCTCCGGCACGTTGGTGATGCGGAACAGGCCGGAATAGACCAGCTCGACCGCGAAGATCACTTCCGCGCCCTGGCCCGCACGGGCCTGCAGCGAAAGGTCGACTTCGAACTCGGTCGCCGAGAGCGGGCGGGCGCCGACATTCACGTTGATGTTGAGCTGCGGCCCGGCTTCACGCGGCTGCAGCGACTGGGGCGCGTTCGGATTCTCGAACGAGAAATCCTTCACATATTGGGCCAGCACGTTGACCGAGGGGGCGGCGCCTTCGCCGGGGCCCATGCTGGTGCCGTTGCCGTCGTCCATGCTCATGATGATCCGTGGTCCTCGATTGGTGGGCCGGACCGGCTGTCGACGGTCGCACGCCCCGAAAGGCGCAATTCCGCTAGCACGTTGCACCCGCCGTCACAAGGACGGGGCTTTGCTGCCGGAAAGACGCCGTGCCGTTACGGCCGGCGCCCATCCTCGTCGGGCCCGGTGATCCGCGGCCGCGCGGTCGGGTCGGGCTGCGCGGTCGGGTGGGGCCGCGACGCGGGTGGGGTCGTCTCGTGCCATTCCTCCGGGTCGAGATCGACCACCGTGCGGCCGACGCCGGATCGGCGCCCGCGCACGACCACGATGGTGGCGTTGCGGGCGAGGGCGGCCAGGATCAGGGAGCGGATCGGCGGCAGGAACAGGAGGATGCCGAAGATGTCGCTGACGAAGCCGGGCAGCAGCAACAGGAGGCCGCCCAGCCCGATCAGCGCGGCATGGCCGATCGCCTGCGGCGGCAGTTCGCCGTGCCGCATCTCCCGACGGATCGCCATCAGCGCCGCCATGCCTTGCTGCTTCAGAAGAACGGCGCCGAGAAACGAAGTGCCGACGATGGTCGCCAGTGTCGGCAGGATGCCGATCTCGCGCCCGACCGCGATGAAGGCGGCGATCTCCAGAAACGGCCAGGCCAGGAAGGCCAGAAGCAGGATGAGCCCGGCGGGCATTGCGGCGGATCCTCTGTCATGTCCCGATGTCCGATACGGCATCCGTCGACGGCGGGCGCAGATCCACATGGGGATTGCGGCGTCATCAGGGAAGAGCCGTCGCCGGATGTGCGCGCCGACGCGTCGATCCTGTTGCGCTTCCGTCTGGATCCCGCTTCGGGATAGACTACATAACAGACGACGCGACGCGACCGCTCCATGGCCGCCGCCGCGAGCGAGGTCCGGGAGACGATGGGTCAAATACTCGACTTCTACAACATCATATTCCTCGTGCTCGCGGTGGTCGTATTTTTGCGGCTGAGGAGCGTGCTCGGCCGCAAGACCGGCAGCGAGCGTCCGCCGGTCGATCCCTATCAGGGCCGCGATCGTCCCGAGGTCGGCGATCGTGACAACGTCATCCCGATGCCCCCGCGCGGCGCTCCGGGGTCCGGGCCCGAGCCCGTCGGAGAGACCGGCGAACCGGTGCCGGAAGGCAGCGCGCTCGACCGCGCCCTGCGCGCCGTCATGGCCGCCGACCGCACCTTCGAGCCGAACCACTTCCTGGCCGGCGCCCGCGCCGCCTATGAGATGATCGTCACCGGCTTCGCCACCGGCGACCGCAAGGCCCTGCGCCCGCTCCTCTCCAAGGAGGTCTTCGACGGCTTCTCCGCGGCGATCCAGGATCGCGAATCCCGCGGCGAGAAGGTCGAGACCACCTTCGTCGGCATCGACAAGGCCGAGATCGTCGAAGCAGGGATGCGCGCCAATTTCGTCCAGATCACCGTGCGTTTCGTCAGCCAGCTGATCACCGTGACCCGCAATGCCCAGGGCGACGTGATCGACGGCGATCCGACGAAGGTCTCCGACCTGGTCGACATCTGGACCTTCGAGCGCAATGCCGGCTCCGCCGATCCGAACTGGTACCTGGTCGCCACCAAGACGCCGGACTGATCGCCAGCCTCCCAGATCCCGCGCCGACTGCGCCCCGGCGCTGCCGGCTCCAGGGCTCACCCCGACCCCGCCGAGCCCGATGCCCGACATGCCGATCGGTTTCCGCCTTCGCGACCTGCCCTTCGCCGCCCTCCCCGGCTGGGCCGAGGATCGTCACGGCGAGGCCATGACGGCCTTCCTGCTCTCCGCCGCCCGGATGATCGACGAGCCGCCGCGGACCCGGGCGCTCGGCGTCGACGGCGCGGCGCTCGTCCGTATCGCACGCGCCGCCCTGGAGGCGGCGCCCTTCGACGACCGGTCGGCACGCGCCTTCTTCGAGGCCCGGTTTCGCCCGATGGCGGTCGAGCCGGCCGAGGGCACGCCCTTCCTGACCGGCTATTTCGAGCCGGAAGTCGACGGTTCGCGCGTCCCCTCCGCCCGCTTCACGGTGCCGCTGTACCGGCGCCCTGACGATCTCGTCGACATCCGCGACCACAACCGGCCGCCCGGCCTCGATCCGGCCTTCGCCTTCGCCCGGTCGAGCCCGGACGGGATCGTGCCCTATCACGACCGGGCCGCGATCGAGGACGGCGTGCTGGCCGGCCGCGGGCTCGAACTGGTCTATCTGGAGGACCCGGTCGAGGCCTATTTCATCCATGTCCAGGGCTCGGCCCGCATCCGTCTCGCCGATAGCGGCACCCTGCGGGTGACCTATGACGGCAAGGCCGGCTGGCCCTATACGTCGATCGGCCGGCTGCTTGTCGAACGCGGCGTTGCGCCGGCCGCGGAGATGACCGCCGACCGGCTGATCGCCTGGCTGAAGGCCGATCCGGCGCGCGGCCGGGCGCTGATGCGCGAGAACCGCTCCTACATCTTCTTCCGCGAGACGCCGGACCTCGATCCCGGCCTCGGCGCGGTCGCGGCGGCGGGGGTGCAGATCACGCCTGGCCGGTCGCTGGCGGTCGACCGGCTGCTGCACACCTTCGGCACGCCGATCTACCTCGATGCCGACCTGCCGCTCGGGTCCGACGGCGCACTGACGCCGTTCCGACGGCTGATGATGGCCCAGGATACCGGCTCGGCCATCGTCGGGCCGGCGCGCGGCGATGTCTTCGTCGGCTGCGGCGCGGATGCGGGACGTCGCGCCGGCTTGATCCGGCACGCGCCCCGTGCCTTCGTGCTGCTCGTGCCGAAGGAGTGAACGATGGGCGGCGGGCGGCGACGCAATCGTGGCTTGAGCGAGGAGGAGAAGGCGCTCTGGGACAAGGTGGCCGAATCGGTCTCCCCGCTCCTCGCCCGCCGCCGGCGCCGCAAGGCGGCCGCTCCCGCCCCGGCCGAACCGCTGACCGAGCCGGTCCACGACGATGCGCCCGTCTCGGCCGCCTCTCCGACCGCCCATCCGCCGCCGCCGCGCCATCCTGCGCCCGACGCATCCGGGACCGCCGGCAAGCCGAAGGCCAAGCCCTCGCCCACCCCGCTGGCCCCGATCGACACGCGCACCCGGCGCAAGCTGGTGCGCGGCACCATGGCGATCGAGGAACGGCTCGACCTGCACGGCATGACCCAGCACGACGCCTATCGCGAACTGCGCCGTTTTCTGGCCGGCGCGCAGGCCCGCGGCGCCCGCATGGTGATCGTGATCACCGGCAAGGGCCGTAGTTCGTCGGGGCCCTATGCGCTCGACGGCACCGAGCGCGGCATCCTGCGCCGGGTCGTGCCGCAATGGCTGGCCATGCCGGACCTGCGCGACGTGGTGATCGGCTTCGACGAGGCCCATACCGCCCATGGCGGCGCCGGTGCGCTCTATGTCCGCCTGCGCCGGCCGCGCCACCTGACGATCGAGATCGAGCCATGACCCCGTTCGGCGCCAAGCTGCGCGAATTGCGCCGTCAGCGCGGCGTGACGCTGCGCCAGATGGCCGAGGGCCTCGGCGTCTCGGCCGCCTATCTGTCGGCGCTCGAACATGGCAAGCGCGGCGTGCCGACCTGGTTCATGGTCCAGCGCATCATCGCCTATTTCAACGTCATCTGGGACGAGGCCGAGGAGCTGCAGCGCCTCGCCGAGGCCTCCGACCCGCGCATCGTGATCGACACCTCGGGCCTCGAGCCCGAGGCGACCGAACTCGCCAACCTGCTCGCCGCCCGCATCCGCGGCCTGTCCAAGGCCTCCCTGCGCGACCTCACCTTCCGCCTGCGCGCCGCCGCCGCCAAGGACGGGGTCTGAGGCCTCACCCGCTCCGGTCGACGCTGCCCAGGCCGACCGGATTCACAAAATGAACCGGCTCAGGTCGGCGTTCTTGGCCAGGTCGCCGATATGGGCGCGGACATAGGCGCGGTCGACCGTGATGGTCTGGCCGGACTGGTCCGCCGCCGTGAACGAGATATCGTCGAGGATCCGTTCCATGACGGTCTGCAGCCGGCGGGCACCGATATTCTCGACCGTCGCGTTGATGTCGACGGCGACCGAGGCGATCTCGTCGATGCAGTCGTCGGTGAAGACCAGTTCGACGCCCTCCGTCCGCAACAGCGCGACATACTGCTTGATCAGGCTGGCCTCGGTCTCGGTCAGGATGCGGCGGAAATCCTCACGGTCGAGCGGCTTCAGCTCGACGCGGATCGGCAGGCGGCCCTGCAGCTCGGGCAGGAGGTCGGCCGGGGTGGCGACATGGAAGGCGCCGGAGGCGATGAACAGGATGTGGTCGGTCTTCACCGGCCCGTATTTGGTCGCCACCGTCGTGCCTTCGATCAGCGGCAGCAGGTCGCGCTGCACGCCCTCGCGGCTGACGTCGGCGCCGCCGCGCACGCTGTCCGACCGGGCGCAGATCTTGTCGATCTCGTCGAGGAACACGATGCCGTCATCCTCGACCGCCCGGATCGCCTCCTGGACGACCTGGTCCTGATCGAGCAGCTTGTCGGATTCCTCGGCGATCAGGAGCTTGTGGCTGTCCTTGACCTGCACGCGCCGCGGTTTCCGGTTGCCGCCGAGGGCCTTGCCGATCATCTCGCCGATATTGATCACGCCGACGCCGCCCGGCAGGTTGGGCATCTCGAAATTCGGCATGCCGGCGCCCGGGCCGGCCGGCGCCACCTCGATCTCGATCTCCTTGTCGTCGAGCTCGCCGGCGCGCAGCTTGGCCCGGAAGGCCTCCCGGGTGGCCGGGCTGGCGCCCTTGCCGACCAGCGCGTCGAGCACGCGCTCCTCGGCGGAGAGATGCGCCTTGGCCTGCACCTGCTCGCGCTTGGCGGCCTTGACGAGGCCGATGCCGACCTCGACCAGGTCGCGCACGATGCTCTCCACGTCGCGGCCGACATAGCCGACCTCGGTGAACTTGGTCGCCTCGATCTTCAGGAAGGGCGCGTTGGCGAGCTTGGCCAGCCGGCGCGAGATCTCGGTCTTGCCGACGCCGGTCGGGCCGATCATCAGGATGTTCTTCGGCAGCACCTCGTCGCGCATGGCGCCCTGGAGCTGCTGGCGGCGCCAGCGGTTCCGGAGCGCGACCGCGACGGCGCGCTTGGCGTCCTTCTGGCCGACGATGTAGCGGTCGAGTTCGGAGACGATTTCGCGCGGGGAGAAACTGGTCATCGGGGCGTGTCCGGGCGGCGGAGCCGCAAAGTGGTGTGACGGCGGGAGCGGCGGGCGAGTGGCAGGGCCGCCAGCGGCGAAGCCGCCATCAGAGCTCGCTCGCCAGCGATTCGATCGTCAGATTGGTGTTGGTGTAGACGCAGATCTCGGCGGCGATCGCCATGGCCTTGCGGGCGATGGTCTCGGCGTCGTGGTCGGTATCCATCAGCGCCTTGGCGGCGGCGAGCGCATAGTTGCCGCCGGAGCCGATGCCCATGACATGGCCCTCGGGCTCGAGCACGTCGCCGGTGCCGGTCAGAACCAGGGTGACGCCCTTGTCGGCGACCAGCATCATCGCCTCCAGCCGGCGCAGGTAGCGGTCCTGGCGCCAGTCCTTGGCGAGTTCGACGCAGGCGCGGGTCAGCTGGCGCGGATACTGTTCGAGCTTGGCTTCCAGCCGCTCGAACAGCGTGAAGGCATCGGCGGTCGCGCCGGCGAAGCCGGTGATGACCTCGCCCTTGGCGATCGAGCGGACCTTGCGGGCGGTCGATTTCATCACCGTCTGGCCGACGCTGACCTGGCCGTCGCCGGCCAGCACGACGCGCCCGTTCTTGCGCACCGCCAGGATGGTGGTGCCGTGCCAGACGGGGGCGGAGGAACGGGTATCGTCCATGAAAGGATACTCCGGGAGCGGTTCCGGAACGGCGGAGCGGACGGACGGCAGCAGGAAGATCGCCGGTCCGCCGGGACGGGAACGCTGGGGCAGGGGTGGTCGGACCGGCATGTAGGCATGGCTTTGCGGAATTGCCAGCACCCGCCGTCCGCGCCGCCGTGTGCCTTAGCCCAGCAGGTGGCCGACGACCTTGGCGGTGAAGTCGACCATCGGGATGATGCGGCCGTAGTTGAGCCGGGTCGGGCCGATCACGCCGAGGGCGCCGACGATGCGGTTCTCCTTGTCGCGATAGGGCGAGACGACCAGCGACGAGCCGGACAGCGAGAACAGCTTGTTCTCCGAGCCGATGAAGATGCGCACGCCGTCGCCGCGCTCGGCCGAGCCGAGCAGCTGAATCAGGTCGCGGTTGCGTTCGAGATCGTCGAACAGCAGCCGCAGCCGCTCCAGGTCCTCGGCCGCCTTCACGTCCTCGAGCAGGTTCGAGCGGCCGCGCACGATCAATTGCTGCGGCCGACCCTCCGCGGCGCCCGCCCAGCTGACCAGCCCGGCCTCGACCACGCGCGCGGTCAGTTCGTCGAGCTGCGCCTGGCGCTCGATCTGCAGCCGCTCGATTTCGGCGCGCGCCTCGTTGAGCGTCCGGCCGCGGATATTGGCATTGATGAAATTGGCGGCTTCGACCAGGGCGGAGGAGGGCAGGCCGGCAGGCAGGTCGACGATCCGGTTCTCGACATTGCCGTCCTCGCCGACCAGCACAACGAGGCCTTTGCCGGGCTCCAGCCGAACGAACTCGATATGCTTCAGGCGCAGGTCGGACTTGTTGGTCAGCACGATGCCGGCGCCGCGCGACAGGCCGGACAGGAGCTGGCTCGCCTCGGTCAGCACCTGCTCGGACGAGCGCGGCGCCCCGCCGGCCTTGACCTCGGCCTCGATGCGCGTGCGTTCCTCCAGGCTGAGATCGCCGATCTCCATCAAGGCATCGACGAAGAAGCGCAGCCCGATCTCGGTCGGCAGCCGCCCGGCGGAGGTGTGCGGGGCGTAGATCAGGCCGAGATGCTCCAGATCCTGCATCACGTTGCGCACCGAGGCCGGCGACAGCGCGATCGGCAGCACCTTCGAGACATTGCGCGAACCGACCGGTTCGCCGGTCTCAAGATAGGATTCGACGATGCGGCGGAAGATCTCCCGCGAGCGCTCGTCGATCTGGGCGAGCGAGCCGGCTTGCGGGACCTTCGGGGGCTGGATCATCGGACTTTCTGACAGGTTGGAGGGAGGAAGATGGAACCACGGCGGCGCCGACCGTGCAATTCTCGTTCCCGGGATCGGGCCATTTTGCTTGCATGCGTCCGGCTGCCTCGGCTACGGAACCGTCCCGACCCACCCGACATCGCTCCTTCGAACCGACCGAGGCTCCCATGCGTCCGTCCAAACGCGCCCCCGACGAATTGCGCCCCGTCACGCTGGAGCGCGGGGTGTCCAAGCATGCGGAAGGCTCGTGCCTCGTCAAGTTCGGCGATACCCACGTCTTCTGCACCGCGAGCCTCGAGGACGGCGTGCCGTCCTGGCTGCGCGGCCAGCGGCGCGGCTGGGTCACGGCCGAATACGGCATGCTGCCGCGCGCGACCCATGACCGGACCCGGCGCGAGGTCAATTCCGGCAAGCCGTCCGGCCGCACCCAGGAGATCCAGCGCCTGATCGGCCGCTCGCTCCGGGCCGTGGTCGACCTGGAGGCGCTCGGCGAGCGGCAGATCTCGATCGACTGCGACGTGATCCAGGCCGACGGCGGCACCCGCACGGCGGCGATCACCGGCGCCTGGCTGGCGCTGCGCGACTGCCTGGAATGGATGCGCGTGCGCAAGATGGTCGACGGCAAGGTGCTGAAGGATCATGTCGCCGCCATCTCGTGCGGCATCTATCGCGGCACGCCGGTGCTCGATCTCGACTATGCGGAGGATTCCGCCGCCGAGACCGACGCCAATTTCGTTATGACCGGCTCCGGCGGCATCGTCGAGATCCAGGGCACCGCCGAGGGCAAGCCGTTCACGCCCGAGGAGCTCAACGCCCTGCTCGATCTCGCCCGCGGCGGCATCGCCCGCCTGGTCGACCTCCAGCGCATGGCCATCCTGTGACGGCGCGCCGCCTCGCCGGCGGCCGGCTGGTCGTCGCCACCCACAACAAGGGCAAGCTGATCGAGATCGAGGATCTGGTCCGGCCCTACGGCTTCGACGCCGTCTCGGCCGGCAGCCTCGGCCTGCCGGAGCCCGAGGAGACCGGCACGACCTTCGAGGCCAATGCCGAGCTGAAGGCGCGCGCGGCGGCGGAAGCCTCCGGCCTGCCGGCGCTCGCCGACGATTCCGGTCTTGCCGTCACCGCGCTCGGTGGCGATCCGGGCATCTATTCCGCGCGCTGGGCGGGGCCGGACAAGGATTTCGGCCGCGCCATGCGCAATGTCGAGGAACTCCTGCAGCAGAAGGGCGCGGTCGCGCCCGAGGCCCGGCACGCCTATTTCGTCGCCGCGCTCTGCCTCGCCTGGCCGGACGGCCATATCGAAACCTTCCGCGGCGAAGTCCACGGCACGCTGGTCTGGCCGCCGCGCGGCGACCTCGGCTTCGGCTACGATCCGATGTTCCTGCCCGAGGGCGAGACGCGCACCTTCGGCGAGATGACGCGCGAGGAGAAGCACGGCCGCGGTCCCGGCCGCGACGGCCTTTCGCATCGGGCTCGCGCCTTCTCGCTGTTCGCCCGCGCCTGCCTGGAGGCTTGAGCGGAGCCGATGAGCGCCACCGAGCCCGGTTTCGGCATCTACCTGCACTGGCCCTTCTGCGCGGCCAAGTGCCCCTATTGCGACTTCAACAGCCATGTCCGCCACGATCCGCCCGACCAGGCGCGCTGGGCGCGGGCCCTGACGGCGGCGATCGCCCATGACGCCGCGCTGGTGCCCGGGCGGACCGTCACCTCGGTCTTTCTCGGCGGCGGCACGCCGTCCCTGATGGCGCCGACGACCGTCGGCGCCGTGATCGACGCCATCGCCGGGCATTGGCGGCTGGCGAGCGATGTCGAGATCACCCTGGAGGCCAACCCGTCCAGCGTCGAGGCCGAGCGCTTCCGCGGCTACCGGGCGGCCGGCGTCAACCGCGTCTCGCTCGGCGTGCAGGCGCTGAACGACGCGGACCTGAAGAGCCTCGGCCGGCTGCACAATGTCGAAGAGGCCCTGAAGGCGATCGGGCTCGCCCGCGCGACTTTCCCGCGGCTGTCCTTCGACCTGATCTATGCCCGGCCGAAACAGACCGTGGAGGCCTGGACGGCGGAACTGCGCCATGCGCTCGATTTCGCCGCCGATCATCTGTCGGTCTATCAGCTGACCATCGAGGAGGGCACGCGCTTCGCCGACCTGCACCGACTCGGCAAGCTGATCACGCCCGACGAGGACACCGCCGCCGATCTCTACGAGGCGACGCGCGGCCTGCTTGAGGCCGCCGGCATGCCGGCCTACGAAGTCTCCAACCATGCCGTGCCGGGCGCGGAATGCCGGCACAATCTGGTCTACTGGCGCTATGGCGAATATGTCGGCATCGGCCCCGGCGCCCATGGCCGGCTCGTGCTGGGCGACGGCCGCCATGCCACCGCCGACGAGAAGGTGCCGGAGCGCTGGCTGCAGCGGGTCGAGACGCAAGGCCACGGCCGCATTGTCGACGATCTCCTGACCCTCGACGAGCAGGGCGACGAGTATCTGCTGATGGGCCTGCGCCTCGCCGAGGGGCTCGATCTCGCCCGCTTCGAGACCATCTCCGGCCGCGCGCTCGATCCGAGCCGGCTCGCCGATCTGACCGGCCACGGCCTGGTCGAGACCACCCCCGATGGCCGCCTGCGCGCCACCCCGGCCGGCTTTGCGATTCTGGACGCGATTGTCGCCGATCTGGCGGCGTGAGTGCACTATCGGAGGTCGGCAGGCCGCGCGAAGTGATCAAAATGCTGCGAACAGCGCCGCCGCCCGACGGCGCTCAGGTCCCGTTGAACGCCTTCTCGGCCGGGCCGACCATCTTTGAGCCGCCCTGCGTGATCTCGAACACGGCGAGGCCGCGCTCGCTGATGCCGTCGGGGCGGAAGCGAAACACGCCGGTGGCGCCGAGGAAGCCGTTGCGCGACAGGAGTACGTCCTCGCGGAACGGGTTCGGGCCGGCATTGCGGACGAGGCCGGCGGCGAGGAACACGGCCTCGTAGCCGAGCACCGCCAGCGGGCTCGCTTCGCCGCCATAGGTCTGCCGGTAGCGCGCCTTGAAGCCGTCGACCTTGGCCGGGTCGACCGCCGGATACCAGGCGCCGACGAGCGCCGGGGAGGCGAGGGCGGCCGGATCGTTCCAGCGGCCGGTGCCGAGGAATTTCACCTTGCGCGGGTCGAGCCCGGCCCCCGTCATGGCCTGCACCGCCATGGCTGCATTCTGCGCCACGTCGGGCACGAAGACGGCATCGATCTGGCCGCCGAGCTTGGCGATGGTCTGCGCCTTGGCGGTCATCTCGGTGGCATCGCGATAGCGCTCGATGCCGAGAATGCGCACATTGGCCTGGGCGGCGGCCTGCCGGAAGGCGGCCTCGGTGACCGAGCCGTAGGCGTCGTCAGGCACCAGCGCGGCAAAGCTGCGCCGGTTCTGCGAGGCCGCGAAGGCGACGATGCGCTCCACGTCGGTCGAGGGCAGGAAGCCGATCAGATAGACGCCGCGACTGGCCACGCTGGTGTCGGTGGTGAAGGTGACGACCGGCACGCCCGCCTGGCGGGCCGGGCCGGCGACGCCGCGTGCGGCGACCGCATTGAGCGGGCCGATGATCAGCTGGGCGCCCTCGCCGACCGCCTGGCTGGCGGCGGCCTGGCCGCCCTCGGTCGTGCCGCCGTCGTCCTTGACGACGATCTGGATGTTCGCGCCGGGAAATTCCTGCACGGCGAGATCGGCGGCGTTCTTCAGCTGCTGGGCGAGCTGCCCGGACTGGCCGCCGGCCGTGGTCGGCAGGATCATGGCGATCTTGACGCCGCCGGCGCCGATCACCGGCGGATTGTTCGGCGGCGGTGCCGCGGTGGTCTGCTTCTCGCCGCCGAACAGGCCGGCGGTCGGACCACCGCCGCCGGTATTGCAGGCGCCGAGCGCCAGGACCGACGCGATCACGACGGCCTGCGCCAGACGCGACGATCCGGTGGGGCGGCGGGCAGCGAACGGCACGGGCGGATCTCCGGAAAGCTGACGGTTCGAACAGGTAGCAGGTCGAACAGGGTGCGGGATTGTGGCCTCAGGATGACTGCAGGTCAAAACACGGATACCGATCGATCGGCTGTGGCCCGGCCGACACGGGTCGGATAGAGCTTGTCCGATCCGGAGAGCCGACGATGCAGCAGGACGATGCCACCAGACCCCCGAGCCGCACAGCCTACCACATCGGGCCGGCGCGTTTCGAGGCGGCACGTCCCGAGCCGGCTCTCTACATCGTCTCGACCCCGATCGGCAATCTGGGCGATGTGACCGTCCGGGCACTGGAGACTTTGGCCGGCGCCGATCTGATCGCCTGCGAGGATACCCGTGTCACGCGCGTGCTGCTCGACCGCTACGGCATCCGCACGCGCATGACCGCCTATCACGAGCATAATGCCGCCGCCGAGCGCCCGCGCCTGCTGGCGCTGCTCGCGGAAGGCCGGTCGGTTGCGCTGGTCTCGGATGCCGGCACGCCCCTGCTGTCGGACCCCGGCTACAAGCTGGTCGAGGCGGCGATCGGGGAGGGGCGCAAGGTGATCCCGATCCCCGGCGCCTCGGCGCTGCTCGCCGCGATGGTCGCCTCCGGGCTGCCGAGCGATACGATCCTGTTCGCCGGCTTCCTGCCGAGCCGCACCGAGGCGCGCCGGCGCCGCATCGAGGAGCTGGCCCCCGTCAAGGCGACGCTGGTCTTCTACGAATCGCCACACCGCCTCGCCGAGACCCTCGTCGAGCTGGCCGCCGTGCTCGGCCCAAGCCGGCCCGGCGCGGTCGGCCGGGAACTGACCAAGGCCTTCGAGGAGGTCGTGCGCGGCGACCTCGCCACACTCTCGACACGGTGGACCGAACGCGACCCGCGCGGCGAGATCGTCATCGTGGTCGGACCCCCGGCCGACGAAGAGGCGAGCGCGGCCGATATCGACGGCATGCTGACCGCCGCGCTCGGCCGCCTGCCGCCCGGCAAGGCGGCGGCCGAGGTTGCCCGCCTGCTCGGCGCCGACCGCAAGGCGCTCTACGAACGCGCCCTGCAGCTGAAATCCACCGCGGACGCCGAGGAATGAAACGGCCGGCCGCCGATCCGTCGCGCGTCTTGGCCTATCGCTGGGGCCTGTCGGCGGAGACGCGCGCGGCTTGGGCTCTGCGGCTGAAGGGCTATGCCATCCTCGACCGCCGCTTCCGGGCGGCGGGCGGCGAGATCGATCTGGTCGCCCGCAAGGGCCGCACGGTCGTCTTCGTCGAGGTCAAGGCGCGCGCCACGCTCGACGCGGCCCTGGAGGCGCTCGATGATCGCACCGCCGGGCGCATCGCGGCGGCTGCCGAGATATGGATCATGCGCCGGCCTGCCCTGCAGGATTTCGACCAGCGATTCGACCTCGTTGCGGTGGTGCCGCGGCGCTGGCCGCACCACATGCCGGATGCCTTCCGGCCCGGCGCGTGACATCCTGCCGAGTGTCGCGCCGGATTGTCGGCCGCCCCGGGGGGCGGTACACGAAACAGGATCGCAGGACCGGAGTTGCCGATGCCGCTCGACGTTGCCGTACAGATGGACCACATCGCGGGCATCCGCATCCGCGGCGATTCCACCTTCGCCCTGATGCTCGAAGCCCAGGCCCGCGGGCACCGGCTCTGGCACTACACCGCCGACCGCCTGGCGATGCGCGACGGCAAGGTGTTCGCGGTGGTCGAGCCGGTGGAAGTCCGCGACCAGGAGGGCGATCACTTCACCCTCGGCGACAAGGAGCGGGTCGACCTCTCGAAATTCGACGTGGTCCACATGCGCCAGGACCCGCCCTTCGACATGCACTACGTCACCGCGACACATCTGCTCGAGCGCATCCATCCGAAGACGCTGGTGGTCAACGACCCTGCTCATGTGCGCAACGCGCCCGAAAAGGTCTTCGTGACCGAATTCCCCGATCTGATGCCGCCGACCCTGATCTCGCGCGACGCCGACGAGATCCGCGCCTTCCGGGCGGAGTATCGCGACGTGGTGATGAAGCCGCTCTACGGCAACGGCGGCGCGGCGGTGTTTCGGGTCAAGGCCGAGGACGAGAATTTCGGCTCGCTGATGGACATGTTCTCGACCACCTTCCGCGAACCCTGGGTAACCCAGCAATACCGGGCGGAGGTGCGTGACGGCGACAAGCGCATCATCCTGGTCGACGGCGAATTCGCCGGCGCCATCAATCGTGTCCCGGCGGCGGACGACCTGCGCTCCAACATGGTTCGCGGCGGCCAGGCGGTTGCGACCGACCTCACGGCGCGCGAGCGCGAAATCTGTGCGCGGCTCGGACCGGCGCTACGGGAGCGCGGCCTGATCTTCGTCGGCATCGACGTGATCGGCGGCTTTCTGACCGAGATCAACGTCACCTCGCCGACCGGCATCCGGGCGGTGAAGCGGCTTGGCGGCCCGGATATCGCCTCGATGCTCTGGGACCGGATCGAAGCGCGACGGGCAGGGCGGGCCTGAACGGGAGGGCGGCATGGCCGGGATCACGAAGTCGGTTGCGGCTGCATTCCTGCTCCTGTTGGCGGGGAGCGCCGCCGTGTCGGCGCAGGCCTACCAGTTCGCCATCGTGCCGCCGACCGGCGAAAGCCCGTTCTTTCAGGCCATCCGTGACGGATGCGGCGAGCGCGCACGCGAATTGAAGTCGATCACCTGTGTCTATGCCGCGCCCGGCGGCGCGGAGGCGCGCAGTCAGGCGCAGTTGATCCGCGATCTGGTCAAGGAGGGGATCGACGGCATCGCGGTCTCGCCCGAGACGATGCCGGACGTGACCGCCGCGATCGACGAAGCGGTGGCGGCCGGCATCCCGGTGGTGACCTTCGACGGCGACCAGCCGCGCAGCCGTCGGCAGGCCTTCATCGGCACCAATGCGAAGGATTTCGGCCGCACGCTCGGTGCCTCCGCGCGGCGCTGGAAACCGAAGGGCGGCCGCTTCCTGATCGTCACCGCCGACCCGACCCTGCCCAATCTGGCCGAGCGCATCGCCGGCGTGCGCGACGCGCTCTCGACCGGGTGGACGGAGGCGAAGACCTCGCCGCTGGTCACCGACGGCACCTTCACCGATGCCGTGCGCATGGTCGACCGCGCGCTTGCCGGCGGCAACGACATCGACCTGATCATTTCGGTCGGCGCCTGGCCGATGCTGGCCGCCGACGAGTGGCGGGCGCTGGTCGCCAAGTACAAGCAGCGCATCGATCAGGCGCAGACCGTTCTGGTCGTCGCCGATGCCCTGCCGGCCCAGAAGGCGCTGGTGCGGGAAGGATTGGGCCATGTCCTGGTCGGGCAAAGACCCGGCGACATGGGCGTCAAGGCGGTCGACCTGCTGGTCGATCTGAAGCAGGGCCGCAAGGTGCCCGAGGTGGTCTATGTCGGCTTCGACACCTTCACCCGGCTGGACCTGATCAAGGCGCCGAACTGATCACGGTGTGTTCGCATCGTACAACCGCCGACAACCCAGAGGGTGCCGTTTCCTTCGGTTGTTCGGATTTCGTTCGCCCCTGTCGCTGATTGCGGATCGACGCTGGATTGCTCGCATCTCTTGTATGGCGCCGAATTGTGGTTGCATAAGTTCCTGGAACGTTCTATGAATGGGGCGATTTCGTAGAGGGGCTTGGTGCCGATGGTTGCACATGTCGCGACGGTCTCGTTTCAAGGCATCGAGGCTGTTCCGGTCGATGTCCAGGTGCAGCTGACCAGCGGCAAGCCGACCTTCGCCATCGTCGGTCTGCCCGACAAGACCGTGGCGGAGAGTCGCGAGCGCATTCGCGCCGCCCTCTATGCGACCGGGCTCGGCCTGCCCCTGAAGCATATCACGGTCAATCTGGCACCCGCCGATCTGCCGAAGGAGGGCAGCCACTACGACCTGCCGATCGCGCTCGGCATCATGGCGGCGATCGGGGCCCTGCCGGGCGACCAACTGGCGGATTTCGTGGCGGTCGGCGAACTGGCGCTCGACGGCACGATCGCGCCGGTCGCCGGCGTTCTGCCGGCGGCGATCGGCGCCAATGCCATGGGGCGCGGACTGATCTGCCCGGCCGATTGCGGTTCGGAGGCGGCCTGGGCCAGCCCCGATATCGACATCGTCGCCGGCCGCAGCCTCGTGCAGCTCGCCAACCACTTCAAGGGCACCCAGGTGATCGCCCGGCCGGAGCCGCGCATGCGCGAGAACCCGGCGGCGATGCCCGACCTGAAGGACGTGAAGGGGCAGGAGACCGCCAAGCGGGCGCTCGAGATCGCGGCGGCCGGTTCGCACAACCTCCTGATGATCGGCCCGCCCGGGTCCGGGAAGTCGATGCTTGCCGCGCGGCTGCCCTCGATCCTGCCGCCACTCGATCCGAAGGAACTGCTCGAGGTCTCGATGATCGCCTCGATCGCCGGCGAATTGGCCGAAGGCCGGCTGTCCAATCGGCGGCCGTTCCGGGCCCCGCATCATTCGGCTTCGATGGCAGCCCTGGTCGGCGGCGGCTTCCGTGCCCGGCCGGGAGAGGTCTCGCTCGCCCATCACGGCGTCCTGTTCCTGGACGAACTGCCGGAGTTTCACCCGCAGGTGCTCGACAGCCTGCGCCAGCCGCTGGAGACCGGCAGCGTGATGATCGCGCGCGCCAACCACCGGGTCTCCTATCCGGCCCGGATGCAACTGGTTGCCGCGATGAATCCGTGCCGCTGCGGACGGGCCGGCGAGCCGGGCTTCGTCTGCCGCCGCGGCGAGCGCTGCGCGGCGGAGTACCAGGAACGGCTGTCCGGCCCGCTGCTCGACCGGGTCGATCTCCGGGTCGAGGTCGCAGCGGTTACCGCCGCCGATCTTGTCATGCCGGCACCGTCGGAGGATTCCGCCACCGTGGCCCGGCGCGTCGCCGCCGCCCGGTCGGTACAGGCCGCACGCTTCTCCGCGCTTGGACTTCCCGCCGGCACCACCAATGCCACCTGCAGCGCCTCCGTGATCGACGAGATCGCCCGGCCCGATGCGACCGGCGCGCGGCTTCTCGCCCAGGCGGCCGAGGCGCTGAAACTGTCGGCGCGCGGCTATCATCGCGTCCTGCGCGTGGCGCGGACTCTGGCCGATCTGGAGGGCGAGGAACGGGTCGGCCGGATCCATATCGCCGAGGCGATCGGCTATCGCGGCGCCGGAGAGCGATTGCTGGCGGCCTGACCGCCTGGCAGGCCTGCGGGCCGACGGGGCTGCGGGAGCCCTCGGACATGGGCGGCGCCATATCGGCCCGCACGTTGTCGGAGTGATGTCGCGGTACCGGAATGGCGGCCCGTACGGACGCGCGTCGCCGACGGACAGGCCCATGCCGCTTGCGGGTCCAACCGTCGGAGCCATTTGTGGCCGGGAGGGGCGGCGTCGGTCGACCGGGACGATTGGCGCGCCGGGACGGCAGTCGCCGGCGCGCCTCGCTGTCGTCGCGGCGCAAGGCCGACCGGGGCGGTCTTCCGGTCGGCGGTAGGCGATCTTGAGGTCGGTGCAGTGGCCGGTGCCGGGGCCGATACGAAACCGGCGGCCTGATGGCCGCCGGATACCGGGATTCGCGATCCGCGCGCGGTCAGATCTCTTCGTCGGGCTCGACCGGACCCTTGAGGCTCTTGAGCTTGGCGAAGATCTTCTCGGCGTCGAGCTCCTTCTCCTCGTCCTGCTCGGCCAGCGCCGCGGCGGACGTGGTCTGCTCGACCGAGAGCAGCACCTGCGCATTCGGATCGCCTTCCTCGCGCTTCGGCGCGCCCTTGGAGCCGCGTTCGACTTCGAGGTCGAGTTCGAGCTGGGAACACAGGCCGAGCGTGACCGGGTCCATCGGCTGCAGGTTGGCGGCGTTCCAGTGCGTCCGCTCGCGGATCTGCTGGATCGTGGTCTTGGTGGTGCCGACGAGGCGCATGATCGCCGCGTCCTTCAGCTCCGCGTGGTTGCGCAGCAGCCATAGGATGGCGTTGGGCCGATCCTGGCGGCGCGAGACCGGGGTATAGCGCGGACCGCGGCGCTTGGCCTCCGGCACCCGCACCTTCCGCTCGGCCAGCTTCAGCCGATAGCGAATGTCGCGCTGGGCGCGCTCGATCTCGTCGCGGGTCAGCTGACCGGACATGATCGGGTCGAGGCCCTTGATCCCCTGGGCGGCCTCGCCGTCGGCGATCGCCTTCACTTCGAGCGGGTGCAGCCGGCAGAAGGAAGCGATCTGCTCGAAGCTGAGCCCGGTATTCTCGACCAGCCAGACGGCGGTCGCCTTCGGCATCAGCGGCGTATTCGGCGCGTTGGACATCGGGGCGGACCCTCCTCGTGGCCTCTCCCGGTGGCCTTCGGGGGGAGGCTTGAAATCTTTCGTCGATTGACGGGATTGCCGACTATATACGCGCTGCCCCGCCATTGTGCAACGAATTGTGCTGCGGCGCGGCGCCGGTCGGCCGGAGACCTTCGGACCATCGACAGCCGTTCGCGCCGGCAGGCCGCCGGCCGGGTCCAGCCCGGCGCCCGCTGTCAGCGGAGGCGCCGATCCGGTGGCTGTCTCAGACCGTCAGCACGATCTTTCCGATATGGGCGTTCGTCTCCATGCGCGCATGGGCGGCGGCCGCCTCGGCAAGCGGGAAGGTCGAGTCCATCACGACCCGCACCGTGCCGGCCTCGATCAACGGCCAAACCTTCGCCTGCAGGGCGGTGGCGATCGCCGCCTTGAAAGGCACTTCGCGCGCCCGCAGCGTCGATCCGGTATGGACCAGCCGCTTCAGCATCAGGCGGGTGAAGTTCACCGTCGCCTTCGGCCCTTTCAGGAAGGCGATCTGCACGATCCGGCCCTCGATGGCCGCCGCCTCGTGGTTCTTCTCGATATAGTCGCCGCCGACCATGTCGAGGATCACGTCGATGCCGCGTCCGCCGGTGAAGTCTTTGGCGGCGGTGACGAAATCCTGCTCGCGATAGTCAACGGCGAGATCCGCCCCCAGATCGCGGCAGACCTGGCATTTGGCGGCCGAGCCGGCGGTCGCGATCACGGTCGCGCCGAAGGCCTTGGCGAGCTGGATCGCGGTCGTGCCGATGCCCGAGGTCCCGCCATGAACCATGAAGGTTTCGCCCGGCTTCAGGCCGGCGCGGTCGAACACGTTCGACCAGACGGTAAAGAACGTCTCCGGGATGCCGGCTGCGGCGACGGGATCGAGCCCGCCCGGCACCGGCAGCGCGTTGGTCTCGTGCACCACCGCATATTCGGCATAGCCGCCGCCGGCGACCAGGCCGACGACCTTCGCGCCGAGGCCGAAGCGGCCCGCGCCGTGACCCTGCGCCACCACCTCGCCGGCGATCTCCAGGCCCGGAATGTCGGAGGCGCCCTTCGGGGGCGGATAGCCACCCTGGCGCTGCAGGACATCAGGCCGGTTGACGCCGGCCGCCGACAGTCTGACCAGGATTTCGCCCGGTCCCGGCGCAGGCACCGGCCGCGACACCGGCATCAGCACTTCCGGCCCGCCGGGCGCCTCATAGCCGATCGCGGTCATGGATTCGGGCAGCGGCATCGAACATCTCCGAGAGGACGCGCGGGCGCTGCGCCCGCCAAGGCTCGGGACACTAGCCCAACTTCCCTCGAATCGGAATTGCTGCATCGACCCTTGGAAGCCGATCCCCAACAGGGACATCGCGACTTACCCGGTCTCCGGCCGAATTGACAGCACCGTCAATATGCTGGTGTTCCGCTCCCACGAAATGAACCGGCCCCGGCCCCTGCGATCGAGCCGTCGGCCATGACGCCGGCTCATGGCGGCCGAAGCGTCGGCGTCGCGCCTGCCCCGTCTGCACCGGCGCTTCAGACGAAGGTCCGGCCGATCTCGTACTCCGTTTCGACCACGCCGATCTCGTAGGCCACGGTCCGGCGCAAGGTGGCCGTGTAGCTCTTGCGGCCGGGCGGCCAGAGCGGGGTTCCTGCGCCGAGCAGCACCGGCATCTGGAACAGGATCAGGCGCTTGAGGAGACCCGCATCGAGGAAGGCCCGAATCGGTCCGCCGCCGCCAACGATCCAGGCGGTCTTGCGGCCGGCATGTTCGAGATCGATCAGGATCTCCTGCGGGCTGCGCCCGTCGAAAACCGCCAGACCGTCGCCGTCGACCGGTGCCCCTTTGGTCATCACCACGGTCGACTTGCCCGGATAGGGCCAGGTCCCGAAGCCGCGGCAGTCCTGATAGGTCCTGCGGCCCATCACCACCGCGTCGACCCGCCGGATGAATCCGTCATAGCCGAAATCGGTGCCGTCATAGGGCTTCAGCCAGCCGATTCCGCCGTTTCGGTCGGCGATGAAGCCGTCGATCGAATGCGCGATGTAGAGAATCACCTCGGTCATTGTGCCAGCCTACCCAACCGGACGCGGCCGCGGAACGGTGCCGGAGCGGGCAACTCGGTGTCCCGCAGGCGGCGGGAAAATCTGAGCGTCGGCTGGACCTTGCGGGTCGGCGGAGCTCTCCAGGCAAAGAAAAGCCCCGGACGGAAGCCGTCCGGGGCGAAGTGGCCGTCGCGTGCGGGTCGTCGGGAGGAGACCGACCCGCCCGGGTGGAAGACGGCTTAGTTGTAGGCGCGCTCGCCGTGGCTCGTGATGTCGAGACCCTCGCGTTCTGCGGGCTCGGAGACGCGCAGGCCGATCGTGACCTTGATCAGGAGCAACGCGACGACGGAGACCACCGCGGTCCACACCACCGAGACGCCGACGCCCCAGAGCTGGGAGGTGATCTGCGCGGCGCGGTCGTAGCCGACCACGGCGGTGGCCTCGGTCGCCAGGTAGTTGGTGACGCCGGCGCCGCCGAGGGCCGGATCGACGAAGATGCCGGTCAGGATGGCGCCGACGATGCCGCCGATGCCGTGCACGCCGAAGACGTCCAGGCTGTCGTCATACTTGAAGATCGACTTCAGCGAGGTCACCGCCCAGAAGCAGACGATGCCGGCGACGAGGCCGATCACGATCGCTCCCATCGGGCCGGCGAAGCCGGCGGCCGGGGTCACAGCGACGAGGCCGGCAACCGCGCCCGAGGCGCCGCCGAGCATCGAGGCATGGCCGCGGGTGATGCCTTCCGCGAGGCTCCAGGCGAGCGCGGCGGCGGCGGTGGCGACGATGGTGTTCAGGACCGCGAGAGCCGTCAGGCCGTTGGCCTCGAGGTTGGAACCGGCGTTGAAGCCGAACCAGCCGACCCAGAGCAGCGAAGCGCCGATCATGGTCAGGACGAGGTTGTGCGGCGCCATGTTCTCCTTGCCGAAGCCGACGCGGCGGCCGGCCATGATGGCGCAGACGAGACCCGCGACGCCGGCATTGATATGCACCACGGTGCCGCCGGCGAAGTCGATCGCGCCCTTCTGGAACAGGAAGCCGGCGGTCGCACCGAGCGCATCGCCATAGGCGGTGAGCACTTCGGCGACCTTGGCCTTGTCTTCGCCGGCCGCGGCCAGCATGTCGAGGAACTTCTTGGCGGATTCCTCACCGAGCGCGGTCTTGATGGCGTCGGCATTGGAGGCGGCGAGCGTGTAGGCGTCCGGGCCGGCCCAGAACCAGACCATGTGGGCCATCGGCAGATAGGCGAAGGTGAACCACAGGACCAGGAAGACCATCACGGCCGAGAACTTGATGCGCTCGGCGAAGGCGCCGATGATCAGGGCCGGGGTGATGGCCGCGAAGGTCAGCTGGAAGATGACGAACACGATCTCCGGCAGCACGACGCCCTTCGAGAAGGTGCCCGTGTTGGCGAAGCTCAGGCCGGCGGTCGGATCGGCGGTCAGCACGCCCGACAGGAACATCTTCGACAGACCGCCGAAATAGGGGTTCATCGCCTCGTTCGGGTTGCTCGAGAAGGCGACCGAATAGCCGTAGACGACCCACAGGATCGAGATAAGCGAGAAGCCGCACAGGACCTGCATCAGGACCGACAGGATGTTCTTGGAGCGGACCAGGCCGCCGTAGAACAGGGCCAGGCCCGGCAGCGTCATCAGGATGACCAGGATGGTCGAGATCAGCATCCAGGTCGTATCGCCCTTGTTCGGTTCGGGACCGGCCGCCGCGGCGGAGAGCGTCGTGAGAGCCAGGATGCCGAGCGCCGTGGCCGCCGTCCGGGCGGTCCGGGAGTGCCCGGAAAGCATCGTTGAGATCGACATTTTACAGGAACTCCTAAGTTCAGAGCGCTTCGACGTCGGTTTCGCCCGTGCGGATACGGACGGCCTGATCGATACCGTAGACGAATATCTTGCCGTCGCCGATCTGGCCGGTCTTCGCCGCGGACGAGATCGCAGAGACGACCTTTTCGACCTGGTCGGTGGCGACCGCAACTTCGATCTTGATCTTGGGCAGGAAGCTGACCGCGTATTCAGTGCCGCGATAGATCTCGGTGTGACCCTTCTGGCGGCCGTAGCCCTTGACCTCGGTCACGGTGAGACCCTGCACGCCGATCGCCGTGAGGGCATCGCGCACCTCGTCCAGCTTGAACGGCTTGATGATGGCCATCACGATTTTCATGAACGCTTTCCCGTTTCTCCTGTACCCGCTCGCGGGCCTGTTCGGCCCGGTCGGGCCGTCGAACGAATTCGGTGACGAGTAGCGTATTGGCGCGGCTCGGCCCCCGGTGCCCAGATGGGAATCAATCTCCGTGCCAACTCCGGGCAGCGTCGCAACATGTTGGGATCACGATAGGAATCGCGGCCACCGGGGAGTCGGCCATCCTGGTCGGCAGAGATGTGACCACAGAATAGGCAGATTGCCGGAATCCGACGGGGGTGCCGGCGCGGAGCAGGGGGCGATACTGCCTAATAATCGATCAAACATCGCCGGTGCGGTTCCGCCGACGCGGTTCGGACCTCTGCTGCAGCGCGGGATACGCCGAAAATCCGCCGCAAATCCTGCCTGATTCTAAGGCAGGTCAGCTCTGCCTCACCTGACGGATGATGCCCTCCTGGACCGCAGAGGCGACCAGGCGCCCGGTGCGATCGAACAGGGTGCCGCGGTTGAAGCCGCGGCCGGCGCCAGTCACCGGGCTGTCCTGGGCGTAGAGCAGCCAGTCGTCGATGCGAAACGGTGCATGGAACCACATGGCGTGGTCGAGGCTGGCCAGCCGCAGGTCGTGGTCGAAGACCGACCGGCCGTGTGCGAAGAGCGACGTGTCGAGCAAGGTTGTGTCAGACGCATAGGCGAGCACGGCGGCATGCACCGACGGGTCGTCGGGGAGGGGGCCGGTGGCGCGCAACCAGACAAACTGCGTCGGTTCGAGCGGCTCGCGACTGACATAATGGCGGAAGTCGACCGGGCGCATCTCGATCGGTCGCGGCCGCATCCAGTAGCGGCGGACATTCTCGGGGGCTTCGGCCAAATAGCGTTCGCGCAGTTCCGCCTCGCTCGGCAGGTCGTCCGGGCCAGGTACGTCCGGCATGGCGATCTGGTGGGCGAGGCCCGTCTCGGCCTTGTGGTAGGACGCCGCCATCGAGAAGATCGCCTCGCCCTTCTGGATGGCGAGCACCCGGCGGGTGGTGAAGCTGCCGCCGTCGCGGATGCGGTCGACCTCGTAGACGATCGGGTGCGACGGATCGCCCGGACGCAGGAAATAGGCGTGCAGCGAGTGGATCGCCCGGTCGGGGACGGTGCGCGCGGCCGCGGCGACCGCCTGGCCGATCACCTGGCCGCCGAAGATGCGCTGCCAGCCGACCTGCAGCGAACGGCCGCGGAACAGGTTGACCTCCAGCGGCTCCAGATCGAGCGAGTCCAGAAGCTGTTCCACGGCGCTTTTCATGCGGGACTCCGGTCGGCGGTTGCCACAGAGTTACAGGCGGGCGAACCCCAATGTCGACCCGCCGGTCTGGCGAAATCGCGTCGCGGTGCTATTTCGTTGTGCAGGATCGCCGGCCGTCCGGCGGCAGCGCAGCAGGAGTTCGAAGGACATGTCCGAGCGTCAGGATGTCGTGGTCGCCGGCGGCGGCTATGTCGGGCTCTCCCTTGCCCTCGCGCTCAAGGCGGCCGATCCGGGCCTCGCGGTCGCCGTCGTCGAGCCGAAGCCGCCCGCGGCGCTGCGTCGGGACGGCCGGGCCTCCGCCGTGGCGTCGGCCGCCCGCGCGATGCTCGACCGACTCGGCGTGTGGTCGTCGATCGCGCCGGCCGCCCAGCCGATCACCGAGATGGTGGTGACCGACAGCCGTGTCGGCGATGCGGTCCGGCCGGTCTTCCTGACCTTCGGCGGGGCGCTGGAGGACGGCACGCCTTTCGCCCATATGGTGCTCAACGCGGCCATGGTCGGGGCGCTGCTCGATGCCGCCACCGCGACCGGCATCGCCCTGATCGCACCGGACAGCGTCTCCGGCTTCGAGACCGGCCCTGGCGCGACCCGGCTCACGTTGACTTCGGGCCGCCGGATCGAGGCCGGCCTGCTGGTCGCCTGCGACGGCGCCCGCTCCCGGCTGCGCGATCTCGCCGGCATCCGGACGGTGCGCTGGGACTACGGCCAGTCCGGCATCGTCACCACCATCGCGCACGAGCGGCCGCACGAAGGCCGCGCCGAGGAGCATTTCCTGCCGTCCGGACCCTTCGCCATCCTGCCGCTCGCCGACGACCCCGAGGGCCGCCACCGCTCGTCGCTGGTCTGGTCCGAGCGTTCCGACGAGGCCCGCCGGCTGGTCGAGGGCGACGATTTCACCTTCGCGCTCGAACTGGAGCGCCGCTTCGGCCGCCATCTCGGCGCGATCCGCCAGGCCGGCCCGCGCCACGCCTATCCGCTCGGCCTGACGCTGGCGCGCGACTGGGTCCGCCCGCGCTTCGCGCTGTGCGGCGACGCCGCCCACGGCATCCATCCGATCGCCGGCCAGGGCCTGAATATCGGCTTCCGCGACGCGGCCGCGCTGGCCGAGGTGCTGATCGAGGCGCGCCGCCTCGGCCAGGATGTCGGCGCGCTCGACGTGCTGGAGCGCTACCAGCTCTGGCGGCGCTACGACGCCTTCGAGATGGGCATGGTCACCGACGTGCTGAACCGGCTCTTCTCCAACGACCTGACGCCGATCCGGCTGATCCGCGACATCGGGCTCGGCCTGGTCGACCGGCTGCCGGGCCTGAAGCGCCGCTTCATCCGCGAGGCCGCCGGCATCGGCGGCGACATGCCGCGGCTGATGCGCGGCGAGGCCATCTGACCAAACCGCGTCGGTGTCGCCCGACAGGGCGGCCATGCGTCGATCGGGCAGCCGGACCGGTGACGATCGTGGCAGGGATCGTGCATCATCGGCGCCATGACCAGGACCCAGAGGTCGTCCCGGACGACGAGAATGCTCTTCCGGCTAGGTGATCTGCTCGCCGTTCCGACCGGAGTCGGCGAGGCGGCTCGGGCTGCGGTCCTGGCCGGCTTGTGCCTGACCGCGATCGTCGCGCTGCAGAGCGCAACCGGCATCGGCCACCTGGCCTCTTCGCTCGGTTCGACCGTGATCGTCGCCTTCCTGCTGCCCGACAGCGCCTTCGCCCGGCCGCGGATCATTTTGGCCGGCCACGCCGTTTCGAGCCTGACCGGCTGGGCCGTCGCCATTCTGCTCGGCCCGTCGCCCTGGGCCGCGGCGCTGGCGGTCGGCCTTGCGATCGTCGTGATGCAGGCGCTGCATTGCATGCAGCCGCCCGCCGGCGGCGATCCGATCCTGATTGTCGGCGCGGATCCGGCCATGGCGGTCGCCTCGGTGGCGATCGGCGCCATCGTGGTCGCCGCTGCGGCCTGGCTCTATCGCTTGAGCCGCAGGTCCGTCAGGGCTTCTGGGTCCTGATATAGGCGATCAGGTCGGCGATCTCGACGCGCGACAGATTGAGGTTCTGCATGCGTGTATGCGCCTTCTCGGGAACGGTCAGCACGGTCGTCAGCAGGTCGACGGTCTTGGTCGGGTCGGCGGCGATGGCCGAGAAGGCCGGCACGTCGGCGCTGGCCTGGGCCTGGCCGGGCGCGACGACATGGCATTCCGCGCACCAGCGCTTGGCCAGCCGCGCGCCGTTGGCGGCGTCCGGCCCGGCGGCGCCGGCCGGGATGGCCGCCAGCGCGAGAACGGCCGTCAGACCCGCAAGACCCCATCGACGCATGCGCTTCCTCCTCGAAATCGAACCGCCCGCTCCGGAGCTTGGCCTGCCAGCCTAGCCACCGACCCGCGGGCGGTCATCTGAATTAATACGGGGGTCGCGCGGTTGGTCCGGTCAGCGCAGGACCACGACCGGCGTTCCGACCGAGACGCGGTCGAACAGCTCGACGACATGCTCATTGTACATGCGGATGCAGCCGTAGGAGGCGCGGGTCCCGATCGAGCTGCGCTTGTTCGTACCGTGAATGGCGTATTCGCCCCAGGCCAGCACCATCGCGCGCGGTCCGAGCGGGTTCGACGGTCCCGGCGGGATCAGGCTCGGCAGGCCGGGTTTGTCGGCCCGGACCGCGGCCGGCGGCTGCCAGGTCGGGTTGACCTCCTTGCGCGCCACCGTGTTGGTGCCGGTCCATTCGCGGCCCGGCATGCCGACCGCGATCGGGTAGCGGATCGCCTGACCCTGTCCGGTGACATAATAGAGCTTCCGCTCGCCCGTCTTGATGACGATGGTGCCGGCGGCATAGCTCGAATCGAATGCGACCGTTTCGCCCGCGACGGCCGCCGGTGCAAAGGCGAAAGCGGCCAGCAGCACGGCACCGGCCAAGACCTTGCGAAGATGTGAAATACGCATGACTCCCTCCGAAAGCGTCCCGGTCAAAAGACCTTCCGGCACATTCAGTAAACGACAGAACTTGAATATTGCCTAGGAGACGTGGTTCACGAACGGTTCATGCGGGATTTTGCGGGTCCGGGGCGGCGCCGGCCGGCCGGCGGACGGGGGCGCCGCCATCGGATGCAGGCGCGTCATGCGCATGGAAGGCGCGACTTTGACTTCCGTCCGCGGCCGGTTTCAGGTATTCACGCCCGACCCCTATGACGCCCGAGCGACATCAGAGCCGGCCGGGCGAGCGACCGTACGGAGACGAAGGCATGGCCCCGCGCACCCTCTACGACAAGATCTGGGACGATCACGTCGTCGACACCCAGCCGGACGGAACCTGCCTTCTCTATATCGACCGCCATCTGGTGCACGAGGTCACCAGCCCGCAGGCCTTCGAGGGTCTGCGCGTCGCCCATCGCAAGGTCCATGCGCCGCAGAAGACGCTGGCGGTCGTCGACCACAACGTCCCGACCACCGACCGCAGCCACGGTATCGACGATCCGGAGAGCGCCCTGCAGGTGGCGACCCTGGCGCGCAATGCCGAGGAGTTCGGCGTCGAGTACTACAACGAGCTCGATAGCCGGCAGGGCATCGTCCACGTCGTCGGGCCCGAACAGGGCTTCACCCTGCCGGGCATGACTATCGTGTGCGGCGACAGCCACACCTCGACCCACGGCGCCTTCGGGGCGCTTGCCCACGGCATCGGCACCTCCGAGGTCGAGCACGTGCTCGCCACTCAGACGCTGGTGCAGAACAAGGCCAAGAACATGCGCGTCATCGTCGACGGGCAACTGCCCGAAGGCGTCGGCGCGAAGGACATCATCCTGGCCATCATCGGCGAGATCGGCACCGCAGGCGGCACCGGCCACGTCATCGAGTATGCCGGCGAGGCGATCCGCGCGCTGTCGATGGAAGGCCGCATGACGGTCTGCAACATGTCGATCGAGGGCGGCGCGCGGGCGGGCCTGATCGCGCCGGACGAGAAGACCTTCGCCTATATCCTCGGCAAGCCGAAGGCGCCGAAGGGCGAGCAGCTCGAGAAGGCGCTCGCCTATTGGAAGACGCTATTCTCCGACGAGGGCGCGCATTTCGACAAGGAAATCCGCCTCGACGCCGCCAACCTGCCGCCGATCGTCTCCTGGGGCACCAGCCCCGAGGACGTGGTCGCGGTGACCGGCACGGTGCCGGACCCCGAAGAGATCGCCGACGAGAACAAGCGCAGCTCCAAGCGTCGCGCGCTCGACTATATGGGCCTGAAGCCCGGCACCCCGATCACCGATATCCCGCTCGACAAGATCTTCATCGGCTCCTGCACCAACGGCCGCATCGAGGATCTGCGCACCGTCGCCACCATGGTCGCCGGCAAGACCGTCGCCCCGTCGATCAAGCTTGCCATGATCGTGCCCGGCTCCGGCCTGGTGAAGGCGCAGGCCGAGGCCGAGGGCCTGGACGCGATCTTCAAGGCCGCCGGCTTCGAATGGCGCGAGCCGGGCTGTTCCATGTGTCTGGCCATGAATGCCGACCGGCTCGATCCGGGCGAGCGCTGTGCCTCGACTTCGAACCGCAATTTCGAAGGCCGCCAGGGCTTCAAGGGCCGCACCCACCTGGTCTCGCCTGCTATGGCCGCCGCCGCCGCGATCGCCGGCCGCTTCGTGGACATCCGCACGCTCGGCTGAGCGTCACCGATCGCCGATCGATTGGAGAGCGTCCGGATCCGTCCGGGCGCTCTTTTCATGTGTGGCCCCGGGAGAGGGGCCGAGCATCCGCGGCCCGCGCCGCCGGCCGGGGGCATGCGGGCCTCGCCGCCGCGCGCCGCACAATGCCGTCGGGCCGGCGAGGACCTTGCGCGTTACCCCCGCCGAGCGATCAGGTCGACCTCGACCAGCGCACCCTTGGCCAGCCCGGAGACGCCGACGCAGGTGCGGGCCGGCAGTTTTCCCTCCGCAAAGAAGCCCTTGTAGACCGCATTGAAGGCCGCGTAGTCGCGGTCGAAATGCAGGAGATAGGCGCGCGCCATGGTCACGTCGGCTAGCGTCAGGCCGAGGCCGCCCAAGACCGCCTTCAGGTTTTCCATCACCTGCACGGTCTGCGCCGCAATGCCCTCGGCGAGCGGGTCGTCGGGGCGGCCCGGTACGGTCGGCATCTGGCCGGTGACGAAGACCCAGCCGTCGATTTCCGTGGCGTGGCTGAAGGTTGCGACCGGCTCCGGCGCTCCGGCGATCATGTGGAAGGCGATGGGCATGCGGGTGTCCCTCTGAAGAAATCCGGAGCGCCGGCCGGTCGCTCGTCTTCCGGGCCGGTGATGTCGTTCAGGATCGACCGGCTGTGCCGATCGGAAAAGTGCAATCTTTTGAAATTTTACGACACCTTAAACAATATCGACAACTATCTGAAACGTATCGGATCTCTCCCCAACCCGAATGGCAGTGCACCGCATCGGCAGCGGTCTGCGCCCCGGCTTAGCGCGCCGGCGATCGACGCATCGTGCGGGTATCGGAGCCGAGGGAGACTTGGACGCGATCCAATCGATCGGACCGACAACAGGCGGAATGCAAAAGCCGCCCCCGGAGGAAACATGGCACTGCTCTTTTTTGCGAAGAAGGACCAGTCGATCGAGAACGACTATCAGGAACTCTGGTCGCTTCTGAGCCGCCATGCGGGCATCGGCCTGTGGGATGTGGTCCTGGTCAATGGCGATCCGATGAGCCGCGACAGCAAGTGGCGCTGGTCGGAGGAGTTCCGCCGGCTGTGCGGCTTCGCGCCGGGCGACATGACCGGCTTCCCGGATCTGGTCGGCTCCTGGGCGGACCGCCTGCATCCCGACGATTCCGCAGCCACCTTCGCGGCCTTCATGGCCTGCCTCGGCGACCGCAGCGGCAAGACCGGCTACGACGTGACCTACCGGCTGAAGGTGAAGGACGGCAGCTTCCGCTGGTTCCGCGCCGTCGGCGGCGTCAAGCGGTCGTCGACCGGCATGGCCGAGCGCGCCTGCGGTGCGCTGATCGACGTGCATGAGCAGACCAATGCCATGGAACGTGCCAATCTGCTCGACCGCGCGGCCGGCGTCGGCCTGTGGGATGCGATCATCGTCGGCGGCGACGCCATGAGCCGGGCCAGTTCCTGGCGCTGGTCGCCGGACTTCCGTCGTCTGTGCGGCTTCGCGCCCGACGACACCTACGGCTTCCCCGATGTCGTCGGATCCTGGGCCGACCGCCTGCATCCCGAGGATGCGCAGGCCACCTTCAATGCCTTCATGGCCTGCATGAACGACCGCAGCGGCCGCACCGGCTATGACGTGGCCTATCGGCTCAAGGTCAAGGACGGCAGCTATCGCTGGTTCCGCGCGGTCGGCGGCGTCACGCGCGACGCCAACGGCATCCCGCTGCGGGCCTGCGGGTCGCTGATCGACATTCACGAACAGAAGGTCGGCGAATTGCGCGCCCGCGAGCAGGTCGCCCTGCAGAGCAAGGTGTCCGATCTGGCCGGTACGATGAGCCAGGCGATCGGCGGCGCGGCGGCGGAAGCGGCCGGCAACGTGCAGACGATCGCCTCGGCGACCGAGCAACTGGCCGCGTCGATCGGCGAGATATCGGCGAAGGTCAACGATTCCGCCATCGCCTCCACCAAGGCGTCGGAGCATGCCGGCGTCACCGCCCAGATCGTCGAGACCCTGGTGGCTTCGGTCGCGCGGATCACCGATGTCCTCAAGCTGATCGAAGGCATCGCCGGGCAGACCAATCTGCTCGCGCTGAATGCCACCATCGAAGCTGCGCGCGCCGGCGAGTTCGGTCGCGGCTTCGCGGTCGTCGCCAACGAGGTCAAGGCGCTCGCCACCCAGTCCGGCCGCGCCACCCAGGAGATCGCCACCCAGCTGGCCGGCTTCGAACAGGAGGCGCAGCGCGCCGCTGCGGCGATCAAGGAGATCACCCTGGTGACCGGCGCCGCCCGGGAAATCGCCGCCGGCATCGCCGCGGCCATCGCCCAGCAGAACGGCGCGACCCAGGAGATTGCCAGCCGGGTCAACAGCGTCTCGCAGCAGACCCACGTCATGGCCCGGACCATCGACGACTACACCGCCCAGATTCGCGACAATGTCGCGGCCCTCAACCAGCGGCGCGCCGGCTGACCAGCCGCGGCCTGCTGCCCCGATCGGCGGCAGGCCGCGCCCAGACCCAGTCTGGCATCCCAATGGTGCATTGCGGGAACGGGCCGCCGGCTCTAGGTTTGGCCGGATGATCCAGTCCGGGAGCGCCGTCGATGACCTTCCGCCCGCGCCGCAGCGTGCTCTACATGCCGGGTTCCAATGCCCGTGCGCTTGAAAAGGCCAAGACGCTCGAGGCCGACGCGTTGATCCTCGATCTCGAGGATGCCGTCGCACCCGACGCCAAGGAGATCGCCCGCGGGCAGGTCTGCCGCGCCGTCCAGGAAGGCGGCTACGGCAACCGCGAACTCGTGATCCGGATCAACGGTCTCGACACGCCCTGGGGCAAGGCCGATCTGAAAGCCGCGGCGGCCGCGGGTCCCGATGCGATCCTGGTGCCCAAGGTCTCCTTCGCCGACGACATCTATCAGATCGGCGACTTTCTCGACATGAACGGGGCGGCGGCCGGGACCCGCATCTGGGCCATGATGGAAACCCCGATGGGCATCCTGAATGCGGCGGCGATCGCGGCCTCGGTCGGCTTCCCGGCCGGCCGGCGCTTCGCCGCCATGGTGCTCGGCACCAACGATCTGGCCAAGGAGACGCGGGCGCGGATCGTGCGCGGCCGGCTGCCGATGATCACCTGGCTGTCGCAGACCGTGCAGGCCGCCCGCGCCCACGGCCTCGACGTGATCGACGGTGTCTTCAACGACTTCGAGGACATGGCCGCCTTCCGCGAGGAATGTGCCCAGGGCCGCGATCTCGGCATGGACGGCAAGACGCTGATCCATCCCAAGCAGATCGCGGTCGCCAACGAGGTCTTCTCGCCGACCGCGACCGAGGTCGAATGGGCCGAGAAGATCATCGCCGCCTTCGCGCTGCCGGAAAATGCCGGCAAGGGCGTGATCACCGTCGAGGGCCGGATGGTCGAACTGCTGCATGCCGAGATGGCGCAGCGCACTGTCGCGATGGTGCGCGGCCTGACCGCAACCTCGGCGGCGGCCTGAGGCCGGCCGGCTTCTCAAAGAACGGCGTTAACCAAGGTTTCACATGAAACTCTACCGCTACCTGACCGGCCCCGACGATGTCGCCTTCTGCAAGCGTGTCACCGCCGCGCTCAACAGGGGCTGGCAGCTCGCCGGCGACCCGACCCTGACCTACGATTCCGTCAAGGGCCGCGTCATCTGCGGCCAGGCAATCGTCAAGGACGTCCCGGACGTCGACTATTCCGACGACGTGGTGCTGTCGGACTACTGAGCGGATTCGGCGACGGCGGCCGGGCTTCCCCGCCCCGCCGCCCTTCACGATCTCAGCCGATCGCGCGCAGGTGGCGGATCGGGCGGCCCGGCGCGAGGCCGTTGGCGGCCGCCAGGATCGCGTTCGCATCGATGCCGTGATGGCGGTAGAGATCGGCGAGGGTCCCGGTCTGGCCGAAATGCTCCACCCCGAGCGCCCGCGTCCGGTGGCCATGCACCGAGCCGAGCCAGCCGAGCGTGGCCGGGTGGCCGTCGAGCACGGTGACGATGCCGGCTTCGCGCGGAAGCTCGGCGAGCAGGGTCTCGACATGCGAGCGCGCATGGCCGAGGCCGCGTTCGCGCGCCCGGCTCGCCGCGGTCCAACCCGCATTGAGCCGGTCGGCTGAGGTGACCGCGAGCAGGCCGACGTCGCGGCGATCTTCCGCCATCAACCCGATCGCCTCGATCGCCTCCGGGGCAATCGCGCCCTGGTAGGCGACCACCACCTGACAGTTCGGTCCCGGCTTGCGCAGCCAGTAGGCCCCGTCGACGACGCCGCGCCGGAAGGCCGCGTCGGCCGCGCGCACCGGCTGTTAAAGCGGGCGGGTGGACAGGCGCAGATAGACCGAGCCGCCGGTCCGGTCGCGCAGCCAGGTGGCCGGATCCGGCTCGTTGTCGCCGTCGGCACCGTCGCGCTGCAGATAGTCGAGGCTCCAGGCCATGATGGCGGCGAGCTCGTCGGCGAAGGCCGGCTCGAAGGCAGCCAATCCGTCCTGCGCCATGCCGATCAGCGGCGTGCCGATCGACTGGTGCGCGCCGCCCTCCGGGGCCAGCGTGATGCCGGACGGTGTCGCGACCAGCAGGAAGCGCGCATCCTGGTAGCAGGCATAGTTGAGCGCATCGGCGCCGCGATAGATGAACGGATCGTAGAGCGTGCCGATCGGGATCAGCCGCTCGCCGTGGATCGAATGGGCGAGCCCGAGCGCGGCCAGCATGATGAACAGGTTCATCTCGGCGATGCCGAGTTCCATATGCTGGCCGTCCGGCGAGAAATCCCAGGCAAAAGTCGACGGAATCCGTTCCTTGCGGAACACGTCGGCCATGCTTTCGCGCGCGAACAGGCCGCGCCGGTTGACCCAGGCGCCGAGATTGGTCGAGACGGTCACGTCCGGCGAGGTGGTCACGATGCGCCGGACGATCGGCAGGTCGGAGCGGGCGAGATCGTGCATGATCAACCCGAAGGCCTGCTGGGTCGCCATCACCGGCTGGGCCGTGAAGCTGAGCGTTTCCGGAGCGGCGTAGACCGGTGCCTTGCGGCGACGCGGCCCGGAGGCAAAGAAGGGCACGCGGGCCATGAACCGCTCCAGCGCGGCCGGCTCGATGTCCAATCCCTCGAAGCGGTCCCATTCGTGCCCGGGGCGGACCTTGTGGGCCGACCGGAAGACATCCATCTGGGCCGGCGTCATCAGGCCGGCATGGTTGTCCTTGTGGCCCTGCAGGGGCAGGTGCATGCCCTTCACGGTGTAGCAGATGAAGCAGGTCGGCCGGTCGTGGCCGCGCGCCGCCTCGAAGGCTTCGACCAGGCTGTCCAGGTCGTGGCCGCCGAGATTGGTCATCAGGGCGGCGAGTTCGGCGTCGCTGCGCCGGTCGATCAGCGCCGAAACCTCGCCCTGGTCGCCGAGATCGTCGGTCAGCCGCTTGCGCCAGGCCGGGCCGCCCTGGAAACACAGCGCCGAATAGTCCTGGTTCGGACAGGCGTCGATCCAGGCTTTCAGCGCGGCACCGCCGGGTTCCGCAAAGGCGGCCTCCTGCAGGCGGCCGTATTTCACGATGACCACGTCCCAGCCGAAATTGCGGAACATGGCGTCGAGCTTCTCCCACAGCCCCTCGCGTACGACCGCGTCGAGGCTCTGGCGGTTGTAGTCGACCACCCACCAGGTGTTGCGCAGGCCGTGCTTCCAGCCCTCGATCAGGGCCTCGTAGATGTTGCCCTCGTCCATTTCGGCATCGCCGATCAGGGCGACCATCTTGCCTTCCGGCTCGCGATCGCCCGGTTCTGCGCCGCCCGGCCTTTGGCCGCCCCAGCCCTTGGCGCGGATGTAGTCCTGCACCAGCGACGAGAACAGCGTCTGCGCCACGCCGAGGCCGACCGAGCCGGTCGAGAAGTCGACGTCGTCGGTGTCCTTGGTCCGCGAGGGATAGGATTGCGCGCCTTTGAAGCCTCGGAAATTCCTCATCTTTTCGACAGTCTGGCGGCCGAACAGATAGTGCAGGGCGTGATAGGCCGGCGAGGCATGCGGTTTCACCGCAACGCGGTCTTCCGGGCGCAGCACGGCGCCGTAGAGCGCCGTCATGATCGTGGTCAGCGACGCCGAGGAGGCCTGGTGGCCGCCGACCTTGAGCCCATCCGCATGATCCCGGAGGTGATTGGCGTGATGGATCATCCAGGTCGCCAGCCACAGGGTCTTGGTCTCCAGGGCGGCGAGAAAGGGCAGGCGCGGATCGACGGCGGCAGGCATGGCGGGCTCCCCGGTGATCTCCGCAGGATAGCCGGAATCGACCCGCATGGATTGCCGAATTCGGCTGGCCCGGCGTTCTGATGCCGCATAGTCTGCTGTCAAACGATGAAAGGGCCACTGCCTATGCCGCGCGGACGCATCGATGCGGTCGACGTGAAGATCCTGCGCGAACTGCAGGCCGACGCCCGCCTGACCAACGCGGAACTCGCCGCCCGGGTGCATCTGTCGGCCTCGCCCTGTCTGGTGCGCGTCCGCAACCTCGAACGGGAGGGTCTGATCAGCCGCTATGTCACCCTGTTGGATCCTCGGCGGATCGGCCTCGGCGTCAGCGTCTTCGTGCAGATCACGCTCGAGCGACAGGTCGAGGAGGCCTTGGAGCGCTTCGAGCGCGCCATATCGGCCTATGAGGAGGTCATGGAATGCTACCTGATGACAGGTGATGCGGACTATCTGATCCGTGTCGTCGTTCCCGATATCGAAGCACTGGAACGATTTATCGTCAATCAACTGTCCAAGCTGCCCGGTGTTGCCAATATCAGATCGAGTTTTGCGTTGAAGCAGGTCAAGTACAAGACCGCCCTGCCGCTGGACGGTCTGTCGGCCGACCTGCCGTAGGGAGAGGCATGCATGGTTCGGGCGTATCGTACAGTGCTGGATTTTCTTTCGGTTTGGCATGATTGTGAAAGGGAGCGCTACGCCGAGGACAGCCGCCCAGATGCATGACCTGCCGTTCCCTTTCGGACCGAACAACAAGCAGGTGCCCGGCGGCGCCGGGCACGATGTGGCGATCGGTCGTTGGGAGGGGATGGCCTGTGGCCTCCGCGGTGGCCGTCCGGAATGACGCAGGTCCGTCGCACGGGGCTGAGCCTGACGACCCGGCTGGTTCTGTTGGGCCTGGCGGCGTGGCTGCCGGCTCTGGCGGTGATCGGCTATCTGGAAAGCGAGTTGCGATCGGCGCGCGAAGCCGAGGTGCTCGAAGCGGCCCGGCGCCAGACCCAACGGGCGACATCGGAACTCGACCGATTCCTCGAGGGCACCCGGATGATGCTGACCGCCGTCTCGACCGCGCGCGGTGTGCGCCGGTTCGACGAGGCCAATTGCAGCATGTTTCTGGCCGGGGTCACCGAAAATCTCGCCAGCATCCGCTCCATGGTGGTCGTCGGCCCGGACCGCGGCCTGCATTGCCGGACCGGTCAGATCGAGGAGGTCGAGAAGATCGATCCGATGTTCCTGGTCGAGGCGGTCGCCGGGCCGGGCTTCAGGATTGGCCGCTTCACCCGCTTCGGGACGGAACCCTACGAAGCCGGCCTGCCGGTCGCCATGTCGGTGCGCCTGCAGACGGGCGAGACGATCGGCGTGGTGGCCACGGTGGAGATCCGCCATCTGGCCGAACTGGCGAGCCGCTGGACGCTGGCGCAGGAAGGCGCATTGACGGTGGCGGACGCCGACGGCGTGATTCTCGCCCGGTCGCCCTATCCGGAGCGCTTCATCGGCACACGAGTGCCGGAGGCGTTTCAGCATTGGGTGCGCGGCACCGAGATCGGTGTCGAGCGCGCCCGCAGCCAGGACGGGACGGTCCGCATCATCGCCTACAAGCCGGCCGCCCTCGCTCCGGCCGGGCTCTATCTCAGTACCGGCATCGCCGAGCAGTCGGCCTTTGCGGCCATCGATGCCGCGCGCCGGCAGGGCATCGCGATCATTCTGGCCAGCGCGGTGCTAACCCTTCTCGGAGGGCTGTGGGCCGGGCGCCGCTTCGTGCGCCATCCGGTCGCCAGCCTGCTGGCATTGGCCGAAGCCTGGCGCCTGGGTCGTCGCAATCAGGTATCGGACATGCCCGGTGGCGACGAATTCGGCGTGATCGCCGAGGCGCTCGATCGCATGGGCGCGGAGTTGGGCCGGCGCGAGGAAGACGCCGTGCAGAGCGAGGCGCGCCTGCGCCGGACCATCCTGGCGGCGCCGCATCCCTTCATGCTGCATGCTGAGGACGGTACCGTGTTGGCGGTCAGCGACAGCTGGATCGCCCAGTCCGGACTGCCGCGGACCGCGCTGACATCCAGTCTCGATTGGCTGCGCGATCATGTTCGCCGCGACGGCCCGGACGATCCGGTACAGAGCCCGTTCGGGCAGAACGCCGTCGTCGGCGGCATGGAGCGAGAGGTCGTCACCGTCAGCGGCGAGACGCGCATCTGGGACTTTTCGATCGTCCCCCTGGAGCCGCTGGCCGACGGGCGCAGCCTGTGCCTGACCACCGCGGTCGACGTGACGGATCGCTACCACGCGGCCGAGCAGCAGTCCCTGCTGCTGCGCGAACTCGATCATCGGGTCAAGAACACGCTGGCCAATGTCCAGGCGATCGCGTCGCAGACCTTTCGGTCGACCCCCGACCCGGAGGCCTTCCGGCAGAAGTTCTCCGAACGCCTCGGCGCCCTGGCCCGCACCCACGACATGCTGACGCGGGGCCAGTGGCGCGGCGTCTCGCTCGCCGGCATGGTCGCCTCGGAACTTGCCCATGTTCCCAATCCGGAGCGGATCGCGGTTCGCGGCGAGGATTGCACGCTGCCGGCCGGCATGGCGGTTCCGCTCGGGCTGATCCTGCACGAACTGACCACCAATGCGGTCAAATACGGCGCGCTGTCGCAGGGCGACGGCCGTCTCTTCATCGGATGGTCGGCGCCGATCCATGACGGCGAGGGCCGGTCGATGCAGCTCGATTGGGTGGAATCGGGTGGCCCGGCCGTCGAACCGCCGGTCCGGTCCGGCTTCGGTTCGCGTCTGATCGCGCAACTGGCGCGGTCGCTCGGTACCGGCGAGGCCCGGTTCGAGCCGGGCGGTGTGGTCTTCCGGCTGCGCATCGACCTGCCGGACGGCGCGGATGCGGCGGAATCCGTTCCGATCTGACATGAAAATGGCTGCGGACGCGAAGACGCCCGCAGCCAAGGAGGGGTAGAGTCACTTCAACATTGCAGCAACGCACCGGCGTCCGAAACGTTCCCGGTGGAATCCTGTTTTTTCGCCGCCCGAATGCCTCGCGGTCGGATGCGGTCCAGCCGGTCAGGCGACCGCGGCAGGGGGCCGTGCTTCGGCCGCACCGGCGGCCTCGTCGCCGGCCTCTTCCTGCAGGAAGCCGCCCGACTGGCGTTCCCACAGCCGGGCATAGTGGCCGCCGAGCGCGATCAGTTCGGCATGCGAACCCTGCTCGACGATCTGCCCCTTCTCCAGGATGACCAGCCTGTCCATGCGGGCGATGGTCGAAAGCCGATGCGCGATGGCGATCACGGTCTTGCCACGCATCAGATCCTCCAGGCTCGACTGGATCGCCGCCTCGACTTCCGAATCGAGCGCCGAGGTCGCCTCGTCGAGGATCAGGATCGGCGCGTTCTTGAGGATGACGCGCGCGATGGCGATGCGCTGGCGCTGGCCGCCGGACAGCTTCACGCCGCGCTCGCCGACATGGGCGTCGTAGCCCTTGCGCCCGCGCCAGTCCTCCAGGCCGAGGATGAACTCGTGCGCATGGGCAAGCCGGGCGGCCGCCATCACCTCGTCGACGGTCGCATCCGGCCTTCCGTAGCGGATATTGTCGAGGATCGAGCGGTGCAGCAGCGAGGTGTCCTGCGTCACCACCGAGATCTGCTCGCGCAACGAATCCTGCGTCGCGAGTGCGATATCCTGGCCGTCGATCAGGATGCGACCGGCTTCGACGTCGTAGAAGCGCAAGAGCAGGTTGACGAGGGTCGACTTGCCGGCGCCCGACCGGCCGACCAGGCCGATCTTCTCGCCCGGCTTCACCGAGAGGCTCAGTTCCTCGATCACGCCGCCGGTGCGGCCGTAGTGGAACGCGATCCGGTCGAACCGGATCGCACCGGCCGGCACCGTGATCGGGCGCGCATCGGGCCGGTCGGTCAGGCCGTGCGGCACCGCGATGGTCTCCATGCCCTCGTGGACGGTGCCGAACTGCTCGAAGATCTGCGTGACCTCGTAGGCGACGCGACCGGAGATGCCGGAGATCTGCAGGGTCAGCGGCAGCACGGTGGCGATCGTCTCGATCCCGACCGTGCCCTTCGACCACAGCCACAGCGCCAGCGCGCCGGTGGCCACGATCAGGAAGCCGGACAGCACGGCGAGCGAACCCGACAGCACCGTGAACCAGCGCATCTGGATCAGCATGCGTTCGGTGTGCCAGTCGACCGATTCGCGCACATAGGCGTCCTCGTGGGCGGCGCGCGCGAACAGCTTGACGGTGGCGATGTTGGTGTAGCTGTCGACGATGCGGCCGACCAGGCCGGAGCGCGCGAAGGCGATCGCCTTGGAGGCCTCGCGCACGCGCGGCACCAGATAGGCGAGCATGCCGACATAGCCGGCGGTCCACAGCCCGATCGGGATCAAGAGCCACGGATCCGCCGCCCCCATGATCACGCCGGCGGCGAGCCCGAGCGCGACCAGATACCAGACCACCGAGATCATCGACACGGCGCTGGCGCGCAGCGCGTAGCCGGTCTCCATCACGCGGCTGCCGATGCGGCCGGCGAAGTCGTTCTGGAAGAAGCTCAGATTCTGCCGGACCACATGCCAATGGCTCTGCCAGCGCACCAGGTTGGTCAGGCCCGGAAAGATCGCCTGATGCTGGATCAGGCCCTGCAGCAGCAGCACGAGCGGCCGGACGACCAGGATGACGGCCGCCATGCCGATGAGCGTCGGCAGCATGGCGCCGAACATCTGCTCGCGCTCCAGCGTCGAGATCATGTGGACGGTGCGGCCGATGAACACCGGCACGGCTGCGTCGACGGCGGCCTGGGCGAGGCCGGTCACGATCAGGGCTGCGAACAGCCCGCGCACCTGGCGGATGAAGAACCAGTAGAAGGGCAGCAGCCCGCGCGGCGGCGCCCCGGCGGCGCCGGCCCCGGTGGGCCGGACGATCGATTCGAACAGACGGAACATGGCCGGATCCCGGACGGGCGCGCCGAGCGGATCCTCGGTGCTGGATTGGACGGTGCTGGATTGGACAGTTCTGAAGCGAACCGTCCAGCTAGTCGCCGACCATGACCGTCCTGTGGCGGGAGCCTCCCGGTGGGGGCGCGGCCCGTCTGCAATTCCGGACGGTCAGGCCGCCTTGCGCGCCTTCGGCTTGATCAGCTTGCGGTTGATCAGGACTTCGGCGATCTGGACCGCGTTGAGCGCGGCGCCCTTGCGCAGGTTGTCGGAGACGATCCACATCGACAGGCCGTTCTCGACGGTCGCGTCCTCGCGGATGCGGCTGATATAGGTCGCGTCCTCGCCGGCCGCCTCGTAGGGCGTGATGTAGCCACCCGGCTCGCGCTTGTCGATGACCAGGCAACCCGGCGCCTCGCGCAGGATGTCGGTCGCCTCTTCGGCCGAGATCGGCTGTTCGAACTCGATGTTGACCGCCTCGGCATGGGAGATGAACACCGGCACGCGCACGCAGGTCGCGGTCAGCTTGATGCGCGGGTCGAGGATCTTCTTGGTCTCGACCATCATCTTCCACTCTTCCTTCGTGTACCCGTCCTCCATGAACACGTCGATATGGGGGATCAGGTTGAAGGCGATCCGCTTCGGGAACTTTTGCGGTTCGATCGGGTCGGTGACGAAGACGGCGCGGGTCTGGGTGAACAGCTCGTCCATGGCGTCCTTGCCGGCGCCGGAGACGGACTGGTAGGTGGCGACCACCACGCGCTTGATCCGCGCCACGTCATGCAGCGGCTTCAGCGCGACGACCAGCTGGGCGGTCGAGCAGTTCGGGTTGGCGATGATGTTCTTCTTGGTGAAGCCGACGATGGCGTCCGCATTCACCTCCGGCACGATCAGCGGCACCTCGGCGTCGTAGCGCCAGGCCGAGGAATTGTCGATCACGACGCAGCCCTGCTGGCCGATCCGCGGCGACCATTCCTTGGAGACCGAGCCGCCGGCCGACATCAGGCAGATGTCGGTGTCGGAGAAGTCGTAGTTGTCGAGCACCTTGGTCTTGAGCGTCTTGTCGCCGAAGGAGACCTCGGTGCCGAGCGAACGCGGGGAGGCGAGCGCCACGACCTCGTCGGCCGGGAAGCCGCGCTCGGCGAGGATGTCCAGCATTTCCCGACCCACATTGCCCGTGGCGCCGACGACAGCGACCTTGTAGCCCATGACTTGAACCTCGGATTTCGGTTTGGCTCCCCCGGTCCTCCCGGTCCGACAGCGCGGACCTCTTGAGGTGCCCTGTCACCCCGCCGGGGAAGGGCATCGGGGGGAAAGGACGCGTCTAGCCGACGGCTTTCGCCGTGGTCATCGTGCCGGTCGTGGTTTTGGGCATGCCCGCGACGCGCGCCGACGCCGCGCCGGAACGGGCCGGGCGGAGGGTCATGGCGAGGATGGTGTCGACGGACGGCATGGCGAAATGAAATCCCACGACGCGGAGCGGTCGTCCGCGCGCGGCCGAAAAGCCCGAATTTCCAGAAAAAGTCAAGACCGCCCGGCCCCGCCGACCCCCCGACTTGAGGCCAGGGCGGGCTCGATTCCGGCGCTTCCCGCGGCGAGCCGCCGATTGAAACCGGAAGCCAGGATGGTGACCAGCGTCAGCGTCGCCATGAAGGCGAGGCCCAGCATCGCGTCGGGAGCGATCGCGACGGCGCGACCGATCGTGATCCGGACGACGAACACGACCAGGAACAGGATCGGCACATGCAGGGCGTAGAGCGCGTAGGACAGGCGCCCGGCCCACAGGACCGGGCCGCGCAATGCGCCGTCGAGGTCGGTTTCAGCCGCCCCCGCGACCAATACCGGAAAGATCAGCGCGACCGCGATCAGGTCGTAGACCGGCCGCAGTCCCGGTGCCACCGGACTGGCGAAGACGGCCAGCGCGGACAGGGCGATCAGCGCGCCGCCGGTTTCAAGGCGCGGCAGACGGCCGGCCTGAAACAACCGGTAGAGCAGCATGCCGGCGGCATAGCCGAAGGCGATTCGATAGGTGGCAAGCGCGAAGGTCTCGCGGTTGGCTCCGAGATCGAGCGACCCCATCCCGAACGCAATCCCGACGAGACCGGCGAGGCCGATCCCGAGCCCGATCCGAAGCCGCGTCGCCGGGATCGACCAGAGCACGTGGCCGTGCAGCCAATAGGCCAGAGCTTCGAGGATCAGCGACCAGAAGACCGGATTGAGCGGGACCACCATCGTCTCGCGGACGTCCGGTACCCCCAGCATCGAGACGGCCAGTTCCGAGACGGCCTTGGTCGCCGCCCGGCCGGGCTCCGCCGCAGCGAGTGCCTTGGCGAGTTCGATCGAGAAACCGAGCGCCAGGCCGAGCGCGAAGAGCGGATAGAGTCGCCGCAGCCGGGCGCGCAGAAATCCCCGTGTCGAACCGGTCGCCTCGATCATGCGGCTCAAGGCGTGCGAATTCACGAAGCCCGATATGATGAAGAACAGGTCGACCGCCAGATAGCCGCTTTCCATCAGCGGCCCGCCGACCAGATAGTTGTTCATGTGAAGCAAGACAACTGAGATTGCGGCAACACCACGAAGAGCATCCAGAACTTCGAAACGAATTCGTTTTCGGTATGGCATACGTCGAATTCCATATACGATCGCGTCGTGAGTCATAGTGGTCTCGGATTCCTATCTTTCACGCTAAGATGCCTGTTACATCATCATTCGAATATTTCTGGAAATGTTGATGCAATTCAATGCTACCTCCCGGGTCCTGCGGATCCTCAACGGGGTCTTGCCGGACAAGGAAGCCATCATGCCGATCGACCGTCTTCTCAAGCGCGCCTTGCTGGTCATCGCCCTCATCGGGCTCGTCGCCGGATCGATCGCGGCTCTGGCCGGTGCGTCCGGCTGGGCGCGCATCCTGTGGGGCGTCGGCACCGTGCCGGTCATTGCCGGGCTCGCCTACTCGATCCTGCGCGACTTCCTGGACGGCCGCGTCGGCGTCGACGCGGTCGCGCTCCTGTCCATGAGCACGGCGGTCGCGATGGGCGAAACCCTGGCCGGCGCCGTCGTGGCGCTGATGTATGCCGGCGGCAACCTCCTCGAGGACTTCGCCATCGGGCGGGCCGAGCGCGAACTGTCCGCGCTCGCCGACCGCGCGCCGCGCTTCGCCCATCGCCGGCAGGGCGACGAGGTGGTCGACATTCCGGTCGGCGAGGTGGCGGTCGGGGATCGCCTGATGGTCAGGGCCGGCGAGGTCCTGCCGGTCGACGGGATCGCGCCGGACGGTGCCGTGATCGTCGACGAGGCCGCGCTGACCGGCGAGCCGATCCCGAACCGGCGCGAGCCCGGCGAAAAGTTGCACAGCGGCACCGTCAATGCCGGCGACAGCTTCGAGATGGTGGCGGGCGCGACCGCCGGCGCCTCGACCTATGCCGGCATCCTGCGCATGGTCTCGGCGGCTCAATCGGCCAAGGCCCCCTTCGTGCGCATGGCCGACCGCTACGCCCTGGCCTTCCTGCCCTTCACGGTGCTGCTCGCCGGCGGCGCCTGGTTCCTGTCCGGCGACCCTGTCCGTGCGCTGGCCGTGCTGGTCGCCGCGACGCCCTGTCCGCTGATCCTCGCCGCGCCGGTCGCTTTCGTCTCCGGCGTCAGCCGGGCCGCCGGCCGCGGCATCCTGGTCAAGGGTGGCGGACCGCTGGAGCGGCTCGCACGCACGCGCACGGTGATGTTCGACAAGACCGGAACGCTGACCGTCGGCGGCGCCCGCCTGATCGGCATCGAGACGGCATCCGGAGCGGACGCCGATACCGTTCTGCGCGCCGCAGCTTCGCTCGAACAGGCCTCCCATCATGTCGTCGCCGGCGCCATCGTCGATGCCGCGCGAATGCGCGGGCTCGCCCTCGACATGCCGACCGATGTCCGCGAGTCGCAAGGCGCGGGCCTCGAAGGGCTCGTCGGCGACCGGCGCGTGCGTGCCGGGGCGGCCAGCCTGGTCTTCGCCGGCCGTACGTCTCCCGATTGGGCGGCGCGCGCCCAGCGGCGCGCCTCATGGCGGTCGGCCCTGTCGGTCTTCGTCGCTGTCGACGATGTGCCGATCGGCGCGATCCTGCTCGCCGACGAACTGAAATCCGATGCCCCGCATGCGATCCGTGCGCTGCGCGAAGCCGGTGTCGCCCGTATCGTCATGGTCACCGGCGACCGCGCCGATGCCGCCGAGACCATCGGGGCCGCGCTCGATATCGATGCCGTGCTGGCCGACCGGGTTCCGGCCGACAAGGTCGACGCTGTCAAGACCGAGCAGCGCATCGCCCCGACCCTGATGGTCGGCGACGGCATCAACGATGCGCCCGCGCTCGCCGCCGCCGATGTCGGCATCGCCATGGGGGCGCGCGGCGCCTCGGCCTCCTCGGAGGCCGCCGACGTGGTGGTTCTGGTCGACCGGCTCGATCGGGTCGCCGAGGCGGTAGCGATCGCCCGTCGCACGCGCCGCATCGCGCTCGAAAGCATCCTGGTCGGCATGGGTCTGTCGGTCGTCGCCATGCTGGCGGCGGCGCTGGGCTGGCTGACCCCGGTCGCCGGCGCGCTGGTCCAGGAGGCGATCGACCTGGCGGTGATCCTGAATGCGCTGCGGGCGCTCGGCGCTCCGTTCGGCAGCGGCCGGCGCCGGCTCGCCGAGTCGGCCCGCGAGACGCTGCACCGCGATCATGCCGCGCTCGCCGGCGCCCTCGACCGACTGCGCGACATCGCCGATGCGCTCGACGAGGCGAGCCCGGCCGATGGTGCGACCCTGGTCCGCGAGGCCAGTGCGCTGGTCGCCACCAAGGTCGTGGCCCACGAACGCGACGACGAGACCCGGGTCTATCCGATGCTGCGCGGCGTGCTCCCCGACGGCCCCGGCCTCGCCGCCATGAGCCGCGCCCATCGCGAGATCCTGCATCTCGCCCGCCTGCTAGAGCGCCTCGCCGGCAGCCTGGATCCAGGCATCACCGACCACTGGGTCCTGCGCGACGCCCAGCGCGCCATCGAAGCCATCGAAGCCCTGGTCCGCATCCACTCCGCCCAGGAAGAGGACATCTACGACCACGCGGCGTAAACCGTTACCGCATCGGGAAATCTGCGAACTGGCGGCGGACCTCGCCGCGGCCGACCAGTTTCGAGAAGGTCCGATAGTCGCCGTGCTGGCGCTGCCACCGCCCTGCCGCTATGGCCGGATGCACGCCGGCGGCGGCCGCGATGGCGATCATGTCCCGGGCCTTGGCGGTGGGGCCGATTTTGCCGGCAGTCCATATGTCAGGAGGAATCAAGCTGTTCGTGGCGAGCTCGTCGGCCTCCCGCTCGATCGCATCAGCATCGGGCAGCGAAAGATCGTCCAGGATCATCCGGCGATTCGGCGAGAGATGCAGCCGGATATGGGCGAGCTCGTGCATCAGGGTGAACCAGAAATTGTCGATCCGGTCATATCGGAGCGTCAGACCGACGATGGGGGCTTCGGCCGGCCCGAGCAGTGCCGCGCCATCCAGGCGGGTTGCCGGCAGATGGGGCAGAACGACCAGTGCGATGCCAAGTCCGGCCAGCGCGGTTCCGACGCGGGCAGGGCCATCGTCGTGGCGGCTGAGCCGAGCGATCTCGCGCAGGTTCCGCTCGGTCGGGCGGGGGGCTGTGAGCGGTGCCCAACCGGTCCGTCCGGCCTGATGGATCACGGCCGCACACCAGGCCTGTAGGGCGAGTGGATCGCTCTGCGGATTGGTCCGGGATGCCGCGCCGCGTCGGAACAGGACAGGACTTGCGCTGCCGCCGAAGGCGCGCGCGATAAACTGATCCAGCGCGTCGCCATCCCGCATCAGCCCGCGCTCGACCAGCCAGCGCACCGTCTTCCCGGAGCGCCGGCCCGACCCGGTCCGGGATGGCGGCGCGGAGGAGGCGATCAGGCTTTCAAGCGGGATGCCGAGATGTCGGTTGAGGCCGCGGACCATATCCATGGTCAGCGGGCGCAGGCCGTGAAGGATCTCCGATACGCGCGAGCGACCGCCGAGGATCGGTTCGAGATCCTTCGGTTTCAAACCGCCCTGCTCCATCCGGAAGCGGATCGCCTCGGCGGGGGACGGGGCATCGATGCGGTGATGGTCCGCCTCGTAGCGCTCGATCAAGGTTGTCAGCACGTCGAGCTCGTCGGCATCCGGGCTTTCCGGCGCTGCATCCATCAGGGCGGCGACCCGAGCGAGCGCCGTATCGTAGTCGATCTCGCTGCGGATCGGCCTAATGTTCATTCCTGCCTCCTCCGCCTACGGTCCGAACGTCGATGTCGTCATACTCTGCGTGAGTTCCAACAAATTTTACCAGAACGATCTGCAGGCCGTAATTGACGTGAACGACGAGGCGATACTTGTTGCCGGCGATATTGAATACAACGCGGTTATCGGCAACGATGCTGGCCGATGCGAATGTTCGCTTGATCTCGGCCGGACCGTGCCAAGAAGCCTTTGCGGCTTCATGGAACCATGCCTTGAGCGGCTGTTCCGCATCCGACCGGCCGGGCCGCTCCCAGAATTCCTGCAACGTGCGCTTGGCAATGACACGCATGAAATGGTCGGTCCGAATCGATCTGTCAAGTGAATGTTCCCAATATGGGAGCAATCATGCATCCTGTCGAGCAACGCCAGGCGCACCACACCCTGGCACGTCGCGTTCCGCGATCGTCATCTCAAGCGAGCGCGGTTGATCCTGCAACGGTCCTGTGCAGGCGGACGTCTGGCACGGGTGCTGCCGAGGCGGGATAGTCACGGCGCCCAACGTTCAATCGGAGACGAGGCCATGACGGACTGGCAGCCGGAACTCTATGCGCGCTATGGCGACGAGCGTCTGCAGCCGGTGCTCGATCTGCTGGCGCGGGTGCCGCTCGATCGGCCGGCTCGGATCGTCGATCTCGGTTGCGGGGCCGGCGCCTCGACCGAGCCGCTGGTGCGGCGCTGGCCGGAGGCCGAAGTGCTCGGCCTCGACACCTCGCCGGCCATGCTGGCGGCGGCGCGGAAGAAGCTGCCCGGCGTCGCCTTCGTCGAAGCCGATCTCGCCGTCTGGGAGCCGGAGGCGCCGGTCGACCTGATCTTCGCCAATGCGGTGCTGCAATGGGTGCCGGATCTCGAGCGCGTGCTGCCGCGGCTGATGGGCCTCCTGGCGTCGGGCGGGGTGCTCGCCGTGCAGATGCCGCGCAATCTGGAGGAGCCGAGCCACGCGCTGATGCGCAGGATCGCGGCCGAACCGGCCTTTGCCGATCGGCTGGCGAAGGCGTCGGCGAGCCGCCCCGGCCTGCCGCCGGCCGAGACCTTCTACGACTGGCTCTGCCCCCATGCGGCGGATGTCCAGGTCTGGCTGACGACCTACCACCATCCGCTCGCCGACGCCGCCGCGATCGTCGAGATGGTCTCCTCGACCGGCCTGAAGCCCTATCTCGACGCGCTGCCGCCGCCGCTCGCCGCCGACTACCGCGCGCGCTACACGGCGGCCGTCGCCGAGGCCTACCCGCCGCGCGCCGACGGCCGCGTCCTGTTCCGCTTCCCGCGCCTGTTCCTGGTCGCCCGGCGCTGACGCGCCGCGACGGCTTCGTTGATCTTTCTCAAATCCTCAGCGCCGCGGCTCCGGCACAGTGGCGCAACGGCCGGTCGTTGCGACCGATTCCGAACGGTCGCACGTGGCCCTCGCATCCGGCCGGTCCTGCGGGGAGGAGTGGAAATGCCCAGTGTCAACGATGCCGTGCGACGAAACGCCTTCCTGGCCACGGTGATCGGCTGGTGGCGCCAGCGGCGGCTGGACGGCCGGCCCGGCGCGCTCGGTGAGGCCGACGAGGTCGAACTGTTGCGGCTGGCCGCCGAAACCGGGTTGAGCCGCGGCGATCTCGAGATCCTGGCCGCGCAGGGCGAATTCGCCGGCGGCCTGATGCAGCGAATGCTCGCCTCGCATCACATTTCGGCGCTCGATCTGGCGACCGCGCGCCCGCAGCTCTACGACCGCATGGCGCTGCATTGCGCCGAATGCCGCGAGAAGGATCGCTGCCGGCACGAACTCGATGCCGGCACGGCCGCCGCCCATGCCCCGGACTTCTGCCCCAACGCGGACATGATCCGCAATCTGGCCGTCCAGGGGCTCAATTCCTGACTTCGAACCCTGTCCCGATCGTGTCGACGGCCGATCCGCCGACATGGATCTCGAAGCGGCCCGGTTCGACGATGTGGCGGCCGTCGTCTTGATGGAAGCCGAAGGCCTCGACCGGGACCCGGAAGGTGACCCGCTCGGTCGCGCCGGCCGCGATCGCGACCTTGCGGAAGGCCTTCAGTTCACGCACTGGCCGGCTCTTCGAGGCGACCGGATCGCGCATATAGAGCTGCACCACCTCGCGGCCGGCACGCGGCCCGGTATTGGTCACCGAGACCGAGGCCTCCACGGTATCGCCGGGCTTCAGGACATGCTCGGCGAGCCTCAGATCCGCATAGGCGAAGCGCGTGTAGGTCAGGCCGTAGCCGAAGGGGAACAGCGGCGTGACCTCCTCGTCGATATATTTCGACGAATAGTGGTCGCCGGTCGGCGGCCGTCCGGTCGGCAGGTGATTGTAATAGAGGGGGATCTGGCCGACCGCGCGCGGCATGGTCATCGGCAGGCGCCCGGTCGGGGCGGCCTCGCCGAGCAGCACCTCCGCCAACGCCGCGCCGCCCATGGTGCCCGGCGACCAGGCATAGAGGATCGCCGGCACATGCTCCGCCGCCCAGCCGATGGTCATCGGCCGGCCGCCGAACACCACCAGCACGACCGGCTTGCCGGTCGCCGCGATCGCCTCCAGCAGCGCCTGCTGCCGGTTGGGCAGGCCGAGCTGCGTGCGCGACGTGCCCTCCGCCGTCATCCACCACGGCTCGCCGAGCGCAACCACCACCGTGTCGGCCGCGCGCGCGGCCGCGACCGCTTCCGCGAAGCCTTCCTCGGAGCGGCAGGCCGGGTCGCAGCCGGCCGCATAGGTGAGCTCGAAAGCACCGGCCGCCGCCTTGGCCTTCAGGGCGGCGGCGAGCGTGACGGCATCGTCCTGGCGGCCGTTGGCGCCCCAGGAACCCATATGGTCGGCCGGCGAGGCGGCGATGCCGCCGATCAGCGCGATGCGCCGGCCGCGCGGGGCGAGCGGCAGCAGGTCGCGGTCGTTCTTCAGGAGCACGAAGGAGGCGATTGCGGCCGCCTTGGCGGCCTCGCGCGCGGCGGGCGTCAGCATCTGCGCCTCGGCCGCCGCCGGGTCGGGGTCCGGCCGGTCGAACAGGCCCATGCGGACCTTCACCCGCAGCACGCGGCGGACCGCGTCGTCGATCCGCGCCTGCGGCACCCGGCCGGCCGCGACCTCGTCGGCGAGATTCTCCTTGAACATGTCGCCGGCCATCTCGACATCGAGACCGGCCAGGATGGCGCGCCGGGCGGCCTCGGCGGGCGAGCCGGCATGGCCGTGGTTCATCAGCTCCCAGACCGAATCCCAGTCGGAGATGACGAAGCCGTCAAAGCCCCATTCGCCCTTGAGGATGGTCTGCAGCGTCCAGGGATTGGCGGTCGCCGGCGTGCCGTTGAGGGCGTTGAAGGCGGCCATGATGCTCTGGCTGCCGGCCTCGACCCCGGCCCGGAAGGCCGGCAGGTAGATGTCGCGCATCGTGCCGGGCGAGATCTCGGTGGTGTTGTAGTCGCGCCCGGCTTCGGCGGCGCCATAGCCGGCATAGTGCTTGAGCGAGGCCATGATGCCGCCCTTCAGGAAGCCGCGCACCTGGGCGGCCGCCATGGCAGCGCCGAGCACCGGGTCCTCGCCCGGTCCCTCGACCACCCGGCCCCAGCGCGGATCGCGCGTGAGATCGACCATCGGGGCGAGCGTCCAGTGCAGACCCGCCGCATGGGCCTCGCGGCCGGCCCAGGCCGAGGCCTCTTCGACGAGGTCGGGCTCGAAGCTGGCGGCCAGCGCGATCGGCACCGGGAACAGGGTGCGGAAGCCGTGGATGACGTTGTCGGCGAGCAGGATGGGGATGCCGAGCCGTGACGACCGCGCCGCCTGCTGGATGCGTGCGGTCTCGTGCGGGTCCTCGGCATTGGTCAGCGAGCCGATCTCGCCCCGGCTGGCCTGGCCGAGATCGAAATCCGGCGACCAGCCGCCCTGGCGCAGCTGGCCGATCTTTTCGGCGAGCGTCATCCGCGCCAGGAGATCGTCGATGCGCCGCTCCACGGCCGGATCGATCCCGAACGGGCGCGCCACCTCGGCCGCCACGGCGGGCCGGCCGGCCGCCAGGATGCCGAGCGCCACGCAACACGCCGTTCCGATCCGCCGCCAGGCCGCCATGCACCGATCCTCCGTCCGTCCCTCGCGGTCGGACGAAGACCCCATGGCGGCCGGAAAATCAAGCGCCCGATGCGGCTTGAGACCGGGGGCCAAGATCCGCTGGTTCGCCCCGCCATGTCGGAACGCGTCGAATGCCATGGGGCGGCCGTCAGTGTGCGACGGGTCCGGTTGCCGCGATCGGCATCGATCTCTCGACGGATCCCCGGCCGCAGCGGAGCGAAGTGCCGGGGCCTCCTCGCGTCTCAACGTGCCGCACCGCGTCAAATCCATGGGCGAGTGTGAGGCTGCCGCGGCGCGAGTAGGTCCCGGATCGGCGGCCCTGACGGGCCTTGTCCGGGATTGCGGTTTCGGGGCTGGCCGAGACGGCCGGCGCGTGTTGCGATGCCATCCGGGCCGCGGCTAGGCCGCGGCGAGGTCTCCGATCAGGCCGGCGGCGACGGCGAATCGGCTGACGCTGGTGGCGTCGGCGCCGGTGATCTCGGCGACCGCGCCCAGCGTGCGCGCGACCTCCTGGCCGTGGCGGGCGAGCCATCCGTCGAGGCCGCCGTCGCCCGCCAGGGCCGCCGCGGCGATGCCGCGATGGGCATCCGCGAGCAGGCCGCGCGCGCGGTCGAGCGCGAGGGCGTCGTAATAGTCGGCGACCGGGATGCGGCGCGACAGTTCGAACAGCCGCAGGATGCGGAACCGTTCGGCGACCCCGATGAAGGCGGACGCCGCCTCGTCGAGGCTGGCGCGCGTCCGCTCGGCGACCAGCACCACGTCCGGCACCGCGGCGACCAGCGGCAGGGCGGCGATCGACGCGGCGAGGCCCTCCGGCACGCCTGCAGCCACGAAGGCGGCCGCGCGCTGGCGTGCCGAATCCGCCAGGCTCGCCGGCATGCGGGCGGTCGGATCGCTGCCGAACGCCTCGATGCCGGGCCGGAAGCGGGCGATCAACGCGCCCGGATCGGAGCCCGGCGCGGTGTTGCGCAAGAGCCAGACCATGGCGCCGATCAGGCTGTCCTGCACGGCGCCATAGAGATCGAGCTGCACTGACCCGGCGATCCGTCCGTCCAGGGCGTCGATGGCGCGGTCGAGTGCGTCCAGGCCGAAGATGCTGCGTGCGGCGACGAAGACGCGCGCGATCGCCGCCGGCTCGGCGCCGGTCTGGTCGGCGATGCGGGTGATCAGGCTGGCGCCGCCGCCGTCGATCATCGCATTGGCGAGCCGGGTCGCGACGATCTCGCGATGCAGCCGGTGCCCGGCGATCTCGCTGCCATAGGCCTCGCGCATCCGGCTCGGGAAATAGGCGGCGAGCTCGCCCGCCACTGCCGGATCGTCCGGCATGGTGCTGTCGAGCAGGTCTTCCTTCAACGCCAGCTTGGCATAGGCGAGCAGCACGCCGATTTCGGCCCGCGTCAGCGGTTGGCCGGCCTTCTCGCGCCGCGCCAGTTCGGCGTCGTCGGGCAGGAACTCGACCGCGCGGTTGAGCCGTCCGGCACGCTCCAGCGACTGCATCAGCCGGCGCTGGTAGCCGAAATCCTCGAAGCCGCGCCGCTCGGACAGGCTGATCGAGAGCGTCTGCCGGTAGTTGTTGGCGAGCACCAGCCCGGCCACTTCGTCGGTCATCGAGGCGAGCAGCGCGTTCCGGCTGGCGAGGTCGAGCCGGCCGCGGCGCACGGCCTGGCCGAGTGCGATCTTGATGTTCACCTCCACGTCGGAGGAATTGACGCCGGCCGAGTTGTCGATCGCGTCGGAATTGCAGTGCCCGCCCTTCAGCGCATAGGCGATGCGGGCGCGCTGCGTGACACCCAGATTGGCACCCTCGCCGATCACCCGGGCGCGGACCTCGCCGGCCGTGACCCGGATGGCGTCGTTGGCCTTGTCGCCGGCCGCCGCGTCGCTCTCGTCGGCGGCGCGGATGTACGTGCCGATGCCGCCGAACCACAACAGGTCGACCGGCAGGGTCAGGATGGCGCGCATCACGGTCTGCGGCGTCGGGCGGAGGTCCGTGATGCCGAGCAGGGCGCGCGCCTCCGGCGACAGCTCGACCGCCTTGGCGTTGCGCGGATGGATGCCGCCGCCGGGCGACAGCAGCGCATGGTCGTAGTCCTGCCAGCTCGACCGCGGCATTTCGAACAACCGCTTGCGTTCGGCGAAGCTCGTCGCCGGATCCGGATCGGGATCGATGAAGATGTCGCGATGGTCGAAGGCGGCGACCAGTCGGATGGTCGGGGCGAGCAGCATGCCGTTGCCGAACACGTCGCCCGACATGTCGCCGACGCCGGCGACCGTGAAGGGCGTCGTCATGATGTCGACGTTCATCTCGCGGAAATGCCGCTTCACGGCTTCGAACGCGCCGCGCGCGGTGATGCCCATCTTCTTGTGGTCGTAGCCGGCCGACCCGCCGGACGCGAAGGCGTCGCCGAGCCAGAAGCCGTGCGCCTCGGCGATGCCGTTGGCGGTGTCCGAGAAGGTCGCCGTACCCTTGTCGGCGGCGACCACCAGATAGGGGTCATCGCCCTCGTGACGCACCACCATGGCGGGGGGCTCGACGGTGCCGTCCGGGTCCAGATTGTCGGTGACGGTGAGGAGCGTTGCCACGAAGGTCTTGTAGGCGGCGGTGCCCTCGGCGAGCCAGGCGTCGCGCGCCATGCCGGGCTTCAAGGCCTTGGGCACGAAACCGCCCTTGGCGCCGACCGGCACGATGACGGCATTCTTGACCTGCTGCGCCTTGACCAGGCCGAGCACCTCGGTGCGGAAATCCTGCGGCCGGTCCGACCAGCGCAGGCCGCCGCGCGCCACCTTGCCGAAGCGCAGGTGGACGCCCTCGACGCGCGGCCCGTAGACCCAGATCTCGCGGAACGGCTTCGGCTCCGGCATGGCGGTGACGGAGCGGCTGTCGATCTTGAACGCGAAGGTGTCGCGCGGCAGGCCGTCGGCGCCGAGCTGGTAGAGGTTGGTGCGCACCACGGCCCCCACCAGATTGAGCAGGCGGCGCAGGATGGTGTCGTCGTCGAGGCTGGAGACCGCCTCCAGCCGCTCCTCGATCTCGCGCTGCACGGTCGCCTCGGCGATCGCCCGGTCGCCGCCGGCCTCGAGCCCGAAGCGTACGGCGATCAGGCGCGCCAGCCCGGCCGCGATGGTCGGTTCGCGCACCAGCGCGCCGGACATGTAGTCGAGCGGGTAGGGGATGCCGATCTGGCGCAGGTAGCGGGCGAGCGCCCGCAGGACCGCGATCTCGCGCCAGCCGAGGCCGGCGGCGAGCCCGAGCGCGTTGAAGCCGTCATTCTCGACCGCCCCGTACCAGACCGCCAGGAACAGCGCCTCGATGCGGTCCTCGTCGGCCGGGTCGATGCCGTCGCCGCCGCCGGCGGCGCGGGCCAGCGTCATGTCGTGCAAATAGGCCGCCGCCGCGCCGGCCGGCTCGATCCGGTAGGTGCGTTCGTCGATGACGCGCAGGCCCATATTCTCCAGGACCGGCACCCGGTCGGACAGCGGCACCGGCGCCTCCAGGCTGTAGAGCTTGAGGCCGATCGGCCCGGTGCCGTCGTCAGGCCGGCGGTGGAACGCGATGGCGACGCGGCGCTCCGGCGTCAGCCGCTCCAGCATGCCGATGTCGTCCACCGCCGCGGCCGGCTCGGTCGCCTCCCGGTAGGCGGCGCCGAAGGCGGTGCGATAGCGCAGCGCCAGCCGCTCGGCCGGCTCGGCGGCGTTGCGGCCGTGCAGCGCCGCCGCCAGGCCGTCGGCCCAGGTACGCACGATCGCCGCGACCGCCTGTTCGAGCGCCTCCTGGCCAATCTCCGGCGTGGCGCCCTCGTAGCGGCCGACGATGAAATGGACCCGGGCGAGCGAGCCCTCCGGGAAGGCCGGCTGCCAGTTGACGACCCGGCCGGCGAAGGCCCGTTCCAGATACTCGCCAATGCGCACGCGGATGTCGGTCGAGTAGCGCTCGCGCGGCACGTAGACGAGCACCGACACGAAGCGGTCGAGCGTGTCGCGTCGGGCGAGCACGCGCACGCGCGGGTGCTCGTCCAGCGCCATGATCTGTAGCGCGAAGTCGTAGAGCGAGCGCTCGTCGATCTGGAACAGCTCGTCGCGCGGATAGGATTCCAGGACGTTGGTCAGAGCCTTGCCGGAATGCCCGGTTGGGTCGAAGCCGGCCTGGGCGAGCGTCCGGTCGACCTTGCGCCGGACATACGGGATGGTCCGGGTCGAGCGCGTATAGGCGGTCGAGGTGAACAGGCCGACCAGGCGCAGTTCGCCCGACAGCGCGCCGTCCTCGCCATAGAGCTTGAGGCTGATCGCATCCATGTGGACGCGGCGATGGATGCGCGAGCGCAGGTTGGCCTTGGTGACCAGGAGCGCGCGGGTGGAGCGCAGGAAGTCGCGCAGTTCCACCGAACTGTTCAGCGCCGCCTCGCCGCGGCGGAACACCTTCAGCGCCTCGTTGCGCAGGACGCCGAGGCCGGAGCCCTCCAGCCGCTCGATGCGGGCCGTGCCGTCGACCGGCCGGTTGGCATACTCGCGCAGGCCCAGGAAGGTGAAGTTGTCGTCGCGCAGCCATTGCAGGAACTGCAGCGCCTCGGCGGTCTCCTCGACGGGGAGCGGCGGCGGGCTGGTGCGGTAGGCCGCGATGGCGGCGTCGACCCGGGCCAGCATCACGCGCCAGTCGGTGACGGCGGCGCGCACGTCGGCGAGCGTGGCATCGAGCCGCTCGGCGAGCGCCGCGCGCTCGGCCTCCGATGCGATCCGGTCGACATGGATATGGATCAGGCTTTCCCGGCTTTCGCCCTCGAAGGGCACCTCGGCGCCCTTGAAGGCTTCGAGCCGGCCGGTCGAGTCGCGCCGGACCGTGACGATCGGATGCAGCACGAGGCGGATGCCGAGGCTCGAATCGGTCAGCTCGCCCATCACGGAATCGACCAGGAACGGCATGTTGTCGTTCAGGATCTCGATGATCGTGATCGCCGAGAAGGCGGCCCCGGACGCCGCGTCCGGATTGGCGACGGTGATGCGCGGGCGGCCGAGGCGGCGTTCGCCCAGCCGCTCCCAGCTGCCGCTCGCCAAGACGGCGAGATCGACCGGGTCGTAGGGGGCGAGATCCTCGGCCGGGCCGCGGCCGAAAAGGAGATCGGCGAAGCGGGCGAGGTCGTCCTGGCCGTCCCGCGCCAGATGCTCCACCGCGAGCCTTGCCGGCCCGTCTTTCGCCACCGCCACGCGATCCTGCATGCTGTCCTCCCCCGACCTTCGGGTCGGTTCCTTCTGCGCCCATGGTGTGCACGAATGAACCGCCGCGCCTAGTCTGGCAGCCTGATGGAGACCGTTCGATGTCAAAGCCTGCGAAAAAGTCGGTCCCGAAGCCCGAGAAGGCGACCGTGCCGGCTTCGGGAGCGCTGCCGCGGCAGGATCGCGCCGCCGACGGCAAGCCCGAGGGCCCGGTCATGCTCGACCTGCCGGCCGCCGATCTCGATGCCGAGACGGCCGCCTATTTCCAGAAATGCATGGAGAAGCTCGGCTTCATCCCGAACGTGCTGGCCGCCTATGCGCACGATCTCGCCAAGCTGAAGGCCTTCGCGGCGATGTATAACGACCTGATGCTGGCGCCCTCGGGGCTCAGCAAGCTTGAACGGGAAATGATCGCCGTGGTCGTGTCGAGCGCGAACCGCTGCTACTACTGCCTGGCCGCGCATGGCGCCGCCGTGCGGCAACTGTCCGGCGATCCGGTGCTTGGCGAACTGATGGTCATGAACTATCGCGCGGCGCGGCTGCCGGCGCGCCATGTCGCCATGCTCGATTTCGCCTGGAAGCTGACCGAGATGCCCCATGCAGTCGTCGACGCCGACCGCGCCGCCCTGACGGCGGCGGGCTTCTCCGATCGCGACATCTGGGACATCGTCGCGGTGACCGGCTTCTTCAACATGTCGAACCGGATCGGCATCGGCACCGACATGCGTCCGAATGCCGAATATCACGCCCAGGCGCGTTGACGGGTTGAAACTTCCGCGCCCGAGCGGCAGCAGGGGCGCCATCCGACGGATGCCGGTCGCATCCGTCGGATGGTCGTCGTCAAGGAAGGGCGCGGTCCGACGCCGTCCGTCGGCCCGCCGGTCTCATTCCGCCGCTTCGGTCTTCTTGGCGGCGGCCGCGCGGTCGATCGCCTCCTGGATCAGGCGGCCGGCTTCCTGCTCGTCACCCCAGGAGACGACCTTGACCCACTTGCCGGGCTCCAGATCCTTGTAGTGCTCGAAGAAGTGCTGGATCTGCTCGATCGTGATCGAGGGCAGGTCCGCATAGGACTTCACCTTGTCGTAGCGCTTGGTCAGCTTAGACGAGGGCACCGCCAGGATCTTCTCGTCGCCGCCGGCCTCGTCCTGCATGTGCAGCACGCCGATCGGGCGGCAGTTGATCACCGCGCCGGGCACGATCTCGCGCGTGTTGCAGACGATCACGTCGATCGGGTCGCCGTCGTCCGACAGGGTGTGGGGGACGAAGCCGTAGTTCCCGGGATAGCGCATCGAGGTGTAGAGGAAGCGATCGACGAACAGGGTGCCGGAGGCCTTGTCCATCTCGTATTTGATGGGCTCGCCGCCGATCGGAACCTCGATGATCACGTTGATGTCGTGCGGCGGGTTCTTGCCGACCGGGATGGCGTCGATACGCATGTCGTCGTCTCCTCGCGGGCGGCTGTCCGCCCGGTTCGCTTGGCGCCGGCCGCATCCGTCGCGGCCGCAGTCGGCCGTTCCTACTGCATTGCAGCATGAAACGAAAGGCGACCTTGGCATGATGATCGGGCCGGCAACCCGTCACGTCGTGGCGACATCCGGACGGCCATCCGTGCGCCCGATCCCGTCAGGGGGCCGGCCAGCCGAACACGACGACGGGCAGCGAGCGGTCGCCGATCCGTTCCGACGTCTCGGCTGCCTGCACGCCGCCCAGGCGCCGGTAGAAGCCTTGCGCCATCTCGTTGTCGCGCAGGACCCGCACCGCGAAGCTCTTGAACCCGTAGCGCTTCAGTTCGTCGCGTGCGGCCTCGAACAGTGGCCGGCCGAATCCCAGGCCCTGATATTCCGGCTTCATGTAGATCTCGTAGACCTCGCCGGCGAAGGGCAGCATGCGCATCCGGCTCGGCCCGATGGTCGCGTAGCCGCAGATGCGTCCGCCGACCTCGATCACCAGGATGGCGGCCCGGCGTTCTACCGCCTTCGCCCACCAGGCCGGTCCGCGGCGCGCAACCATGCGTTCCAGGTTGCCGCCCGGAATGATGCCGCCATAGGCGAGGCGCCAGGCCTCGTCGTGAATGCCGGCGATGGCTTCCGCATCTTTCGCGGTCGCCCGCCGGACACCGATCTGTCCAAGTCTCATGGAACGAAGCGTATCCGTGTCCGCGCCGCGGCGGAAGAGGGAACATGTCGGGACCTGGGCCGCGCCTGCATTGTGGCTGGCCGGCCGGACCTTCGCTAGATTGATCGCCTGTCGCCGGAGGAGAGGATCCGATGCCGAAACACCTTGCCGTCGCAATCGCGGCCTGCACGCTCGTCCTGGCGGCCGGCACGGTCACAGCGGCCGAGAACGCCTTCACGGATCTCGATCTGAAGGGCTGCGCGGTCACCGACAGCGCTCCGCCCGACGGCGACGAGAACGGCAAGCCAGAGCCCTATGCCTGGCGCTGCAAGGGCTACGGCAGCTGGAACGTGTTCGTTGCCGAAGGCGACCTGCGGGCCGGCGTGGCCTTCAGCCGCGCGCGCCGCTTCGAGGACGACTACCACTACTTTCCGAAATTCTCGGTGACCGGCCCGAAGGTCGAGTGGCGCGGCCCGCGCCGCGGCAACGCGATCGTGCCGGAATCGGCCATTTTCCGGTATATCTGGGGTGTCGACGGTCGCAAGGGCTCGGTCCTGGCGATCGTCCGCCTCGGCCGCGACGCGACCGATACCTGCGTGTTCGGCTATGTCGACGCGGTCGCCAATCCGGACGCCAACGCTTTGGCTGCGCGCGTCGCCGACGAGGAGGCTGCCCGCTGGGTCTGCTACGGCAATTCCCCGAAATGGTACGGCAAGGTCGGCGAGGATTTCCGGTAACCGCCCCTCTGCGGGCCTGATCGCGCGTCGCCGGTCTGGCCCCTTGCGTCCTGCGGAAGATGCCGATGCTCAGGAACGCTTAAATCGTTTCATTCGTCTCCGAAATGACTGAAACGATTGAAGTAAGCTCTGCGTATCGCGCAGGTCTGACGTCAAGTCGCGCCTGTAACGATGCGTTTGCGAAGACCCTATATTGGGATCGTCATCGACACCAAGATCGAACGGAAGCGCTGCAGGACCCGAGGGCTCGCCACTCACCATGGAGGCCGTCATGCGTCCCGTCTGGAAGTCGATCCGCCGTACCCTGTCCGAAATCAACGACGTTCTGGCCGATGCCCAGCAGATGCGCCGGGAAGCCCGCCGTCGTTATGGCCGTCTGGCCGACGAGACCTGATCGGGTCCGGACCTGAAGTCCACACGAAAAGGCCGCGGCGTCGATCCGACCCGCGGCCTTCGTGTTTTCAGGATTCGCGCGCCGATCAAGCCCGGCCGAGGAGCCGGGCAGGGCGATGACTGGCAGGCTCAGCCGGCTTCGCGCAGGCGCTCCTGGCGCTTGCGGTCGTTCGGGTCGAGATGGGTCTTGCGCAGGCGGATCGACTTCGGCGTGACCTCGACCAGCTCGTCGTCCTGGATCCAGGCGAGCGAGCGCTCGAGCGTCATCCGGATCGGCGGGGTCAGGCGCACGGCTTCGTCCTTGCCGGCGGCGCGGATGTTGGTCAGCTTCTTGCCCTTGAGCACGTTGACCTCAAGATCGTTCTCGCGGGTGTGTTCGCCGACGATCATGCCCTGATAGACCTTCCAGCCGGGCTCGATCATCATCGGGCCGCGATCCTCGAGGTTCCACATCGCGTAGGCGACCGCCTCGCCGGCATCGTTGGAGATCAGCACGCCGTTGCGGCGGCCGGGCAGGTCGCCCTTGAACGGCGCATAGGCGTGGAACAGGCGGTTCATGATCGCCGTGCCGCGCGTGTCGGTCATCAGTTCCGACTGGTAGCCGATCAGGCCGCGGGTCGGCGCATAGAACACGAGACGCTGGCGGTTGCCGCCCGAGGGCCGCATCTCGATCATGTCGGCCTTGCGCTCGCTCATCTTCTGAACGACGACGCCGGCATGCTCCTCGTCCACGTCGATCAGCACTTCCTCGATCGGCTCGAGCAGTTCGTCGGTCGCCTCGTCGCGCTTCATCACCACGCGCGGACGGGAGACGGCCAGTTCGAAGCCCTCGCGGCGCATGGTCTCGATCAGCACGGCGAGTTGCAGCTCGCCGCGGCCGGAAACGAAGAACGAGTCCTTGTCCTCGGATTCCTCGATCTTCAGCGCGACGTTGCCCTCGGCCTCCTTGAGGAGACGGTCGCGGATGACGCGGCTGGTGACCTTGTCGCCCTCGGTGCCGGCGAGCGGGCTGTCGTTGACGATGAACGACATGGTCACGGTCGGCGGGTCGATCGGCTGCGCCGGCAGCGGAGTGTCGACCGAGAGGTCGCAGAAGGTGTCGGCGACGGTGCCCTTGGTCAGGCCCGCGATGGCGACGATGTCGCCGGCCTCGCCGAGCTCGATCGGGGTGCGCTCGATGCCGCGGAAGGCCAGGATCTTCGAGATGCGGCCCTGCTCCAGCATCTGGCCGTCGCGGGTCAGCACCTTGATCGACTGGTTCGGCTTGATGGTGCCGGACGAGATGCGGCCGGTTATGATGCGGCCGAGGAAGGGGTTGGCCTCCAGGATGGTGCCGATCATCCGGAACGGACCCTCTTCGACGGTCGGCTCGGGAACGTGCTGCAGCACCAGGTCGAACAGCGGCGCCATGCCGTTGCCCTGATCGCCGTCGGGGCTCAGCGCCATCCAGCCGTTGCGGCCGGAGCCGTAGAGGATCGGGAAGTCGAGCTGCTCGTCGGTCGCGTCGAGCGCGGCGAACAGGTCGAACACCTCGTTGACGACCTCCTGGATGCGGGCATCCGAGCGGTCGACCTTGTTGATCGCCACGATCGGGCGCAGGCCGACCTTGAGGGCCTTGCCGACCACGAACTTGGTCTGCGGCATCGGGCCTTCGGCGGCGTCGACCAGCACGATGGCGCCGTCGACCATGTTCAGGATGCGCTCCACCTCGCCGCCGAAATCGGCGTGGCCGGGGGTGTCGACGATGTTGATCCGGGTGTCCTTCCAGACGACCGAAGTCGCCTTGGCCAGGATGGTGATGCCGCGCTCCTTTTCGAGCTCGTTGGAATCCATCACGCGCTCGGCCACCCGCTGGTTCTCGCGGTAGGAGCCGGACTGCTTGAGCAGTTCGTCGACCAGTGTGGTCTTGCCGTGGTCGACATGGGCGATGATGGCGATGTTGCGCAGCTTCATGGAAATCCTTCGCCGCGGCACGCCCGTTGCTCCGGGCCCGTACCGCGTTCCTTCGAGGTCGTCGGTCGATCTGGGAATTTGGCGCTGTGCATAACCTTTTCCATGCTGCGCCGCAAGGCGAACCGCCGCGACAGTGAGGCCCGCTCCGCGTGACGCGGCGATGACGGCCGCTCCGATCGATCTCTCCCGGCTTCCGATCCGAACCCCGGGATCCCGCACCGGCACGCAGTCGAGCCATGCGGCGGTGCGGGATCGACAGGTCGTCTTGGGTCCATATATTAAGGCAGCCTGATCATCTGGAAACCGTCATGATATCCGAAATGCCCGCCGATCCCTCGATCGGCGCCCCACCGCAGCCCATATGCGGCCTTCCCGCTCCCGGCTCGGCCGAGGAATCCATCGCCGTCATCCTGTCCGACGTGACGCGCCTGTTCTGGCGGCGGCTCGAATGCGCCCTGAAGGCGGCCGGCTACGACTTCACCGCCGCGGAGGCCCGCACCCTGGTCAGCATCGCCCGCCTCGAAGGCGCACGACAGGCGGCGCTGGCCGAGACCATGCGCATCGAGCCGATGACGCTGGTCGGCTTTCTCGATCGCCTCGAGGCGCGCGGCCTGATCCGGCGCCTGCCCGATCCGGCCGACCGCCGCGCCAAGCTGATCCGCACCACGCCGGAAGCCGCCCCGACCGTGGCGCGGCTGATCGAGATCGGCGCGGCCGTCAAGGCCGAGGTCACCGCCGGTTTCGCCGAGAGCGAGGTCGACGCGCTGCGCGACCTCCTGCGCCGCATCCGTACCAATCTCGACGGTCTGGGAAGCGACCGGGGAGCCTCCGCCGCATGAACATGCCTTTCAAGCCTGCCGCCGCCGCCTCGATCCCCGAAGCCGAACCCGCGACGCCCGACCCGGTCTCCGCCGAGCCGCTCGCCGCGGCCGGCATGGCGGAGGCCGACGCGGCCCTGACGCCCTCGCTCGATCCGATCGCGGCAGACGCCGCCGCGGCCCCTCCGGCCATGTCGGCGAGCCGCACGGCGGTTCTCGGCGCCATCCTGGTCGCGCTCGGCCCGATCTCGATGGCGCTCTATACCCCGGCCATGCCGACGCTGGTCGCCGCCTTCGGCACCACGATCGCCACCGTCAAGCTGACCCTGACCGCCTATTTCACCGGCTTCGCGCTGGCCCAGCTGGTCTGCGGCCCGCTCTCGGACGCCTATGGCCGGCGGCCGGTGACGCTCGCCTTCATGCTGCTCTATCTCGTCGCCTCGGCGCTCGCCCTGTGGGCGCCGACGGTCGACATCCTGCTCGCCGCTCGCCTCTTGCAGGGGATCGGCGCTGCCGCCGGCGTCGCCATCGCGCGGGCCATCGTGCGCGACCTGTTCACCGGCCAGGATGCCGCCCGCATCATGAACACGATCGGCATCATGCTGGCGATCGGCCCGGCCCTGTCGCCGACGATCGGCGGCATCACGCTCGAACTGCTCGGCTGGCACGCCATCTTCGGCCTGATGGTGCTCTACGGCGCCGTGGTCATCGGCCTCGTCATGTTCGCCATGCCGGAGACCAACCGCCGGCCCGATCCCGCCCTGGTCCATCCGTTCCGGCTGATCGCCGTCTATGGCCGGCTGATCGTCGATCCGCGTTTCATCGTGCCGTCGACGGTGCTCGGCGCCGGCATCGGTGCACTCTACGCGCTCGGCACCATGCTGCCCTTCGTGCTGATCGACCGCGCCGGCCTGACGCCGACCCAGTTCGGCTTCGGCATGATGGCGCAGTCGCTGTCCTTCGCGGCCGGCGGCCTGATCATGCGCAAGCTCCTGATCCGCTTCGACGCCAACCGGCTGGTCATGCCCGGCATCCTGCTCGGCCTCGCCGCCGCGCTGGTGCTCGCCGTGCTGATGCGCAGCGTGCCGCCGACCTTCGTCACCGTGATGCTGCCGATCGGCGTCTACGCCTTCTCGCTCGCCCTGATCATGCCCGGCCCGTCGACCGGCGCGCTGGCGCCCTTCCCGCACATGGCCGGCGCCGCCGCGGCGCTACTCGGCTTCATGCAGATGGGCGGCGGCCTCCTCGGCAGCCTCGCGGCCGCCCTGTTCGGCGATCCCGTCACCGCCATCGGCACCATCCTGCCCGCCATGATGGCCATCGCGCTGGCCGCCGCCCTGCTGGCGCCGAAGGCGGGTCAGAGGACCCAGAGCTAGAGTGATTGTGTGCAGCTGCGGTAAGGAATTGCAACCATGGCGATTCCTTTTGCACGCAGGGTCTGTAGTCGCGGGGCGGCCATCGTGTTTCACTTGTGTGGAACCGTGAAGCCGGAGACGCCGTCATGACCGCTCGTCATTCAGACCAAGAAGCAGACCGGCTCGTCCGGCGCGCCGAAATCGCTGGCGAAGAGATCGGGCGCTTCTTGGCCGAGCGTCTGACGGGACAGGAATCCACTCGATTCAACCGGCCAAGCCAAGGACATACAGGACCGGCTTTCGCATCAGGAGAAACACAAAAATCAGCGACGCTAGAAAGGATAGAAGCGCGGTGGATTGCAGAACAATTGTAAGATACTGTCCGGGCTTTGATTTGTTTATTTCTTCATTCCAGATTTGTATATATTTGTCTCGTTGTTCAGTGAGATTCTTTTCAATGGAGCTGTGAATCTTCAATGAGGCATCGAGGTATTGCTCCTTGTTGTTGTAGTCGAAAACCAAACGCGGTGCTGCGAGAAGAAATACCATGTGGCTCAAGAACCAGAACAGGAAGAAAACGCCGTAAAATCGCGCTGCCCAAAGCAGCAGGGACGGATCGATTCGGTCGATCTCCGGCGCGGCATCAACTTCGAGTTTCGACTTCAGCGCCATCAGGGCAGATAGCAGAGCGAGCAATCCGAGAGCGGTCCGCTCGATGAACGGATCCCGGCAGAAGCGACGCAGGCGGATCCAGTTCAATTTGGAACTCACGTGTTGCGTCCAGCCGCTTTGGCGATTTCGCTCTGGAACGCCTTGTGTGCCGATCGCAAAATGATCATGCAGCTTGTTGTGCGCTTCCGATGGAAATCGGCGGCCTTCTCGCCGGGTTCGGCCGGATAGACCTCTTCCACCAAAGCCTTGGTGATCGGCCACAACGCATCTTCGCCTCGTGGCGAGATGAGATCTACGCAGCGAGTGGCACGTCCCCGGCCTTCCTCGGCAGTAAAGTTCGGATTGCGGTTGGCAATCGCGGACTTGATCTGCGGATTGATCGTCCTCTTGATCAGATCCTCAATATCATTGGAAATCCTGTCGAATTCTTCGTCTTGAATCACGCCGTGAAAACTGATTTTCGCTAGAAATCGATCCCGAATGGCGCCATCGAAATCCAAAGCAAGCTTGGCGCTTGCTGCGTCCGAATAGGCATCGTCATAGCTGAGGTCGAAAAATGATTGTGGAGGCAACAATTTCATGGGCAAACTCCGAAAGGCGCGCCATAACGCCGCCTCTCGGATTGTTTGTCAATAAACCAGTAGCCAACTCTCAGTTGTCGAACTTCATCCGCCGCTTGCCGAGCGTCCGCAGGCGCAGGGCGTTGAGCTTGATGAAGCCGGCGGCATCGCGGTGGTCGTAGGCGACCTTGCCTTCTTCGAAGGTGACCAGGTCCTGGTCGTAGAGCGAGTAGGGCGACTTGCGGCCGGTGACGATGACATTGCCCTTGTAGAGCTTCACACGGACGGTGCCGGTGACCATCTCCTGGCTCTTGTCGATCAGCGCCTGCAGCATCTCGCGCTCGGGGCTGTACCAGAAACCGTAATAGACAAGCTCCGCATAGCGCGGCATCAGCTCGTCCTTCAGGTGGCCGGCGCCGCGATCGAGCGTGATCGACTCGATGCCGCGATGGGCCTGCAGGAGGATGGTGCCGCCGGGGGTCTCGTAGACGCCGCGCGATTTCATGCCGACATAGCGGTTCTCGACCAGGTCGAGCCGGCCGATGCCGTTGGCCTTGCCGAGCTCGTTGAGCTTGGTCAGCAGCGCGGCCGGCGACAGGCGCTCGCCGTCGATCGCCACCGGATCGCCCTTCTCGAACTCGATCTCGATCTCGGTTGCCTTGTCGGGCGCATCCTCGGGCGAGATGGTGCGCATGTGGACATATTCCGGCGGCGTGATCCACGGATCCTCGAGCACCTTGCCCTCCGAGGAGGAGTGCAGCAGGTTCGCGTCGACCGAGAAGGGCGCCTCGCCGCGCTTGTCCTTGGCGATCGGAATCTGGTTCTTCTCGGCGAAGTCGATCAAGGCCTCGCGGCTCTTGAAGTCCCATTCGCGCCAGGGCGCGATCACGGTGATGTCGGGCTGCAGCGCATAATAGGTCAGCTCGAAGCGGACCTGGTCGTTGCCCTTGCCGGTCGCGCCATGGCAGACCGCGTCGGCGCCGACCGCGCGGGCGATCTCGATCTGGCGCTTGGCGATCAGCGGCCGGGCGATCGAGGTGCCGAGCAGGTAGAGACCCTCGTACTGCGCATTGGCGCGGAACATCGGGAAGACGAAGTCCCGCACGAATTCCTCGCGCAGGTCGTCGATGAAGATCTCCTTGATGCCGAGCATCTCGGCCTTCTTGCGCGCCGGCTCCAGCTCCTCGCCCTGGCCGAGATCGGCCGTGAAGGTCACGACCTCGCAGCCATAGGTGACCTGCAGCCACTTGAGGATGATCGACGTGTCGAGGCCGCCCGAATAGGCGAGCACGACCTTCTTGACGCTACCGGCTGACATGGATCTCTCGCGGTCTAAGACTAGGATCGCAACGGCCTTACAGGCCCGGGCGCGCCTGTCAAGGCAAGGGTGGTTCCCGATCCGCGCGCCCTGGCCCGGTTTCGCCGCCCGGTGGCCCGCCGCGGCGGCCGCCGAGCCGCGCCAACCCGGCCTCCAGGCACGCGACGGCCGGCTCGGGCAGGCGGATCAGGATCAGGTCGCGCAGCACGAAGACCAGCGTCAGCGTCAGGCACCAGGCGATCAGCACGTCGGACAGATAGTGGCCGCCGAAGGCGATCCGGTTGAGCGAGATCACAGCCGCCCACAGCAGGGCGGCGACCGTCGCGGCGCGTCGCCAGCGCGCCGGCACGACCAGCGCGACCGCCACCCACCAGATCGCCGCGGAGGCTTCCGCGGACGGAAACGAGCAGTCCGCGACGCAGCCGCCGGTCGGCATCCAGGGCAGGCCGAAGGGAAAATCGCCGCCATAGAGGTCGGTCTCGGCCGGCCGGGGCCGGTGCCAATATTGTTTCAGGGTCAGGTTGACGGCGAGCCCCGGCCCGACGGCGAGGCTGGCGGCCAGGAACAGGAGCGCCCTGAGCGGCACCCGCGCGACCCGGTCCGGCACCAGCACCTTGGCGAGCAGCAGGACGACGAGGCCGATGATGGCGATCCGGGTCACGATCCGCCCGGCCAGCCGCAGCCCGACCAGCCCGGGATTGCTCGCCGCTGCGAAGCCGTCCGGGCCATAGAAGAGGGCTGTGACGGTGCGATCGAGCTGCGGCACGGCCAGGAACAGGAGCGAGACCGCCAGCGTGGCGGCCAGACAGGCCAGCACCGGCCGGTCGGCAAGCCTGCGGCGGGCCCGGCGGTCGGCCGGGCCGGGACCACTCGCGGCGGCGGGTTCGTCGGTCATGCGCATCCTCCCCCGATCGGGTCGCGGCTCGATGAACGCACCGGACCGCATTCGGATCGGGCGCGCAATGCGGAACCGATCGGCGCATCGCCGATTGATCCGGGCGGGGCGGCCGTTCGGCCGGGTCGGCGGCCGTCGCACCGGGGATGAATCCCCAGGAAATGTTCCCTTGCGGTCACGTCTGGCTCTACAGTTCGAAGCGGGGGCATGGAAACGATTCGTGTCCGTCGGGATCCCGGACGCGTCGCCGCCGGGATCCCGACGGACCCGGGCGTAAACCGCCGTTGTGCTGGAGAGTGTCGCGCATGGTCGCCACGCCGAAGCCCGTGTCCTCGGTCGAATTCTGGTACGAATTCGCCTCGACCTATTCCTATCTCAGCGCCATGCGGATCGAGGCCGCCGCCGCCGAGGCCGGGGTCGCGATCACCTGGCGCCCCTTCCTGCTCGGGCCGATCTTCGCCGGCCAGGGCTGGACCACCTCGCCCTTCAATCTCTATCCCGCCAAGGGCCGCTACATGTGGCGCGACATGGAGCGCTCGGCCGCGGCGGCGGGGCTGCCGTTCCGGCGCCCGGATCCCTTCCCGCAGAATACCCTGCTGGCCGCGCGTCTGGCCTTGATCGGCGCGCAGGAGGGCTGGGTCGCGCCCTTTTCGCGCGCCGTCTACACGGCCGAGTTCGGCGAGGGGCGGGATGTCTCCAAGGCCGAGACGCTGGTGCCCCTGCTCGACGGGCTGGGACTGGCCGGCCAGCAGCTGGTCGCCCGCGCCCGCGCCGACGAGGCGATCAAGAACCGGCTGAAGATCGTCACCGAGGATGCCCAGCGCCACGGCATCTTCGGCGCGCCGAGCTTCGTCACCGCCGACGGCGAACTGTTCTGGGGCAACGACCGGCTCGACGAGGCGCTCGCCTGGGCGGCCGGCACACATGACGGCGCCTCCGCACGCCGCTGAACTGCGCCCCGGACCTGTCCGGCCGCTAATGCTGCGCCCGTCAGGCCGGAGTGTCGCCCTCGTCCTCGACGGTGTGGCGCTGCATCAGCGGCATCTGCGCCATGGCGAACAGGAAGGTCAGCGTCGGCAGCCCGAAGAATTTGAAGTCGACCCAGCGCGCCTGCGGCACGTTGCGCCAGACCAGTTCGTTCAGGATCGCCATCGCGAAAAAGAAGAGGCACCAGCGTACCGTCAGCTTGCGCCACCCCTCCGCATCGAGCCGAATTGCGAACTCGAAGACATGCGAGAGGAGATACTTCCCGAACACCAGCCCGACGGCGAGCGCGATGCCAAACAGGCCGTAGATGATGGTCGGCTTCATCTTGAAGAAGGTGTCGTCGTGCAGATAGATCGTCAGCCCGCCGAAGATCATCACGACGGCGCCGGTGACCAACAGCATCACCGGCAGGTGCCGGGTCAGCGCATAGGCGACCGCCACCGCCACCGCCGTGGCGACCATGCAGGCGGTGGTGGCGATGAAGATGTCCGAGAAGCGGTAGGCCAGGAAGAAGACCAGCAGCGGCCCGAAATCGATGGCCAGCTTGACGCCGGTCGGCAGCGTCGCCTTGCCGCGGGCTGTGCCCGTGCGGGCCGGCGGGGCGGTCGCCGGACCGGTGGCGGGGGACGGATCGGCGGAGGGCGTCGTCGTCATGGCTTCCTGTCCGGTTGACTTCGAGCATCCTACGTAGGCGGTCAGGCTCTGGGCAACCAGCCCCGCCGGTGCTTTTGCCGCAGAAAACCCCCTGTCGCCGCCGGCCGCGTTTTGCGGACCGGACAGGAAAGCGGCTCCGGTTCCGGGGGCGCCTACGGCAAAGCGCCGCCGCGGGACCGCCGTCGCCTGGGGCGCTACACTGGCCCCGGATCGACCGAATCGCCCGTCGAAGCCGAGCCGGAGCCGCCGTGCTTGCCGAAGTCCTGGTTTACCTGACCACGCCCTGCCGGGCCGCCCATCGCCGGCTCGGCCATCTGAAGGCCGCCGTCGATCTCTGGTCGCGGGCCGGTCGCTGCGCGGCCGCCTGGGCGCCCCATTATCGGCAATGCTGGTCGGTGGTCGAGCGCGCCATGGCCGATCTGCCGCGGCGCCGCAAGGTGGTGGTGCTCGGCTCCGGGCTTGCCCGCGACGTGCCCGTGGCGAGGCTCGCCGCCGCCTTCGAAACTGTCCTTCTGGTCGATGTCGTCCATCTGAGCATCGTCCGTTTGCGCCTGGCACGGCATCGCAACGTGGTTCTGGTCACGCGCGATCTGTCCGGCCTCGCGCCCGACGGCCGTCCGTCGGGCGATCCGCTTGCCGAATTCGCCGCCGACCCGGAAGTCGACCTGATCGTCTCGGCCAATCTCCTCAGCCAAATCCCGCTCGCCTACGAAGACCTTGCCGCAGCGCACACGATCGCTACATTACCGCCAGCTGACGCGCCCGACATGGATGGGATCGCCCCGGTCCTGGTGGCCGGCCATCTCGCCGGGCTCGCCGGCTTCCGCGGCCGGGTCTGCCTCCTGACCGATACCGAGCAGCGGACGGTCGATCGGGCCGGCCGGGTGCTGGAGACGGCCGAACTGATCGGCGGCCATCGCCTGCCGGTTCCGGATGCGTGCTGGACCTGGACGCTGGCGCCGTTCGGCGAAGACGGACCCGAACACGAACTTATTCACGCGGTCGTCGGCTACGTGGATTTCAATCGCGCGCTCCGGACCTCGGACGCCGCCTGACCGCCCGCCCGGCGGGGCGGCCCGGGCGGAGAGCAGGGCAGGAACGGCACGACATGGCACGACCGAAGAGCACCCGCAGTCCCTACGGATCGCCGCTCGCGATGCGGTTCCGCAACGTGGCCGCCCTGCTCAGCCGCGAAGTGCATCGGTCGAGCGAGGGCCGTCTCGGCTATGCCTCGACCTTTATCGAGCCCCTGGCGCTGATCATCGGCCTGTCGCTGATCCGCTACGAATTCCACCCGATCCCGCCGCTTGGCAACAGCATGGCGCTGTTCTTCCTCCAGGGCGTCGTCGTCTTCTACGCTTTCAACAAGACCGAAGCCGCCATTTCGGGCGCCATGTCGAAAAACAAGATGGTGCTCAACTTCCCGATCATCACTCCCTTCGACATCTACCTCGCGCAATTCGTGATGATCGTGACCAATATGATCATCATCTATCATATCTTTCTGTTCAGCCACAACTTCTTCATGAAGACGATATATCCCGAACAGGTACTGTGGCCGGAAGACATCCTGCGCGTCTACGAGGCGATCTTCATGGCCGGCGTCTACGGCTTCGTGATTGGCGTGCTGAATGCCTCGCTGGAAGTCTATCTGCCCTGGTGGGACCGCTTCTACAGCGTCCTCCGGCGTGCCCAGTTTATCTTCTCCGGCAAGATGTTCGTGGTCGACTACATGCCGCCGACGATGCGCGAGATCATCGCCTGGAACCCGCTGATGCACCCGATCGAACTGGCGCGATCCGGGTTTTACAATTTCTACGAAAGCAAGACGATGGATCTCTCGTATTTCTACGGGACGATGCTCGGCATGGCGGTCATCGCCCTGTCGCTCGAACGCTTCGCCCGCGCCCGCATGACCACCGAATCTTGAGCCGGCATGCCGCAGTCCGGCCCCGGAACCGGGGCTCGCGACGCGATCCCGGCGGCGGGATCGACATCGCCCGGGGCCATCTCGGTGCCTCCGGCCCCGGAACCAGGACCGGCCTCCCGCGTCGGCCAGCGCCCTCCGCCACCGCCTCGCATTCCACGCCGGACAATCGCTTGACAGCCCCCCGCCCCACACCCTAAATGGCGCCCATCCCAGCCGGGGGCCTGTTCGCAGGCCAGACGGGGCCGTAGCTCAGATGGGAGAGCGCTGCAATCGCACTGCAGAGGTCAGGGGTTCGATTCCCCTCGGCTCCACCAATTCTCCAGACAAGCATCTGAAAAATCAGGCTGACTTCTGTCGCCATTTGCGGTGGCCCAAACTTCGGCGCCGATAGCGTTGACGTGGGCGGCATCTCGGCGCCTGCTTTTGGAGTCTCAGCGCGGCACCGGCGCCAGGCGTGACCGTCGGCCTGTTCGATTCCTCCCGTCTGCCTCCTGCAGCGGCATGGCGATCCCCTCTCTGTTCAGGAAGGCTTGGGTGCAGCCGGCCCCGTCCCACATCGCCGGCGCCGCGGTTGATGTCGGGCGGCCGATATCGCGCCGGCCCTGAGCCGGTCGGTCTGTCTCGACCAGAACCCGGACTGGATCGACATCGAGTGCGAGCCGGTTATGCGGTCCGTCGCGCCGATGACGCTCCTTGCCGCGATCGGGCGGTTCTCAGTGACCGGACGGGCGGACTTGGCAGACGTTCCGCGCGGCCCACAATGCAACGACCCCGCAGGGGCCGCCGCCGCCCGGCCGCGCTCCGGTGTTCATGTTCAAGATCCTGATCCTGCAGACGCTCAACACCTTCTCGGTTCCCGCCGGAACCCGGCCATCAACTGCCCGGAGCCGCCGGCGGCTCCGATCATCTCGTTTTTCCCGACCGTCGTGCCTTCGCCGGACGGTTCTGTGAGAAGTCCAACCGGAGGGCGGTTGGATGAACAGATGCACCTATGGTGCTTGACACCTCATCACGGCCAAGCCCATGCTCTCTTTGGTTGAGGGGCTGGGGACATTGACATGCAAGCGGCCGAACTCGCCGACATGGTCTCGCGAGACGCTGCCTTGCGGCGGCGGCGGCGGTTGCAGCCGGTCGGGGGGCAGGGGGACAAGATCTTCCCGCCGACCTATCCGGGCGAGGGGCGCAACCCGGCGCCGCGTCACGTCTACGAACGGCGTCGACGGCCCGAAGGTGAAGTCTGGTGCGTGTTGGTCGACAGCGTGCAGTCGCAGGCAAATCGGCTCGAAGAGGCTCTCCTCAGCGCCGCCAAGGATGGGATTGCCGAAATCCCCTACGTCCGTGTGGATTTCCGCAATCGTGGCATCGAGGGGATCGAGTTCGTCACGTCGCTCGACGCTCCCCATCGGGTCTATGACGCGATCCTGCGCGACAGTCTTCTCGACGGCACGCCCTTCATGGAATGCGCCACCGGCAGGCTGCTGGCCAGGGGCGATCCGGCCTCGATCCTCGAAATTTCGCCCAATGCGCTGCTGTTCGGGGCTTGGCACTCCACCGGAGAGGGCGGCGGGATCGGCGCCAAATTCGCGCGCTGCCTGGTCTCGGAAATCGTTGCCGTCGACGTGCCGGTCGACGAGGTGCCGAACGCGCGCACCGGCGAGATCGATGTGCGGACTGCCGGGCGTCGGACCGGCAGTCGGATGGATCCGCTCGGCGTGTTGCGGAAGGTCGAGGTTTATAAGGGCGAGAAGGGCTGGGATGTCGACGCTGCGGGCGTGGGCAAGAAGGCCACGAAGGTCCGTCCTTCCGAGATCAACCATGGCAACATAGCACCCACCGTCGACCCACTCGGCATCACCTGTGATCACCTGGAGCATACCGTCGTTTTGAGCTTCGCAGCCCTGCGCCGGCTCAGGTTCGGATCGCCGGCGAAGGACGCCGCCGGCCGTACCTTGCTGGCCGCGCTCGGGCTTCTCGCGATCGCGGAACAGGATGCGCGCGGCTATGCGCTTCGCTCGCGTTGCGACCTCGTCTGCGACGGCCCGAGCGGTCTCGAATGCGTGCATCCGGATGGCTCCACGCGAGCCATTGAAATCGACGTCAACAATGCGCGTCGGCTCTATGCCGAGGCGGCCGCAGGAGCTCGGGCGGCAGGGTTCCAGCTTGCACCGAAGCCGGTCGACCTCCTGCCGCAGGACAAGCTGGTGGCGATTGTGAGGAGAAGCCAGGACCTGGCGCTTCAGGGCGAAGGCGGGGAGGCCGAGGGGACGGGCGCATGACCCTCGTCCTCGAGGTCGAGCATCTGACCGGCACCGCCTTTGCGGCGCTGGGACCCGATACCGACGCGCCCGACTGGCCGCCGCAGCCCGATCGCATCTTTTCGGCGCTGGTCGCGTCCTGGGCGGCCCGCGGCAGCCGCGACGACGAACGCGCCGCGCTCGAATGGCTGGAGCGGCTCGATCCGCCGCTGATCGAAGCAAGTTCGGGTTTACCGCGGCGCGTGCCGATCCATTTCGTGCCGCCCAATGACCCGGGCACCGGACGCTCCGGCGACCGGTCCGTGATGCCGCAGTTTCGTCGGCGACAGCCCCGTCGCTTTCCCGCCTTCCGGCCGGACGACCCGACGGTGCGCTATCGCTGGTGCGATGCCGTTGTCGACCCGGCGACGCTGGAGGCCCTGATCCGGCTCGCCGCCGATACCGCCTATGTCGGTCACTCCGCCAGCCTGACGCGCTGCCGCTTCCTTCTCGACGGAACCGATAGCGCTCCGCATGCGCTTTTGCCGGCGCGGCGGCGCGTCTATCCGGGACGGCTGCAAGAGCTTCGAGATGGCTTTGCGTCCGGACGTCGACCGCGCCCGGGTGACCGGGCAACCGCGACCTTGCCTCCCGCGACCGAACGGTCTCACAGCGTGTTTGCCTCGCAGTGGCTCCTCCTCGAGGTGGTCGAAGCCGACGACAGCAGGGTCGACGGGCGACCAAGCGATGCCGGGCGGCCGCGGGTCGGCGTGATGCCGGACCTGCGGGCTGCCGCCGTCGTCGCCAAGGCGATCCGCGATGCGGTCATCAGCGGCTACAAGGCGATCGGTCTCGGCGATCGTGTCCCGGCGCTGGTCAGCGGCCACGAGCCGGACCGCTCGCCAACACGGATGCCCCATATGGCGGTTGTGCCGCTCGCCTTCACGGGCGTCCGGCATGCGGACGGGCGCGTTCTCGGCTTCGCCATCGTGCCGCCGCGCGGTAGCGGGCTGCTGGACGATGCCGACTTCGGGGCGGCGATGCGGGCGCTCGTTCGTCGAGGCGAAGAAGGATCGGGCGGATCGCGACCGGTCATGCGGATCTGGAGGACGGCGAAGGACGGGCACGTGCCGTTCGAGATTGCGCTCGCGCCAACCTTGCAGCCGACGCTGCGCACGCTCGATCCCTTGTCCTACACGGCGCCCGCACGTGTGTTCGCCACCGTCACGCCGATCGTGCTCGACCGACACCTGAAGGCGACCGGTGCGGCGAAGCACGACGAGATCGTCCAGGGGATCGTCGCCGCATGCCGCAATATCGGCCTGCCGGAGCCGGAGATGATCGAAACGCGATGGGGGCCGCGTCCTGCCGTGGTGCCGGAGAAGCATTCGGCTGTCGTCGGCGCGCCGTCGGCTTGGCCTTCGGGGGGCGCTCCCGTGTGGACGCGGTGGCGCTTGCCGCCCAGCCTTGCGAGCCGCCCGCTCACCCATGCGGTGCTTCGCTTTGCCGAGCCGATCGAGGGGCCTGTCATTCTCGGCGCCGGACGGCATGTCGGCCTCGGCCTGTGCCGGGCCTATCCTGATCTTGAGCCTGGGGTGGAGCGATGATCCCGGCGCTCGACCCCGACGACTTTCCGACCTTCTTCGAAGGGCTTCACGGCGTTCGACCGTTTCCTTGGCAGACCCGGCTCGCGGCCGCCGTTGCCGCGAGCGAGACCGGGGCATGGCCGCGCCTTCTGGATCTTCCGACCGGATCGGGCAAGACGGCGACGCTGGACATCGCGGTCTTCCAGTTGGCGTTGGAGGCGGATCGGGGAACGGCGCGGCGGGTGCCGGTCCGGATCGCTTTCGTCGTCGACCGGCGCCTTGTGGTCGACGATGCGTTCGGGCGCGCCCGGCGGATCGCCGAAACCCTCCGGACCGCCCATGGCGACACCGTGCTGGGCCGTGTTTCCGCGCGACTGCGTGCGCTCGCCGTCTCGGCGATCCCGGAAGCGGCGCGGGCCGCGTTCGAACCGCTGCCTCTGATCGCGGCGCGGCTGCGTGGCGGGGTGCCGCGCGAGGACGATTGGGCGCGAACCCCGGTTCAACCGACCATCATCTGCACGACGGTCGACCAGATCGGTTCCCGCCTCCTGTTCCGCGGCTATGGCGTCAGCGACGCCTCGAAGCCGATCCATGCCGGCCTGATCGGATCGGACTGCCGAATCCTGCTCGACGAGGCGCATCTGGCGGAGCCGTTCAGGCAGACACTGCGGTGGGTCGAACGGTATCGCGGCCAAGACTGGCGCGAGGCGGAAGTTTGCGGCCCCTGGGGCGTGTCCGTACTGACCGCCACACCGGGCGATACCGACGACGATGTCTTCAGGCTCGACGACGACGATCGCGCCGACCCGGTGCTGCGGGCGCGCCTGCAGGCGCCGAAATTGGTGCGTCTGGTTGCGCCTCCCAAGGCCAGGACCACCCTCTCGGACGCGGCCGAGGAGGCGGAGGACGCCGATGCGCCCGTCGACGAGACGGAGGCTGCGACGCTGGTCGTGATCCTGGTCGCGGAGGCGTTGCAGGCCCGCGATCGGCTCCAGGCCACCGGCATCCGCTGCCCGGCGATCGGCATCGTCGTCAACCGGGTCCGGCGCGCGCGCCAGGTGTTCGAGAGCCTCGGCACGGCGGTCAGCGCAGACCCGGCTTCGGGCGAGCCCTCGGCGGACAGGCTCCTGCTGATCGGTCCGGCCCGCCCGGTTGACCGCGACGGACTGGCCGCGGCACTCGATCCGATCCGGACCGACGCCTCTCGCGACGCCCTCACGCGACCGCTCTTCGTCGTCGCGACCCAGTGCATCGAAGCCGGTGTCGACCTCGATCTCGACGGCCTTGTCACCGAGGCGGCGCCGCTCGACGCCCTGCGCCAGCGCTTCGGCCGCCTGAACCGGGCGGGACGACCAATCGTTCCGTCGGCCGCGATCGTGGCCTCGAAGGCCGACGTCGCTTCGCGCGGCACGGACATCGTCTACGGCACGGCGATCCGGGAGACCTGGAGCTGGCTGGCCCGGATTGCGACGCCGGGGGCCAAGGGGGAGCCGCCGACGGTCGATTTCGGCATCGAGGCATTCGGGGCGCTCACGACCGACGCCGCCACGGCGCCGCCGCCGGGATTGTCCGCGCCGCGCGCCGACGCACCCGTGCTGATGCCCGCGCATCTCGACCTCCTGACCCAGACCTGGCCGGTGCCGGCGGCGAGTCCCGATATCGGCCTCTATCTGCATGGGCCGGATCTGCAGCCCGCCGCGGTGACGCTGATCTGGCGCGCCGACCTCGCGGACCGGGACGCCGCCGACGAGGTTCGTCGGCGTCTCCTCGCCGTGCCGCCGCGTTCGGCCGAGGCGATCGAACTGCCGATTGCGGTCGTGCGAGCCTGGCTTGAGGGCCGCGCAGGCGGAAGCGATCCGCTCGCCGATATCCCGCAGCCGGCGATCGATGAAACGCCAAGACGGCGAGGCGCCGGGCGGCGGATATTCCGATGGGCCGGCGACGACGATCGCTCCGCATGGGTTGGACCGGACGACCTGCGGGCCGGCATGACCCTGATCGCACCGGCCGATTTCGGGGGCGTCGATCTCTTCGGCTGGAACCCGACGTCGCCGACCCCGGCGACCGACATCGCCGATGCGGCGGCGGCACCCTATGACGGCCGCCGTTTCGCGGTGCGGATCGCGCCGGGGTTGATCGCGCCGGACGACGCATCCGACGGCGAGACGGCGCCGGAGCGGCGCAACCGGGAGATCGAGGCCGTTCGGCTTCGGGCCGGGCGCGAGGCGGAACTCGCCGGCGTCCTGGCGGAGGCGGACGAGCGCGACAAAGCCGGGTTGGTCGAGCGGCTTCTCGCCCTGGACGGGCTGCCCGACAGGCTCGCGGAGCGTCTCAGCCGCCTCCGGTCCGGCGCTCGCGGCGGCTGGCGGGCCGTCGATGTTCATCTCGATCTCTATGGCAAGGACGATGACGAACGCCCGCGCGGCGTCGTTCTCGTCGCGACCCGAGGCATCGTCGGAGCTGCCGGCACCGGGCTCGAAGCGGTTGCGGCGAATACGACCGAAGACGATGTCGCCGGCTCCATCGCGCCGCGGGACCTTGCGCTCGCCAGGCACAGCGCGGATGTCGCCCAGTTCGCCGAAACCTTCGCCCGGGCCGCCGGGCTTGGGGCGAACCGCGTGATCGATCTTTGCGCCGCCGGACTGATGCACGACCTCGGCAAGGCCGATCCGCGCTTTCAGGCGCAGCTCCGCCGGACCGATGCCCGCTTTGCGGCCCTGTTCGGCAGCGCGGAGGACCTTCTCGCCAAGTCGGCCCGGCCGTTGCCGCGCAGCGGACGGCTGCCCGCACGCCGACCGCCGGATGCCCTTCCGCCGAACTGGCGCCACGAGGCGCTTTCGGTGCGGCTGGCACCCGGCGATCCGGCCTTTGCCGACGTCGCCGACGCCGATCTGGTGCTGTGGCTCATCGGCACCCATCACGGCCGCGGCCGCCCGTTCTATCCGCACCAAGATCCGCTCGACCGGGAGGACCGACGCCTCGTTCTGCCGAGCGGCGAGGCGGCGCTGCCGAAGGCGCCGGGTCCGCAATCGCTCGCCTACGATCGCGACGGTCGCGACTGGGCCCAGTTGTTCGACATGTTGAGGGCCCGCTATGGCGCCTGGGAGCTCGCCCGGTTCGAGGCCGTCCTGCGGCTCGCCGACCATCGGGCGTCCGAATGGGCCGCGTACCGCGACGAGCGGCAATCTGGGCCGCATCCGTCGCCGATCCTCGCCGAAGCCGGGGGGAGGAGCCCGTGAGCCGTACCGCCGCCCACCCGCCGAGCGCCGTTCAGGAGCCGGCTGCCCGCAGCCATCGGCTCGACGGGCTGGAACCGGACAATCTCCTGGCCTTCATGGCTCTGCTGGGTCTCCTGCGTGCCCTCGAGGCCGACGACCGGACCGCCCCGGCGCCGCTCAGGCCGCGCGCCGCCTGGGACCTCGACGCGCCGCCGCTTCGCCCGGTGCTGCACCTGGCGCGGCCGGTCACGCAAGGCGAGATCGCCGAGAGTGCGGCGCGCGGGGTCGCTGCACTGGCCGCGGCACACGCGTTCGGCGAAGTGCGCGATCTCAACTACCCGCGCAGCCGAGCGCGCGCCCTGCTCAGGCAGGCGGCCGAAGCCGGCCCGGGGGGCCGGACGTGGGGCGATCTCCTCGCGGCCCTGATGAGCGACGCGGCCGTCAAGGAGGATAAGAACCCCGCGGAGGCCGCAATCGACCCGACGCCGCTGTGTCTGCTCTTCGGTCAAGGACACCAGCATTTCCTGGATCGACTCGCGTCGGTGCCGGCGACCGCCGCGCCGCCGCCGCGCGGGCGCGGCAAGGCGGCCGTGAACCTGTCGCCTGCCGACTGCCTCGCCGAAGCGCTGTTCGCCCCCTGGCACCGGAGCGACCCGACCTTCGCGTTCCGCTGGGATCCGGCCGAGGATGTCCGCTATGCCCTGCTCGCCGGCGATCCGACCGACGCGGCCTACAAGGCCGGCACCCAGCACGGCGCCAACCGCCTCGCCGCCGTCGGCCTGCCGGCTCTGACGCTCTCCCCCGAACAGCGCGGCGAGCGCATCCGCCCGACCGTTCTCGGCGGTGCGCAGTCGGCCGAAGGCTTCTCCTTCGCCTGGCCGATCTGGCGCGACCCGGCGACGCTCGCGGCCATCCGCGGCCTGCTCGGACACCCGGACCTGCGCGAGCCCGGCGCCCTGGTCCCGCTCGGCATCGACCACGTCCGCGTCGCGCGCCGAATCTCGGTCGGCAAGTTCATGAACTTCACACGGGCCCGGGTCGTCGGGGAGGCGTGACGGCCGGCGGATCGATCGGATGGTGTGCCGCCGCGCAGTCGTGATGCCCTGATAGCGGACCGGGTGCCACGCGCAGAGAGCGCCGCGGCACTCCTCGGCCACGAGGGCGAGGCCGCCGCCCTCTACTTCAGGGCGCTGCCGCAGCTCTTCACGGCAGCCGTCGCGGTTCTGCCCGCCTTCGCCTTTGATCGCCGCAACCGCCGTCCGCCCGCGGATCCGGTCAACGCCTGCCTGTCGCTCGCCTATGCGCTGCTGACGCGCACTTTCGCGTCGGCCCTATCGATCGCCGGCCTCGATCCCTGGAAAGGCGTCTATCATGTCGAGCGGCCCGGCCGCCCGGCGCTGGTGCTCGATCTGATCGAACCGTTCCGGCCGCTGCTCGCCGACAGTGCCGTTCTGATGGCGCTGAACAACGGCGAACTCGGACCCGATGACTTCGTCTTCGCCGCCGGCGGCTGCAATCTGAAGCCGAAGGCCCGGCGTGCCCTGGTTCAGGCCTACGAGCGCCGGCTCGACCAGGAGACGACCCATCCGGTCTTCGGCTATCAGATCGCGATGCGCCGGCTGATCCAGGTCCAGGCCCGGCTCTTCGCCAAGTTCGTCGCGGGCGAGATTCCGCGATATCCGCACTATGTGCCGCGCTGAGTTGGGGAGAGGCCGATGGCGCCGCGCCGCTCCAATGCCGAACACGCCTATGTGGTCGCCTACGACATTTCCGACCCGAAGCGCTGGCGGCGCGTGTTCAAGACCATGAAGGGCTATGGCCGATGGCTTCAGCTCTCGGTGTTCCATTGCCGTCTCGACGGAGGGCGACGCGCCGCGATGGCGGCCGCGCTCGAAGCCCTGATCGACCGCGAGACCGACCACGTGGTCATCCTCGACCTCGGTCCGGCGGAGGACGTCGACCTTGCCGTCGAGAGCCTCGGCAAGACGTTCGAGCCCATAGAACGCGAGGCGATCGTCATCTGACCCGCATCGCGGCCGCTTTCGGTGCCCCCGCCGCACCGCCCGCGCGAACTTTCGCAGCCAGACCGCCGGTTTGCCTTGGCGTCCGTCACGAACGGTTGTAGCCTGATTTTCGCGAGCGCTCGGATGGCACGAAAAGCCCCGGCACCGCTCGCAAAGATCCAAGTCGTTGTGTCAGAACACGTTCTTTGATAATTTGAAGCTCCCGGCAAGGAATCGCGGTCCCGGCCGCCGATCCTTTGGCCGACCTCTCGCAAAGCGGTCCATAACCCTCTCGCGCTTCTGTGCTTTCCAGCCAGGGCGCCTATCCGGGGCCTCGCGCCCCGGCCTCATTGAAGCATCACGTAGTCTGCAGCGATGTTGTGTAGAGTGTGAGCCTATCCGGGGCCTCGCGCCCCGGCCTCATTGAAGCGTCGGCGGCGTCCTGCTCCTGGACCTCGGGCGGGTCGCCTATCCGGGGCCTCGCGCCCCGGCCTCATTGAAGCCTGTCGACTATGTCCCGACCGCGCCGACCGCGCCGCCTATCCGGGGCCTCGCGCCCCGGCCTCATTGAAGCTTCGCTGCCGTCTGTCTATACCGCGACCACTGGCGCGGCCTATCCGGGGCCTCGCGCCCCGGCCTCATTGAAGCAACTTGAAGAGGTTGACGCGCGCCCGGTGAATGGCGGGCCTATCCGGGGCCTCGCGCCCCGGCCTCATTGAAGCCATCGCGCCGGCCGTTCTCGACGCGACTGTCGTCACGAGCCTATCCGGGGCCTCGCGCCCCGGCCTCATTGAAGCTCGTCAAGACGCCGGATGCCGGATCGGACGGGCCGGCCTATCCGGGGCCTCGCGCCCCGGCCTCATTGAAGCACAGCCGCGTCCGAGCCGCGTCCTTCGCGGAAATCGCTAGCCTATCCGGGGCCTCGCGCCCCGGCCTCATTGAAGCGAATTCCTTCGCGGCGACGGTGTATTCCTTGATGACGGCCTATCCGGGGCCTCGCGCCCCGGCCTCATTGAAGCCTCCCAGGTGTATGGCTGCCCCGGGCCGGCGGCCGGATGCCTATCCGGGGCCTCGCGCCCCGGCCTCATTGAAGCTCGACGCTGTCACGGATGGCCCGCTCATCAGGCACGCCTATCCGGGGCCTCGCGCCCCGGCCTCATTGAAGCGACTTTGCTCGCGCGCTTGCGCTCACGGTCTTTCTCCGCCTATCCGGGGCCTCGCGCCCCGGCCTCATTGAAGCACAAGCTGCTCTTGCTGCGTCGCTTGCTGCCTGCCCTCGCCTATCCGGGGCCTCGCGCCCCGGCCTCATTGAAGCCCGGCCGGCGCGGCGGTAGACGGACATGGCGGCTCCTGGCCTATCCGGGGCCTCGCGCCCCGGCCTCATTGAAGCTAAAATACCCGGCTGACATATGGTATGGTCAATCCGCGCCTATCCGGGGCCTCGCGCCCCGGCCTCATTGAAGCGATGATCTGAGGGAGGAGATGGGAGAGCGCGGCGCGGGCGGGCCTATCCGGGGCCTCGCGCCCCGGCCTCATTGAAGCAGCAGCTCTTCGATATTCTGATCGCCGACCGCGAAGAGCCTATCCGGGGCCTCGCGCCTCGGCCTACTTTCACCGAAACCTGCCGCGATGCCCTGTTTTCTCGTGTGATCTTGACGCGGCCGCGAGGCGAGTAGGTCCCGGATCGGCGGCCCTGCGGGCCTTGTCCGGGATTGCGGTTTGGGGGGAGGAAAGACGCGGGATGCCGCCGCCTCGCGCCCCGGCCTCATTGAAGCGCTGAAGCCGGGGCCGGCATCGCCGAAGTCCTGGTGGTGTCCATGCCTCGGATGCCGTCGGCCGTTACGGCGTGCCGGCGCCGGGATTCGGCGTCCGATCGGTCGCCGCTTGCGAACTTGGCGAAAGCCCACAAACTCGATGAAAATTCGTTCTGGCTCGGATAATCGTTTTTCTTTCCTGCGCCGCGGTTCGTGCTATGAACCCCCGGTTACCGTCGCTTCAGCCCGGCTGCCATGAACGAACCCATCGTCCGCCTCACCACCTCGTCGACGGTCTATGACCGCATTCGGGACGACATCCTCGCCGGATCGCTCGCGCCGGGTCTGAAATTGCGGATCGAGTTCGTCTGCGAGCGCTACGGAATCGGGGCGAGCCCCGTGCGCGAGGCCCTGAACCGCCTGTCCTCGGAGGGCCTCGTCGAACGCCGCGACCAGCGCGGATTCTACGTCTCCCAGGTCAGCCTCGCGCAATTGGCCGAACTGGTGAAGACGCGGTGCTGGCTCGAAGGCATCGCCGTGCGCGAATCGATCCTGCACCGCACCGTCGCCTGGGAGGAAGGCGTGGTGCTGGCGTTCCACCGCCTGTCGCGGACGCCCCGCTCGCTGGACCCGGCCAGCTACAGCTTCAACCCGGATTGGGAGGAGCGGCACCGGGAATTCTACCACGCCCTGATCGCCAATTGCGGTTCCTCGTGGCTGCTCGGCTTCTGCCGCGACATGCGCGACCAGGCGGACCGCTATCGCCGGCTCGCGGCGGCGCGGGTCTATCCGGCCCGGCAGGGCCCCGACGAGCACCGCGAAATCATGGACGCGGCCATCGACGGGGAGGTCGAGCGCGCCGTCGATCTGCTCCAGCGGCACTATCAGAAGACCCTGACCATCATCGAGACCGACTTCGCCGCGGCCGCCGACTGAGCCGCGCGTCGCGCCGCCCGGCGCCGCCTTCGTTCTCCCGTCTCCGAGGTCCGGCCCGGACACTCGCCCACCGTCGCTTCGGCGCGGTCGGGCGAGTGCGTCTTTTCGCGACGAAAACTGGTCCACTCAAAAAATATCGATAAAACAGTTTGCGCGACCTGATTCAGCGATATACCTTCCGGATCGAGGTTGCCGCAGAGCCCGGAGAACCGGCGGGGTGCCTTGAGGAAACTGCCGAGGGAGCTGTTCCCATGTCGTTCATGTCCAGATTATCGGGTGCGATCGCAGGCGCCGTCCTGACCATGACGGTTCCGGCCGTCGTGGCGGAGGCGCAGGCCGCCAAGGTCCAGGTGGCGCTCGGCGACACCGTGTCGGTCGAAACGCTCGCCTACATCGTCGCGCTCGAACGCGCCAAGGAGCGGGGCGTCGACTACACCCTGACCTCCTTCGCCAAGGAGGACCTGGCGATCCAGGCGGTCGTCAACGGCCAGGCCGATCTGGGGATCGGCACGCCCTATGCGGTCGTCCAGAAATCCAAGGCGCCGCTGAAGGGCATCTTCCAGGTGACGCGCCTGGTCTTCTTCGCGGTCGCCGACAAGTCGCTCTACAGGACCTGGAAGGACCTGGACGGCCAGCCCTTCGTGTTCCACGCCCGCGGGACCGGTACCGAGGCGATCGGCAATATCCTGGCCGACCGGAACGGGATCAAGTTCGGCCAGCGCTCCTATGTGGCCGGCTCCGAGAACCGCGTCGTCGCCATGCTGAACGGGCAGATCAAGGCGACCATCGTCGACCTCGCCAACAAGAACCTCCTGCTCGCCAAAAGCGCCGACAAGTTCCACGTCCTGCCCGGCCTCGACGAGAAGGCCAGCGACGAGATCCTGTTCGCGCGCACCGAATGGCTCGCCAAGAACCAGGCCGCAGCCGATACGATCGTCGAGGAGTTCGCCAAGGTCTGGCGCGAGATGGCGGCCGATCCGACCATGGTCGAGAAGGAGCGCGTCAAGCGCGGCCTGCTCAAGGACCTGCCGAAGGAACTTCTCGCCGACGTGGACAAATATTACCGGCAGGCGGTCGACAACGGCGTCTTCGACAAGGCCGGCGGCTCGCCCCAGGCGGTCAGGCTCGACTTTGACTTCTACACCCAGGCCGGGCAGATGACCGGTCCCGCGGCCGAGCTGAAGGTCGAGGAGTTCTGGGATTTCGGCCCGCTCGAGCGCGCCCGCAAGAAGATCGGCGGCTGACCCGCCGGCGCCGGGCTCCGCGGCCTCGCATCCGGACCGGCGCCGCCGGTCCGGAGTCCGTCGCCGGATGATCCCTCAGATCGGCGCCGCGCCGCGGCGGGCGGACCAAACCCAGCCAGGAACGTTTCCTCATGATCGGGACCGGCATGAACAGCCTCTCGACGCCGCCTGCGACCGGGGTCGGTACGCCCCGCTTCCGGCCGCGCGCCGCGCTCGTCCATCCCCTCACGCTCCGGGCGGTGTCCTTCGCGATCGCGCTGCTGGCCTGGGAAATCGCCGGCCGCTGGCCGGTCAGCCCGTCCTTTCCACCCTTCTCCGAAACCGCCACGGCTTTCGCGGCCCTGCTGTCCGACGGCAGTCTGCTTCGCGCCTTTGGGGTGACCCTCACGCCGCTCGCCATCGGACTGGCGGTGTCCGGCGTCGTCGGCGTCGGCATCGGCGTGGCGATGGGGCTCGACGAACGGGTCGAGTGGTTCGGCGTCCCGATCTTCATCGTCCTGCAGGCCGCGCCTCTGGCGGCTCTGGTCCCGATCCTGGTCATGGCCTACGGCATCGGTCTGCTGACCAAGGTGTCGATCGTCTGCATCATGGCCATGCCGGTGATCGTGCTGAACTCCTTCAAGGCCGTGCGTCATGCCCCGCGCAGCCTGATCGAGATGGGCACGAGTTTCCTCGGCACGCCGGCACAGATCATTCGCAAGATCATCCTGCCGGCCGCCACGCCGGTCATCTTCGCCGGACTGCGCCTCGGCGCGGCGGCCGGTTTCGTTGGTGCGGTGCTGGCCGAACTGCTCGTCACCCCCACCGGCATCGGCGACATCATCACCTACAACCAGTCGGTCGCCGACTATCCGAAGATGTACGCGGCGATCGCGGCGATCATCATGGTGTCGGTCGGCTTCATCGAAATCCTGGGCTTCGTGGAGCAGCGCTTCCTGCGGCCCGAGACGCGGAGGACGGCATGATCACGACGCTTCCGGCCGGATCCCCGGGGATGCCAGCGAGCGCGCATCCGGGCCGTTTCGGTGACGGCATCCCGGCGGCCGTCGCGGCGCCCGACGGCATCGTCGAGGTGCGCGGCATCTCCAAGACCTATGGGGGCGGCGTCGAGGCGCTCAACAACATCAGCCTCACCTTCCCGGAAGGCGCCTTGACCTCCCTGCTCGGCCCTTCCGGCTGTGGCAAGACCACGCTCCTGAAGATCATCGCGGGTCTCGTCGCCCCGACGGCCGGTGAAATCCTCGTTAAGGGCCGGCGCGTCACCGGACCGGGGCCGGAGCGCAGCTTCGTGTTCCAGGATTTCGCCCTGATGCCGTGGGCGACCGTTTTGCGCAACGCCGCCTTCGGGCTCGAACTGCGCGGCGTGGCGCGATCGGAGCGCGAGGCCGTCGCCGAGCGATATATCGAGGCGGTCGGCCTCAAGGGCTTCGAGCACAAGTATCCGCACGAACTGTCGGGCGGCATGCGCCAGCGCGTCGGTCTGGCGCGGGCGCTCGCGGTCAACGCCGACGTGGTCATGATGGACGAGCCCTTCTCGGCTGTCGACGAACAGACGCGCCGCCGCTTCCAGGAAGACCTGCTCCGCCTGGTCGCCCAGGAGCGAAAGACCTTCCTGTTCGTCACCCATTCGATCGAGGAGGCGGTCTACGTCTCCAACCGGATCGTGCTGCTGTCGCGGCGCCCGAGCCGCGTGCAGCGGATCATCGAGATCGATCTGCCGCGCGACGGCGATCCGGATCGGATCCGCCGGCACCCCGACTATCTCGATACGGTCGAGGATATCTGGCAGGGGCTGCGCCACTATGTCGAGTGAGGGCGAGACGTCATGCTGATCGGCGGCTATCGGGTCCCTGCCATGGCGTCGCTCGTCGTCTGGGCGATTGTCTGGGAGATCGTCGGCCGGGCCGACCTCACCCTCCTGATCCCGCCATTGTCGGCGACGCTGGTTCGTCTCGCCGAGATCGCCGGGACGGAGAGCTTCTGGGAGGCCGTCGGCATCACGGCACGCACCTTCGCGGCCGGCAGTGCGGCGGCGATCCTGATCGGCGTGCCCGTCGGCATCCTGATGGGCCGCGTGCCGCTTCTTGACCGCCTTCTGCTGCCTTGGGTCAACGTCTTCATTTCGGCCCCGCTCTCCGCGCTGGTGCCGGTGATCATGGCCATCTTCGGGTTCGGCGAGACCACGATCGTGCTGACCGTGGTGCTGTTCGCGATCTGGATCGTCATCCTGGACGCGCGGGCCGGAACCCAATCGATCTCGCCGTCGCTGGTCGAGATGGCGCGCGTCTACGGGGCCAGCCGCTGGCAGGCCTTCTCGAAGATCTACGTCCTGTCCGCTCTGCCCGAGATCCTGACCGGCATCCGGCTGGGACTGCTGCGCGCCGTCAAGGGCGTGATCATCGGGCAGCTCCTGGTATCGGTGGTCGGATTCGGCCGCCTCTTCGAGATCTACTCGTCGAATTTCCTGATGGAGCACATGTGGGCCATGCTGATTGTGCTCTTCGGGCTCGCCTTCCTGATCGATACCCTGCTCGGTGCGATCGAGCGCCGGGTCGACTACTTCGCCGGATCCCGCAACTGAAGAAAAGGAACGTCTCTCGTGGGTTACGTCATTTCACCCCCGTCCGTGGCCGCATTGCCCGTCGTTGGCTCCTCGGATCTCTTTCCCGTCCGGCGAATCTATTGCATCGGTCGCAACTACGCCGAACACGCCATCGAGATGGGCCACGACCCGAGCAAGGAACCGCCGTTCTTCTTCCAGAAGAATCCCGACAGTATCCTGCTGGAAGGCATCGACTTTCCCTATCCGCCGAAGTCCAAGGACGTCCATTTCGAGATCGAGCTGGTGGTCGCGCTGAAGAGCGGCGGCGCCAACATCCCGGTCGACTTGGCCCTGGAACATGTCTTCGGCTACGGGATCGGGCTCGACATGACCCGCCGCGACCTGCAGGGCGAAGCCAAGAAGCTCGGCCGCCCCTGGGAGATCGGCAAGGCCTTCGAGCAGTCGGCACCCTGCGGCCCGATCCATACGGTCGCGGCGGTGGGACATCCGGCGGCGGGCAGCATCTGGCTCGATGTGAACGGCGAGCGTCGTCAGACCGGCGACCTGAACCAGATGATCTGGAAGGTGCCGGAGATGATCTCCTACCTGTCCGACTACTTCGTGCTCGCGCCCGGCGACCTGATCATGTCCGGCACCCCGGCCGGCGTCGGCGCGGTCAAGCCGGGCGATGCCCTGCACGGCCATGTCGACGGCGTCGGCGACTTCCGGGTGAAGGTCGCCTGACCGAGACCGGTGCGGCGGGCGGGTCCGCCGGGGCTCCTGAAAGCCGGCGGGGCATTGGCCGCCGGCCTTCGGGCCCGCGACAGCGACCGGTGGGCCAGCGCGCCGCCGAGGCCGGACCCCGTAGGTCCGACAGGAGGCCCGTCCTCGAGACCGGAACCGCGGGGGCGCATCGGCTCCCGCCAGATATGCGAAGCTGGCGGCTCTGCGCGGCGCAGGACGGCGAGACCGGTCGCAATCGTCCCGACCTTCGACGACAAGGCCCCTTTAAGAAGTCGCGGCCTGCCTTAATGTATCGGAGATGCGCGTCTGCAACGGCCACCCAAGGGCGCGCCTTTTCGAGGAGGATCGTTCATGACCGATGTCCGGCTTGATCGCCGCCGCCTGATTGCGGTCGGTGGCTGCGCATTGGCCAGCGGGATGGCCGGACTTGTCCTGCCCGTCCGGGCGACGGGTCTGGCGCCGACGCCGTCGATGGCCGGCGGCGCCAACAACTACCGGCCGGGCGCGCCGATCGTGGAGCGGATCGGCGGCGGCGGTTTCTGGATGACCGGCACCGTGCGTCGTGCCGGCGACGGCGCCCCGCTTGCCGGGCAGCGCATCCAGATCTGGGCCCATACGACGGAAGGCTACGAGAGCGACCAGCGCAGCCACGGTGCCACGCTGACCGATGCGAATGGGGTGTTCCGCCTCGAGATGCCGCAGATCGTGCCGGCATTCGGCCAGCCGCACGGCCATCTCGCCTATGACGGCGGCACCTACCGGACCGTCTTTCTGCGCCCGGTGATGCCGAGCTCGAAGGACAAGCGCCTCGAGGCGCATTTCGTTCTTGAGCCGGTGTGAACGCGTTGGGCGGAAGGGGGGCGAAACTGACCCGGATCCTGACGGTCTGGGCCGCCCTGGCGATTGCACTCGTCGTCCCGATCGCCGCCGCGGCGGCGAGCCCGCTCCTGGCCTGGCGCGACCCGGTCTATATCGCTGCGGGATTTGCCGGAATCGCCGCCCTCGGGCTTCAACTCGTCCAGCCTTTGCTGGCGGGCGGATATCTGCCCGGATTTTCGGCCTATCGCGGCCGTCGCCTGCATCGCTGGATCGGCGCCGTGCTGGTTCTGGCCGTGGTGATCCACGTCGCCGGACTGTGGCTCACCAGCCCGCCGGATGTCGTCGACGCGCTTCAGTTCGCATCGCCGACGCCCTTCTCGAACTGGGGCGTGATCGCCATGTGGGCGGTCTTCGCGGTCGCATTGCTGGCTCTCCTCCGCCGGCGATTGCGCATCAGCCCGCGCGTGTGGCGCATCGGTCATCTGACGCTCGCGCTGGTGATCGTACTGGGCAGCATCGTCCATGCCGTCCTGATCGAGGGGACGATGGAGACGTTGTCGAAAGTGGCGCTTTGCGCCCTGGTCCTTGTGGGGACCGCCAAGGTCGTCGCGGATCTCTGGGGACGGGCGAAGCGTTCGGCGTCTCCATGACTGCCGCCGGGCCAGGATCCCGGCGGCCATGCGACTTTGAAACCACCCCGGCGCAACGGCCGCCGCTCAGGTCCCGCAGAAGGTCTGCAATACCCGCTCGTGCGGTTCCGGTGCGCGCGCGAAGGCGTCGAGGTCGTCGCGCGCGGTGAACGGATCGGCGAGGACCTCGATCAGGCGGTGGAACGGCGCGAAGTCGTCCCGATCGACCGCAGCTTCGATGATCGCCTCGACAAGATGGTTGCGCGGAATGTAGATCGGATTGACCGTCCGCATCGCCGCGGCCCGCGCCGAACGGGCGCCGCCCTCGGCGTCCAGCCGCTGCAGCCAGCGCGGCGCCCAGAGGTCGAAGCGCGCCGGATCGGCGAATTGGGTGCGGACGGCGTCCATCCGTGCCGGATCGGCCGCCGCATCGGCGAGCCGCCGGAAGGTCAGCGTGAAGTCGGCCTGCCCCTCGGCCATGCACGTCAGGAGATCGCGCGCAAGGGCGATATCGGCTTCCTGCGTGGTGGCAAGACCGAGCTTGGCGCGCAGTCCGGCATGGTAGCGCTGTTCGAACCGGCCCGGAAACCGACCCAGGATCTCTTCGGCTGCCGCGATGGCCGCATCCTGCTCGTCGGCCAGCAGCGGCAGCAGGGTCTCGGCGAGCCGGGTCAGGTTCCACTGCAGAATGCGCGGCTGGTTGCCGAAGGCATAGCGGCCCTGCATGTCGATCGAACTGAACACCGTCGCCGGATGGTAGGCGTCCATGAAGGCGCAGGGACCGTAGTCGATCGTCTCGCCGCAGACGGCTGTGTTGTCGGTGTTGAGGACGCCGTGGATGAAACCGATCAGGCACCAGCGCGCGACGAGGTCGGCCTGCGCGAAGGTGACGGCTTCCAGAAAGGCGCGGTAGGGGTTCGTCGCTGCGGCGGCGTCGGGATAGTGCCGCGCGATGGCGTGGTCGGCCAGCGCCCGTACCCCCTCCCCGTCGCCGCGCGCGGCGAAGAACTGGAAGGTGCCGACCCGGATGTGGCTCGACGCGACCCGCGTCAGCACCCCGCCCGGCAGCCAGCGCTCGCGCCGGACCCGCTCGCCCGTCGCGACCGCCGCCAGAGAGCGCGTCGTCGGCACGCCGAGCGCAGCCATGGCCTCGCTGACGATATATTCCCGCAGCACCGGGCCGAGCGCCGCACGCCCGTCGCCCTGACGGGAGAACGGCGTCGCCCCGGAACCCTTGAGCTGGATGTCGCGCCGCCGGCCGTGACGGTCGACCACTTCGCCGAGCAGGATGGCGCGTCCGTCGCCGAGCTGCGGGACGAACTGGCCGAACTGATGGCCGGCATAGGCCATCGAGATCGGCTCGGATTGCGGGTCGATCCTGTTGCCGGCCAGCATCGCCAGGCCTTCGGGCTCGGAAAGCCGATCGGCGTCGAGGCCGAGTTCGCCGGCGAGCGCCCGGTTCAGGCGGATCAGCCGAGGTTGTGCCACCGGCGTCGGCGCCACGCGCGCATAGAAGCGGTCGGGCAGACGGGCATAGCTGTTGTCGAACGCGATGGTCACGGGCAGGCCTCGGTGTCGCCAGCCGCAACGGGATCAAGCCGCGGGTGGTCGCCCGCCTAAGATCGGGCGAAGGTCCGCCGGCGGCAAGGTCGCCCCGCGCCGAAAGCGGGCTGTCGGTCGGTCGCGTCTGCCGAGGGGTCCGACAGGGACCGCTCAAGACCCCGTCGGGCCGGGCCCGGCGGTGGCCAAGCCCGGGCGCCGCCCATGGCGTCGCGAGCCGTATTCGGCCCGGATCATCGGTCCGGACACAGCGGTGACTGCCGCGCCGCCCCGTCGGCATCGCCGCGACGGCGCAAGCGAGGCGACGGCCGGCTCTAGATCGCGCTTTTGGAGAAGGCCGCGATCTTCTCCTTCAGCAGCACGGCCGTCTCGGTCACCCGGTCGGCGCCCTGGGAAACCGACTTGGCGGCGGTCCCGGCGTGGATCGCCTCATGGGCGACCGAGGCGATGGTGCGGGTCACCTCCGCGGCGACGCCGCGCTGCTGCTCGGAGGCCGCCGCAACCGCATTGGTCAGTTCTCCGACGCTTCGAATTCCGGACAGAACCAGATCGACGGCATCGACGGTATCGCCGGTTCCCTCCTGGACCTTCGTGATCCGTGCGGCGATGTCGGCGGTCGCCCGCGACGTCTGGTCCGACAGGGCTTTGACTTCCGCGGCGACCACGGCAAAGCCCCGGCCGGCCTCGCCGGCGCGCGCGGCCTCGATGGTTGCGTTGAGGGCGAGGAGCTTGGTCTGCGCCGCAATGCCGTCAATCAGGTTCACGACCTCGCCGATCCCGCCGACGATCTGGGCAAGTCCGCCGATGCGCGCGCGCGCGTCGGTCGCCGCTTCCTCCATCTTCATGGCGCGGCTTGCGGTGGCGGAGGTGCGTTCGGCGACCTCCCCGATCGCTGCCGCCTGCTCTTCGGAGGCGGCCGCAACCGCCTGGGCCATGCTGCCGACCTTCTCGGCGTTGCCGGCGAGCTGGCTCGCCGCCGAGCCGAGATCGACGGCGATCTGATTCAGGTCGTTGGTGACGCGCCCGACATCGGCCGCCATCTGCGACCGGTCGGTGACGATCGACCAGACGATCAGCGGTCGATGATTGACCAGCGAAGCCTCCAAATCGAGCACCTCGGGGCCGACCCGGATCTCGGCCCGGTGCGGCATCCGCTTCGGATCGTTGACCATGGCCCTCTGATGTTCGGGGCGCTTGTGGAAGACGTCGATCGACGTTCCAATCAGTTGGTCTGCCTTCACCGGCAGATAGCGTTCGATGCGGCGCAGGGTCTCGATCGAGGTGGTATTGGCATAGTCGATCAGGAAAGTCTTCGGATCGCAGGTGATCACGTTCACCGGCAGCTGGTCGAGAATTCCGAGCAGAAGTCGCGCCCGTTCCTCGGCGAGGAGCTGTTCGGTGATGTTGGCGGCAACTTTCACGACACCTTCGACCGTGCCGTTGCGCGCCCGCTTCGGCGCATAGGTGGCCTGGAGCCAGAGCACCTTGCCGTCCTTGTTGCGCCGTTCGAACCGCCCGGTCTGCCTCTCGCCGCGCCGGAGCGCGGTCCAGAACGCCTGATAGGCTTCCGAACGGGCGTAGTTCGGTTCGACCAGCAACGAATGGTGGCGTCCCTTAAGTTCGTCGACCGCATATCCGCTGGCGGCACAGAAATTCGGGTTCGCGTCCACGATGGTGCCGTCGGCGAGGAACTCGATGACGCCTTGGGAATTTTCAACGGCCTCGGAGAGCGCTTTCAATCGCTGGGTATTGCCGCCAAACTCGAACATGATCGTCTTCCTGCTATTGTAGACGCCTAGAACAACGCATTTCATTTTAGAATCCGTTAAATCGATAATATGCAAAACGCTTTGGATAATAGATTTCTGATTTCTGACGGCAGTCTGACAGCATCCATTCTCCACAATACGTAGAACATAGTAAAATCTTCGCGTTTTTGGATTCGGTACCCAAAACATTTTGGATCATGGATATGGAGAATATTGTATGCCCGGCGAAAATCCCCTCTTGATGGTATGTATTCCATCCAACGGAAATTCATCTCGTGCGGTGGGTATTCGGTAGTCCACAAAATCTCGCATTGCGACGTTGCCGGAAATACAACCAACATGTCATTTTTACATGCACAGTTTTGCAAATTATTGCCGACCTGAGCCGCGTCACGGGCATGCAGGATGCCCGATTGAACCGTCCGCGCCTCCGGAGAGCCAGGCTTTCGGACGGACGCCGCGCGCACGGACAAACGGATCGCGGGCTTGCCATGGCAATCGTCCGTCGGGCGTCCGGCGCTTCCGCCAAATCAGGCCGCAGCGCGAGGACAGGGGTCGTCGGGTTCGGCACGATGGATGCCCTGACGCCATCGTCATTCCGGCAGTGAACTCAATGGCGCACCGGCGAGGGCATCCCGCATGGTCTGTGCCACGAGAAGAATCGGGACCGCCAGCGCCGCTCCCATCGGGCCCCACATCCAGCTCCAGAACACGATCGCAACGAAAACCAGGAACGGATTGATCTCGAAGCGGCGGCCCAGGATCGAAGGCAGGATCGCGTTCTCGCTGATCAGATGCACGATGCCGAAGCCGATCGCCGGCCAGAGCGCTGCCAGCAGTCCCGTATGCGTCAGCAGGCCGGCCGAGACGAGTGCGACGGTGATGATCGCGGGACCGAGAAAAGGGATGAAGCTGAGCAGGAAGGCGATCACCCCCCACAGCGCCGGATTGGCCAGCCCCGAACTCCAGGCGATCGCGCCCGTCATGATCCCGACCGCGAGATAGATGGTCGAGGTGGTCCCGAAATAGGTCGCCAGAGTCGCCTCGGCGGCATTGAACACCCGGATCATCGCCAGCCGACGGTCGCGGTCGCCGAAGGCCAGGATGGCCTTGCGCCGCAGGGCGGCGCGGCCGGCGACGAAGAAGGCCAGCGTGGCGAGGAATACAAGCACTTCGCCGAAGGCCGGCGTCAGTCCGCCGAGAAAGCCGGTCACGGCGGTCATGTCGACGGACGACGCCAGCCGGCCGAGGCTGCCCGCGCCTTCACCGCCGGTCTGGGTCGATCGCTCGGCCATCAGAGCATGCAGGCCATCGAAGTAGCCGATCACCGGACCGAGCAGGGCTTCGACCCGCTTGGTCAAGTCGGGCAGCCGGTCGAGGATGCTGCTGATCGCATCGGCCACCGAATTGCCCAGGACGAAGAGGCCGACGCTGGTCGCCAGCACGAGAACCATCCCGGCGACGACCGTCGGCACGCCGATCCGCTGCGCCCGGTCGCCGATATGGGCGAGAACCGAACCGAGCACGATGGCCGCGACCATCGGCACCGCGATGGCCGAGGCCGAGCGCAGGGCGACCAGCAGCGCCAACACGAAAAGCCCGACAGTGGCAAGGTCGCTCCGGAAGCGCCAGACGCCGGCCGCAGGGTGAGGCTGGAGGTGGTCCGGCAAAACAGTCGGAGTCGGGACGGCACGCTCTGGTCGGTTCAAGGGGCCGTCTCCGCCAATGGGGGATCGCCGGACCGTGACCGGTCCGCTGCGGCCTCAATGCGCGACCGTCCGATCGGTTCCCGCCCGGCCCGGTCGCCAGCTTTCGAAGTCTGCGTCCCTGGGCGAGGTCGGACGGCCACGACAGCGCGGAAGGAACCTCGGCGGCATTCGGCGGTTGTCTGACCGGAAACCCGGGGCGAACCACCGAATCGCCGTCACGGCCACCGGATCACCTCAGCCTTCGAAAAGGAAGAGACCATGAACCAGAAAGTCAGCGATACCTTCTCCCTGGTCGACCATATCGGCGCCAGCGCGAAAGGCACGGTCGCGGAGATCGGCGCGGCCAAGGACACCGTCGCGGCCAATGCGGACTCCGTGATGGCCTCGGCCAAGGATGTCCTCGCCGAGATGCGGCGCCTGGTCGATGCCTTCGCCGAATCGACCGGCGAGAAGGCCGCGGAGGCGGCGGGCGCCGTCGCCGGGGTCGGCGCGGCCACGGCGGATCGTGTCGGCGCCCTCGCCCATGATGCGGGCGTGCTCGGTCGCAATTCCCTGGAGAGCGTCACCGAAGCCGTGTCCAAGCGGCCGTTGACCGCGCTCGCCATTGCGGCCGGCGTCGGTCTCCTCCTCGGCGTCATGACGAGGCCGGGGGCGGGTCGATGACACTCGCCCGCCTGTTCGGACTGGATTTCGATCTGGTCCGACGCCGCGGGATGGTGGTCACGATCGCGGCGGCCGTGGCCGGTCTGGCCCTGGTCGTCGCGGTGATCTTCATGGCCATGGCCGTGCAGATCGCGCTCGCCCACCATGTCTCGCCCGAGGCGGCGGCGCTGATCGTCGCCGCCGTTGCGGCGGCTGTTGCGATCGGCGCCGTGGTCACCCTGTCGGTGATGGTCCGGCGCACCCGTCGTGAGATCGGCAGCGCGGTCGCGGCGAGCACGCTCGTCTCGCTCGCCCCGACCGCCTTTTCCTTGGCCCGCCGTCATACGAAGCTGGCGGCCCTGGTGACAGCGGCCGGCGTCGGCTTTTGGATGGCCCGCCGAGGCAAGTGAACCGGGGGATTCATGATCCCGCGGGCACCTCGCCCGGTAGGTTCATCGAATCCGCCCGGACCTCTCGGCACCGTCGAACCGCTCCGCCGCTCAGGGCGTCGGGATCAGCTTGGTGACTTCGGTCGCCATGTCGGCGAGCACGGCCTCCGGGGTCGCCTTCTGCTCGGCGATCCGGGCGAGCTGGTCGACCATCACCTGGGTGACGCGCACCGAATTCTGACCCGGGAACGCATACCACGGGATCATCAGCGGCACCTGCTTGGTCGCGGCGACGAAGAGCGGGTTCTGCTTGTAGAAATCGCCGAGATATTCCGGATTGTCGATCGCGATCTGGTTGGTCGGCACGTAGCCGGTATTCTTGACCATCAGGCTGGTGCCCTCGGCCGAGGTCGCGAACTTGACGAACTCCCAGGCGGCGCGCTGGCGGTTCGGATCCTTGGCGGTGATCATGGCGCCGGCGCCGCCGGTCGGCAGGCGGCCCTTGACCGGGTCGATCACCGGCATGACGGTGGTGCGCAGGGTAAAGTTGGAGCCGACCGACTGCGAGATGGCGCGCACCTGCGCGGTGGTGCGGAACATCATGCCGAGCTTGCCGGCCGCAAAGGCCTGCAGGTCCTGGGTCGAGCTCGCGGAAGCCGCGAGATTCGGCATCCGGCCTTCCTTGACCATCCGGTCGAGCAGCTTCAGCGCGGCAAGGCCTTCCGGACCGTTGAAGGCGACCGCCTTCTCGTCGGTCGTCAGCATGCGGCCGCCATAGCCGTAGAGCAGCGCCGAGAACATCCAGTCGTCGCCCGGCCAGCGGAAGAACATGCCGTTGATGCCGTCGCCCAGGCCGGCGATCTTGGCGGACAGTGCGATGGCGTCGTCCCAGTTGGTCGGGAAGGCTTCCGGATCGGCGCCGACGCGCTTCAGGAGATCGACATTGTAGTAGGAGATCGGGTTGGAGGTCGCGAAGGCGAGGCCCGCCTGGCTGCCGCCGTGGAAGCCGAGGCCGAGCAGCGGCGCCGAATAGCCGAGGCGGGCCGGATCGCCCTCGTCCTTGAGCAGGCCGCGCAGGTCGAGCGCGATGCCGCGTTCGGCGAACAGGCGCAGGCGGTTGAGGCCCTGGAAGGACACGTCCGGCAGCTGGTTGGTGGCAGCCTGGCGCAGGATCAGCTGGGCGCCGTCCTCATAGGTCGGGGTCGGATTGACGTAAGAGACGCGGATCGCCGACTGGCGGGCGTTGAAGGCCGCCGCGATGGCCTCCTGCGCGTCCTTGAAGATCGCCGGCATCGAATAGTGCACGACGAGATCGACGGCGGCGGCGCGCGCGATGCCCGGCATGGCGAGCGTGGCGGCGGCCCCGCTGGCGAGGCCGAGCGCCCCGCGCCGGCTGATCGAGAGGTCGAGAGTCATCGTTCGGTCTCCTTGAAGGCGAAGGCGCCGGCCGGTCTCATCCCTTGAGGCCGGTCATGGTGATGCCTTCGATGAAGCGGCGCTGGGCGAACAGGAAGGCGGCGACGAGCGGGGCGGTCATCACCACCGCCGAGGCCATCAGGGCCCCGAAATCCGCGCCCGCCTCCTGGTTCTTGAAGTAGAGGACGCCGAGGGCCGGCGTCGCCAGATCACCCTGCGAGATCACGATCAGCGGCCAGAACAGGTCGTTCCAGTGCGCCACGACCGAGAAGATCGCGAAGGCGGTGGCGGCCGGCCAGGCATTCGGCAGCACGATGCGCCAGACGATCGAAAGATCGGTCAGGCCGTCGAGCCGCGCCGCCTGGATCATCTCGTCCGGCATGGCGCGGAAGAACTGGCGGAACAGGAAGATCGCGAAGACCGAGATGGTGAAGGGCGCGATCAGCGCCGCATAGCTGTTGAGGAGCCCCGCCTTGGCCAGCGCGATATAGATCGGGATCGCCGGGACATGGGCCGGCACCATGAGGCCAAGCATGACGAAGCCGAACAGGGCGTCGCGGCCGCGGAAGTCGAGCTTGGCGAGCGCGAAGGCCGCCGGCACCGCGAAAGCGATCTGGAAGACCAGGATGCCGGCGCAGACGATGACGCCGTTGGCGAGATAGCGCCCGACCGGCACCTCGGCGAAGACGCGGCCGTAATTCTCGAAGCCGTGGAATCGTTCCGGCAGCAGCGCCAGCGAGGCGCGGAACACCTCGTCCGGCGGCTTCACCGACACGGCGAGCATCCACACGAAGGGCGCGACGAAGATCGCGGCGAGCAGCGTCAGGACGACGAGGCGCGGCAGATCGGCGAGGAGCGGGCGGTCGTCGGTCATGGCCTCACCCGTAATGGACACGACGATCGATCAGCCGGTTCTGGACCAGCATCAGGACCGTGACGGCGACCAGGAACAGCAGCGTGATGGCGGCCGAGTAGCCCATCCGGAAGAACGAGAAGCCTTCCGTGTACATGGTGAAGAGGATCACCTCGGACGCCTTGTTGGGGCCGCCCTGGGTCAGCGTCGCGACCGTGTCGAACACCCGGATCGCCCGGACCGTGGTGATGATCACGACGAACAGCGTGGTCGGCCCGAGCATCGGCCAGGTCACCGTGACGAAACGGTCCCAGGCGGATTTGACGCCGTCCATCTCGGCGGCCGCATAGAGATCGCGCGGGATCGCGGTCAGCCCGGCCAGGAACAGGACCAGGTTGAAGCCGGCATTCTCCCAGATGCCGATCAGGCCGAGCGACAAGAGCACCGTGCCGGAATCGCCGAGCCAGTTGGCGCCGTCGATGCCGACCGCGCGCAGCAGCGCGTTGAGCGGGCCGATGGTCGGATGCAGGATGTAGGACCAGGCGGTCGCCATGGCGACGGTGAGCGACACGACCGGCAGGAAGAACAGCGCCCGGAACAGCGCGCGCCCGCGCCGGCCGCCCTCGATCAGGAGCGCGATGGCGAGCCCCAGCGCGACCGAAACCGGCGCCACGAACAGGACGTAGAGCGCCGTGTTGGCGACCGAGCGCAGGAAGCCGCGGTCGGCCATCAGCTCAGCGAAATTGCCGAGCCCGACCCACCGGAAGCCCGGCGCGCCGAGTTCGTAGTCGGTGAAGGCGAGCACGACCAGCGCCAGGCTCGGCACCAGGATCATCGCCGCATAGGCGAGCGTCGCCGGCGCGGCCAGCAGCCAGGCGACGGCAGTCTCGCCGGCGGGCCGGCGGGTGGGTGCGGTGCGGCTCTGCGCGATCGTTGCCGCCTCAGCCACGGACGCGCGCTCCCGACGGCGCGACGGCGGCCGGCACGGCCTCCACGCGGGCCTCGTCGGCGCCGAACAGCAGGCCCCGCCCCGCTGCGGGCACGAGGGCGACCGTGTCGTCGGCCGGCAGGCGGCTCCGGTCCTCGGGCGTGAGACGCGCCACCACCGCCTCGCCTGTCGCGGTCAGGCGGGCATGCACCAGCAGCGCCTCGCCCAGGAACTCGACATGCTCGACCTTGGCGGCAAGCCCGCCACCGGTAGCCAGCAAAAGATGTTCCGGCCTCAGCGCATAGACATGCGCGCCGCGCGCCGACGAGGCGATGCCCATGGCCTGGCCGGCGACGCGGACGAGGCCGTCGGCCCCGATCTCGGCGGCGAGCGTGTTGATGCGCGGCGAGCCGATGAAGCGGGCGACCCGCAGGTCGCGCGGGTCGTCATAGACCGCGGTCGGGCTCGCCACCTGCAGGATGCGGCCCGCCATCATCACCGCGACCCGGTCCGACATGGTCAGCGCCTCGGACTGGTCATGCGTCACGTAGATGGTCGAGGCGCCGGCGCGGCGGTGCAGGTCGACGATTTCCTTGCGGGTCTGCACGCGCAGGGCCGCGTCCAGATTGGACAGCGGTTCGTCCATCAGGAACACATCCGGCCGGCGCACGATGGCCCGGCCGAGGGCGACGCGCTGGCGCTGGCCGCCGGAAAGCTGAGCCGGCTTGCGATCGAGCAGATGCGCCAGGCCCAGGCTTTCGGCGGTCGCGACCACGTCGGCTTCGATGCCGGCGAGCGCCGCACGGGTGCCGGGCCAGACGCGGCCGACCAGCGGCAGGCGCTGGCGCGCCCCGAGCCGGCGCATGACCAGCGGCAGGGCGATGTTCTGGCGTGCGGTCATGTGCGGATAGAGGGCGTAGGATTGGAACACCATGGCGACGTTGCGGTCCGCGCCGCGCAGGCCGGTGACATCGCGCCCGGCGATCGACACCGAGCCGCCTTCGGCCCGTTCCAGGCCGGCGACGATGCGCATCAGGGTAGTCTTGCCGCAGCCGGACGGCCCGACCAGGGAGACGAACTCTCCGGGAGACAGGGCCAGCGAAACGTCGTCGACGGCTCGGACGGCGCCGAAGCGCTTATGCAGCGATGCGATGGTGACGCCTGCCAACTTCCCGCTCCCGACCGGACAAGACTGGCCAGCCATACGGTCGGGACATGACAGGGCGGCGAAGCGGACACGTCATTCCGGTGACAGGCGCGACGGCGGCCGTCACGCGGGCGACATGGGGCGGCGGTAGCGGATCGCTCGATCAGCCTCGGGACGCGCCATGACCCATTTCCGCATCGTCCAGATCTCGGACACGCATCTCTCGCCGTCGAAGCCCTACTTCAACGCCAATTTCGACCGGGTCGCCGACTGGCTGCGCCAGGAGCGGCCGGATGCTGTGTTCCATACCGGCGACATCGCGCTCGACGGCGCCGATCGCGACGAGGATCTCACCTTCGCCCGCGCGGCTCATGACGGCCTCGGCCTGGAGACGGCCTTCGTGCCCGGCAACCACGATGTCGGCAACAATGCCGAGCCCGGAGAGGTCGTTCACCAGGGCGTCGATGTGAAGCGCCTCGAACGGTATCGGTCCGTCTTCGGTGCCGACCGATGGGTCCGCGACATCGGCGCCTGGCGGTTCGTCGGGTTGAATTCGGCCCTGTTCGGCTCCGGACTCGACGAGGAGGCCGCCCAGGAGGCCTTTCTGGCCGAGGCGCTCGCCGCCGGCCCCGGCCGCCCGATCGCGCTCGTGCTGCACAAGCCGCTGTTCCTGGACGAGCCCGAGGAAGACGCCGCAACCGGCTACTGGTATGCCCCGCGGGCGGCACGCGGCCGGCTGGTCGACCTGATCGCGGCCGCCGATGTCCGCCTCGTCATGTCGGGTCACATCCACCAGCAGCGCATCCGGCTGTGGCGTTCGACCGCGATGGTCTGGGCCCCGGCGGTCGCCTTCGTGGTGCCGGACTGGAACCACGAGCGGCTCGGCGAGAAGCAGTGCGGCCTAGTCGACTACCGCTTCTCCGGCGACCGCGTCACGGTCCGCACCGTCCGCGTGCCCGGCACCGTCGACCATGATCTCGGCGACTTCGAAGGCGCCTACGGGGTCTTGCCGCGCACCAACTGAGCGCGCCTTGGCGATCGGCCGCGTCCGGGGCCGACGGCTCCGGCGCAGGTCGGCGGCACCGTCAGGTCGGCGCGCAAAGGGGCCAGTCCTGCCGGACGGTCCACTGCGCGATCGGGATCGTGTCGGCCGAGCGGACGAGCGCGAGGCGGTCGAACCGGATCGGCGTCCCCGACCAGACGGCCTGCATCGCGGCCTGCGCCGCGTCGCGGGCCGGACCGGGCGGCAGGCCGTAGGCCAGCGACACATGCGGCAGGAACGGGGAAGCCGGATCCGTCCCGGCCGCGATCCGAACGGCGGCATGGAGCGCCGTCAGAGCGTCTGTCGCGGCAAGGCGGGCGTAGAAGGCCCGGAAATAGGCCGCTCCGGTCTCGATGCCGACGACCGGCGCGGCGAGCGCCGGGTGGCCGGCGGCAACCGATGCGACCCGCGATGCGAGGCGGGCCGCGTCGATCGGGAGATCGCCGGCCAGGGTCGCGTGCGGCCGGAAGCGCGGGGTGCCGAAGCGCCGCGACAGCACCTCGACCTCGGCGGCGAGGCGGCGCTCGTCTTCGGGGGCCGCCAGCAGCCAGACGGAATGCAGGGACGGGGTCTCGGTCATGACGCCCTCAGCCGGTGGCGCGGACGACGAGATGCGGCTCGATCCGGATCCGCAGCGCCGGCGCGTCGGGGTCCGCCACGCGCCGGTCGAGCAGGTCGCAGATGGCGGCGATGCGCCGGTCGAGCGGACTGGCGACGGTGGTCAGCGCGATCAGCGGCCAGGCCGCCGGTGCGGTGTCGTCGAAGCCGGTGACGGCGATGTCGCCCGGGACCGCGAGGGCGGTCTCGGCGCGCAGCAGGTTGAGCACCCCGAAGGCGATCGCATCGTTGCCGCAGACGACGGCATCCGGGGGGCCATACGCATCGAGCAGACGGCGCATGCCTTCGACGCCGCCCGGCTCGGTGAAATCGGTATGCACGATGCCGGCGGGCGCAAGCCCGTGGCCGGCGAGCGCCGTCCCGAAGGCTTCGGCGCGCTCGCGGGCGCTGGCAAGGCTCGCCGGTCCGGAAATGCAGGCCAGGCGGCGCCGGCCGCGCCCGACCAGATGGTCGACCACGAGTGCCATGCCGCGCCCGCCGTCGGAGGAGACCGCATCGGCATCGGGCAGGGCGGAGGCCGGGCCGGCCAGAATCACCGGCCCCATGGCCCGCAGCGCCGCGATCGCGTCGACATCGAGGCTGCCGGCGGCCACGATCGTGCAGGCGACGGGATATTCCGAGGCTTGCGCCAGCGCCTCGACCGCATCGCCGCCCGCACCGACATGGACATAGAGCGTGCGCCAGCCGCGCGTCTGCAGTTCGTTCAGAAGCCGGTCGAAGAAGACCGCATAGTAGTAGTTGTCGATGAAGCCGGCCACGAAGGCGACGAGTTCGGAGCGGTCGCGGTTGAGCTGGCGCGCGAAGGCGTTCGGACGATAGCCGAGCGTCCGCGCGGCGGCGATGACGCGGTCCCGGATGGCGTCCGACACGCTGGCGCCCGGCGTGAAGCTGCGCGAGACCGCGACCCGCGAGACGCCGGCCACCCGCGCCACGTCTGCCGCGGTGACCCGGCGCCCGCGCCGTCCCGCCCTGTCCGCTTCGTCCTCGCCCAACCCGAACCCTCCCGATTGCCTGCTTTCCTCGCCCGGCCGGCTCGTGCCGGTCGCCGCCTCGACCGCATTTGCACACGTGTTCATGTCATTGTCGTGTTGGCCTGCTAGCTCCCCGCGGGTGACCGGCACATCCAGCCGGTCGGCGGAGGGACCGATGCCGCAGCAGGGGACGGCAGTCGCCATCGAGCGGCTCGAGGTCGGTTACGGCCGCACGGTGGTGCTGGACGGGATCGACCTGGCCATCGAACCGGGCAGCTTCGTCGCGCTGCTCGGCGCGTCGGGCTGCGGCAAGACCACGCTGCTCCGGTCGATCGCCGGCTTTATCGCGCCGCGCGCCGGGCGCATCCTGCTCGGCGGGCGCGACGTGACCGGCACGGGTCCGGAACGGCGCGGCACGGCCATGATGTTCCAGTCCTATGCGCTCTGGCCGCACATGACGGTCGCGCGCAACATCGGCTACGGGCTGAAGCTGCGCGGCTGGTCGCGCGCCGATATCGCGCGGCGGGTCGACGAGATCCTGACGCTGGTCGAAATGCCGGGCTTCGGCGACCGGTCCGTGACGACCCTGTCGGGCGGGCAGCGCCAGCGCGTCGCGCTCGGCCGTGCCCTGGCGGTCCATCCGCCGGTCCTGCTCCTGGACGAGCCGCTGTCCAATCTGGACGCCAAGATCCGGCTGGCCATGCGGCACGAAATCCGCGCGCTGCAGCAGCGCATCGGCTTCACCGCGATCCACGTCACCCACGACCAGGAAGAGGCGATGGTGATGGCCGACCGGCTGGTCATCCTCGAGGCCGGACGCATCGTGCAGGACGGCCGGCCGGAGGACGTCTACCGGCGCCCGAACTCGCCGACCGTGGCGTCGTTCCTCGGCGCCGACAACGTGATCGAGGCGGAGGCGCGGCGCGACGGAACGGATCTCGTTCTCTCGCTGGCCGGCGGAATCCGCGCCCGCATCGCCGGCACGCCGCCCGTCGAGGGACCGTGCCTGCTGCATTTCCGCGCCAATGCGGTCACCCTCGCGGCTCGGGAGGGCAGGGGGGACTGCCTCGCCATTCCGGGCCGCATCGAACAGTCGAGCTATCCGGGCGGCCGCTACCGATACCAGGTAGGCACGCCCGTCGGCCGCTTCTTCGTCGACGACGCCTACCGGCTCGACGACGGCGCCGCCGTCACCATCGCCATTCCGGCGCCGTCGCTGCACGTCTTCGCCCGGTCCGGGCCGGGCGTGCCGGCGATCCGCGCCGCCTGAACCCAGCGCAAGGAGAGTTCCCCATGCTCGTTCGTCTGACTTTCGGCAGCCTTCTGTCCGCCGCGACCCTGCTCCTTGCCGGCCCCGCCGGCGCGCAGACGCTGAATGTCGCCACCGCCGGCGACCAAAACATGGTCGACTACGTCAAGGACTATCTCGGGCCGATGTTCGAGAAGACCCATCCGGGCGTGAAGGTCGTGGCCGTGGGCACCGGTCCCGGCGATGCCGGCTCGCAGAAGATCTACGAAAAGCTGTCCGCGCAGAAGCAGGCCGGAGCCGCCGCCTGGGACTTCGACGTGGTCGTCGCCCATCAGAAGATGGCCGGCCAGATGGTCAAGGAAGGCCTGCTCGACAAGTATCGCGCCGGCATCCCGACCGGCGCCCTGGTTACGCGCGATACCGCCGAGAACGCGCTCGGCGCCGATGTCGGCGGCTTCGTCATGCCGATGTTCCATTCCCAGACGGCGATCGCCTACAATGCCGACATGGTCAAGACCCCGCCGGCCAGCTATTCCGAACTGGTCGAATGGGTGAAGAAGAACCCGAAGCAGTTCGGCTACAACGGCATCAAGGGCGGCATGTCGGGCGTCGCCTTCGTGACCGGCTGGATCTATGCCTTCGGCGGCAATACCGACCGGCTCATGAAGGGTCCCTATGACGAGACCAGCAAGGCCGCCTGGGACAAGGCGCTGGCCGACCTCAAGGACTTCAACCGCAATGCGGTTATTACGCCCGGCAATGCCGGCACGCTCGACATGCTGAACCGCGGCGAGATCGCCATGGGTCCGGTCTGGGTCGACATGTTCTACAGCTGGCAGGCCGAGGGCAAGCTGCCCCCGTCGATGAAGCTGAAGCTGGTCGCTCCGGGCATGCCCGGACAGCCGATGTACTATGCCATCCCGGCGAAGGCGCCGCAGACCAAGCTCGCCGCCGAGTTCATCGCGCTCGCGACCAGCCCGGCGGTCCAGGCCGAGGGCATCGTCAAGCGCTTCAACTGGTATCCGGGCATCGACGCCCAGCACCTGCAGGGCAAGCTCGAACAGGCGACCTGGCAGAAGCTGTTCGCCGACATCACGCCCGAGGATCTGTCGAGCAAGGGCAAGCCGTTCCCGATTGCGCCCTACTTCAACGACATTCTCGAAGGCTACGAGAAGAAGGTGGCCAACTGACGAGAGGATTCCGGTGGACGCAACCCGTCCACCGGGCCCCCCCATGGACCGAGAACGCCCCTCCCTCGCCGGGTTCCTCCTCGTCGCGCCGGCCCTCGCCATGGTCGGCGCCCTGTTCCTCTATCCGCTCGGCTATTCGCTGTCGGCCGCCTTCACCGGATCCGACGGAAGGCCGACGCTCGCCCACTTCGGCAAGGCCTTCGAACTCTATTCCGGCGACATCCTGTTCACGGTCTTCATCGTCGCCGTCTCGACCGCAGCGACCGCGGCGGCGGCGATCGCCGTCGCCGGCATCCTGGTCCTCGGTCGGCCCGGCCGCGCGGTCGCGCTGCTCGGCTGGCTCTATCGGTTTCCGCTCTTCATTCCCTTCATCGTCGCCGGCCAGTGCATGCGCACCTTCCTCGCCAAGAACGGACTGATGAACAACAGTCTCGTCGCGCTGGGCCTGATCGATCCCGGCCAGGGGGCGAGCCTGCTCGACTGGCGCGGCATCGTCATCACCTTCGTCTGGAAGCAGGTGCCCTTCGTCACGCTGCTCCTGGCCGGCGCGATGGCGGCGCTCGACCGGGCCACGATCGATGCCGCCCGCAATCTCGGCGCCGGTCGGGTCCGCACCCTGTTCGATGTCGTGCTGCCCCAGGTCATGCCGAACCTGACCGTGGCCCTGACCCTGTCCTTCGTGACGATGCTGTCCGTCCTGTCGGTGCCGATGATGGTCGCCGGTTCCCAGCCGACCATGCTGACCGTCGACATGGCCTTCCGCATCAACGCCTATGGCGACTACGCCACCGCCAACGCCCTCGGGGTGCTCTCCTACGCGATGACGGCCGCGGCCGCCTTCCTCTATCTGCGGCACGGCCTCAGGAGCGGTGTCCCGCGATGACGACGGTCGCCCTCGACACGGCCGGTCCGCGCGTCCGGGCCATGGCGGCGTCGGCCGCAGGCGGTGCCTTGCGCGGCATCGCTCTGGGGCTCTTCGCCTTCGCGGTTCTCGGACCCTTGGCCAATCTGGTCCTCTGGTCGGTCGCCGAGCGCTGGTACACGCCGTTCAAGCTGCCGGTCGTCTATGGGTTCCGGTATTGGGAGGCCGTATTCCGGCCGACCGGCGATGCGATGGCGTCGCTCGCCACCTCGATCGAGATCGCGCTGCTCACCGTGGTCTTCGCCTTCGCGATTTCTATCCCGGCCGGCTACGCGCTCGGCCGGCTGCGCCTGCCCGGCCGCCTCGTGCTCCTGATCCTGTTCATGCTGCCGCAGGCCTTCCCGTCGGTGGCGATCTACATGAACGTGGCGCGCATCTTCTACGCCTTCGGCTGGACCGGAACGGTGGCCGGCGTGGTTGCGGTGCATACGGTGCACGGTCTGGTCTATTCCGTCTGGATCGCGGCAGCGGCCTTCGCGGCGATCGATCGCGATCTCGAACTGGCCGCCCGCAATCTCGGCGCCTCCGCCTGGCGGACCTTTCTGACCGTGACGCTGCCGCTGGCCACGCCCGGTCTGATGGCCAGCGCCGTGTTCGTCTTCCTGGAATCGCTCGACGAATTCACCGGAACCTTCTTCGTCGGCGTGCCGCAGGTCAGCACGCTGCCCTTGCTGCTCTACAATGCGAGCATGGGCGGCAACTACCAGATCGCGTCGATCACCGCCCTGATCCTGCTCGTGCCCTCGATCCTGTTCATGCTGGTCATCGAGCGCTTCCTGAACCCGCAGGTGCTGAGCCGGATCGGCCGTTGAAGGTCTTGCGCCGCCCGGCGGGCGGCGCGGCATCGCGCCCTGCCGGGGCCCGGCCCTGACCCTCCACGGCCTGCCGGTAGGCGCTGGGGCTGACCCCGGTGCGCTGGCCGAAGAAGCGGGTGAAATAGGCCGGATCGGAGAAGCCGAGCAGGAAGGCGATCTCGGCGACGGTCATCGAGGTGTAGAGCAGGTGCCGGCGCGCCTCCAGGACGATCCGGTCATGGGCGATGTCCAGAGCCGATCGTCCGGACAGGGCCCGGCAGGTCCGCGTGAGATGCTGCGGACTGGTGCCGAGCCGGCGGGCGAACTCGGCGATCGGCAGATGGGCGCGATAGTGCGCCTCGACCTCGGCCTTGAACCGCTCGAAGAGACGCTGGCCGGGCGCGGCCCGCGCGCCGGCGGTTTCCGGCAGGGCGGCCGCGATCGCCCGCCGGAACGCGACCAGGATCAACCCGGAAACCGCCGTCAGCGCCTCCCGGCGCCCCGCGCGATCCTCGGCGAATTCCTGCAGGGCGAGCCCGAAGACCTGGGCGAGGGGGGCGACTTCGGTCTCCGGCCGATCGAGCAGGGCCGGGCGCGCCAGGTCGCGCCGCCAGGCGCCGTCGCCGAAAGCCGCGCGATCGAGCACCGCCGGCGGCACGCTGGCGACGAAACCGTCGGTGTCGGGCTCGAAATCGAAGCCATGGACGACCAGCGGCGGCATCGCGATGGCGGTGCCGGATCGCAGCGGATGCCGCGCCCCGTCGATCGTCGCCATGCCGCCGCCGTGCGTCAGCAGGAAGAACTGATACAGCTCGCCGTGCCGGTGCAGGCGGATGTTCCAGTCGTGGACTCGGCTGCGGACCCTGATCGTCTCGATATGCAGTTCGTCCGGAAACCCGGCGGCATCCTCGCCGTAGAGCGCATAGGCGGGCGGCAGGTTGCGCATCCTCGGGCTCCCGTGGAAGTTCGATTTGTCCAAGAGACTGTGCGACGGCTCCATTCCCCGCAAGCCCCCGCCGGCGCAGGTTTGCGCCAAGATCGCCGGAATCGGCGTCGCTGAGGGAGGCCCACGGCATGCGGCATCAGGTTTGTATCGTCGGAGCGGGGCCGTCCGGCCTGCTGCTCGGCCAGATCCTGGCCAGGGCCGGCATCGACGCGGTCATCCTGGAGGCGCGCAGCGCCGAGCATGTCCTGTCGCGCATCCGCGCCGGCGTGTTGGAGACTGGCCTGGTCGACCAGATGCGCGCCTGCGGCTGCGGCGACCGGCTCGATCGCGAAGGGCTCGTGCATCACGGCTTCTCGATGGCTTTCGCCGACCGCACGCATCGCATCGACCTGGCCGGATTGACCGGCGGCCGGTCGGTGGTGGTCTATGGCCAGACCGAGGTGACCCGCGACCTGATGGACGCCCGCGCCGAGTTCGGCGCCGCGACCGTCTACGAGGCGGCCTCGGTCGAGATCCACGATTTCGACGGCGTCAAGCCCTGGGTCACCTACCGGAAGGATGGCGTCACCCAGGTGATCGACTGCGACTTCGTGGTCGGCTGTGACGGCTTCCACGGTGTCTCGCGCGCCTCGGTACCCGAAGCTGCGCTCACGCTCTACGAGCGGATCTACGGCACCGCCTGGCTCGGCCTGCTCGCCGACGTGCCGCCGGCCGACGAGGAACTGGTCTATGCCCGCCACGACCGCGGCTTCGCGCTCGCCTCGATGCGCTCGCACAGCCGCAGCCGCTTCTACGTCCAGGTCCCGCCGACCGAGCGCGTCGAGGACTGGTCCGACCAGCGCTTCTACGACGAGTTCCGCCGACGCCTGCCGGAGGCGGTCGCCGACCGGGTCGTGCCGGGTCCGTCGATCGAGAAGAGCATCGCGGCACTGCGCTCCTTCGTGGCCGAGCCGCTGCGCTTCGGCCGCCTGTTCCTGGTCGGCGACGCCGGCCACATCGTCCCGCCGACCGGCGCCAAGGGGCTGAACCTGGCGGCCAGCGACGTGCACTATCTCGCCACCGGCCTGCGCGAATTCTACGAGGAGCAGTCGAGCGCCGGGATCGATGCCTATTCGGCGCGCGCCCTGGCGCGCATCTGGAAGGCCGAGCGCTTCTCCTGGTCGATGACCGCGATGATGCACCTGCTGCCGGAGACCGGCGCCTTCGGGGCCCGTATGCAGTTGGCGGAACTCGACTATATCGCCAGCTCCGAGGTGGCCTCGGCGGCGATCGCGGAGAACTATGTCGGGCTGCCGTATTGAGACTGGTCGGAAGTCGGACGGGCGCGCAGGACGCGATCTCTCGGCGCTTCCCCGGGCAAGGTATGCAAAACCCGCCGATCCGGCACGCCGGTCAGAATAAAATCCATCAATAAAAACAAGCCGTTGAGGCAAGTTTGCGGCGGAGTGGGCCCCGGCACTCCGCTTGCGCTCCGGCCGGGGATGCGCCGAGAGAGGGTGCCCTCCGACGCATGTCCGGCCCTTCGCTTGGGCTCAGGGCGTTCGTCACTTGAAAAGCTCCACTGGAGCTTTTCGTCCGCGCTCCGAGGGGCGCGGACCGCGCCTCGTCCTGCCCTTCGCTTGAGCTCAGGGCGTTCGTTGCTCGAAAGGCTCCATTGGAGCTTTTCGTTCACGCCCCGAGGGGCGTGGGCCGCGCCTCGTCCTGCCCTTCGCTTGGGCTCAGGGCGTTCGTCACTTGAAAAGCTCCACTGGAGCTTTTCATCCGCGCCCCGAGGGGCGCGGACCGTTCCTCACCCCTCCACCTTCAGGACTTGGATGAAGGCTTCCTGGGGGATTTCGACCTTGCCGAACTGGCGCATCCGCTTCTTGCCCTCCTTCTGCTTGTCGAGGAGCTTGCGCTTGCGGGTCGCGTCGCCGCCGTAGCACTTGGCGGTCACGTCCTTGCGCAGCGCGCGGATGGTCTCGCGGGCGATGATCTTGCCGCCGATCGCCGCCTGCACGGGGATCTGGAACATGTGCGGCGGGATCACGTCCTTCAGCTTCTCGCAGATCGCCCGGCCGCGGCTCTCCGCCCGGGTCCGGTGCACCAGCATGGCGAGCGCGTCGACCGGCTCGCTGTTGACCAGGATCTGCATGCGCACCAGGTCCGCCGGGCGGTAGTCGGTGATCTGGTAGTCGAACGAGGCATAGCCCTTCGAGACCGACTTGAGCCGGTCGTAGAAGTCGAACACCACCTCGTTGAGCGGCAGGTCGTAGACCACCATGGCCCGGGCGCCGGCATAGGACAGGTCGATCTGGACGCCGCGCTTGTCCTGGCAGAGCTTCAAGACCGAGCCGAGATATTCGTCCGGCGTCAGGATGGTGGCGCGAATCCAGGGCTCGCGGATCTCCTCGATCTTGGTCACCTCCGGCATGTCGGCCGGATTGTGCAGTTCGATCGTGGAATTGTCGGTCAGCGTCATCTGGTAGACGACCGAGGGCGCCGTGGCGATCAGGTCGAGATTGAACTCGCGCTCCAGCCGCTCCTGGATGATCTCCAGATGCAGCAGGCCGAGGAAGCCGCAGCGGAAGCCGAAGCCGAGCGCCGCCGAGGTCTCCATCTCGTAGGTGAAGCTGGCGTCGTTGAGCCGGAGCTTGCCGACGGCCGTGCGCAGGTCCTCGAACTCGGCCGCGTCGACCGGGAACAGGCCGCAGAACACCACCGGCTGGGCCGGACGGAAGCCCGGCAGGGCCTCTGCGGTCGGCTTGCGGTCGTCCGTGATCGTGTCGCCGACGCGGGTGTCGGCGACTTCCTTGATCGAGGCGGTGATGAAGCCGATCTCGCCCGGGCTGAGCTGCGTCAGGTCACGCATCTTCGGGGTGAAGACGCCGACCCGCTCGATTTCGTAGGTGGCGCCGGTGCCCATCATGCGGACCTTCTGGCCCTTGCGCAGGATGCCGTCGACCACGCGCACCAGCACCACGACGCCCAGATAGGTATCGTACCAGCTGTCGACCAGCATCGCCTTCAGGGTCGCATCGACATCGCCGCGCGGCGGCGGCAGGCGCTTGACGATCGCCTCCAGCACGTCCGGGATGCCGAGCCCGGTCTTGGCCGAGATCGGCACGGCCTCGGAGGCGTCGATGCCGATCACCTCCTCGATCTGCGCCTTGACGCGGTCGGCATCGGCGGCCGGCAGGTCGATCTTGTTGAGGATCGGCACGATCTCGTGATGGTTGTCGATCGCCTGATAGACGTTGGCGAGCGTCTGCGCCTCGACGCCCTGCGAGGCGTCGACCACCAGGAGTGAGCCCTCGCAGGCGGCCAGCGACCGGGAGACCTCGTAGGCGAAGTCGACATGGCCGGGCGTGTCCATCAGGTTCAGCGTATAGACCTGCCCGTCGGCGGCCTTGTACTCGAGCCGGACGGTCTGCGCCTTGATGGTGATGCCGCGCTCGCGCTCGATATCCATGTTGTCGAGCACCTGATCGACCATCTCGCGGCTTTCGAGGCCGCCGCAGGCCTGGATCAGCCGGTCGGCGAGCGTCGACTTGCCATGGTCGATATGGGCGATGATCGAGAAATTGCGGATTTGCGCAAGCGGCGTGGTCATCGGGTTCCGGACAGGTCAGAGGTCGCGCGCTTGATAACACCCGCGGCCCGGCAGGCAAAGGCCTGCAAGACGCCGAAATCGCGGCAATCCTGCGCCGCACCCCCAAAGCCGACGCGGGCGGGCGGTCTCAGCACCGGTGTGCGGTCTGCAGCGGCAGTCCCGGCCGGCCGGTCAATCCTTGCGGCGCAGGCGCACCACCACATCGACCCGGACGATCTCCATACCGTCCGGAACCGCCGGCAGCCTGCCGATCTCGACCGAACTGGCCGGGATGTCGAGCATGGCATTGTCGCCTTCGACGAAGAAGTGGTGATGGTCGCCGACATTGGTGTCGAAATAGGATTTCGAGCCGTCGACGGCCAGTTCGCGCAGCAGGCCGACTTCGGTGAACTGGTGCAGGGTGTTGTAGATGGTCGCCAGCGAGACCGGCACCCGCGCCAGGATGGCCTCCTCGTGCAGCGCTTCCGCCGAAACATGGCGGTGGCCGCGGCCGAACAGCAGCGAGGCGAGGGCGAGGCGCTGGCGGGTCGGCCTGAGGCCGGCGCGGCGCATCATCGCGGTGACGCAGGTCGGGCGCGCCTCGCCGTCGCGGGCGGACCCGGCCGGGTCCGGCTCGCGCTGGGCATAAAGGGTCACTGACCTCGCTTCCATCGCCGTCCTCGATCTTGGATGCCTTCGGAGAATGCCGGACGTCACTCCTCCCGTCAAAAGGTTCATGGTTCGACTACGGCAGCGGAACGGGAGCCGCTTGCCGCGATCGAACCACCAGCGCGTCTCCGGTGTCGCAAGCCGTTGAGGCTCGTTGGGACAATAATAGGAACCATTCGCAAGCAGGGCAACCCGCGGCATGCTCGGAATAGTCCTCATATGGTTTCCGTTACGACGCCGGTTCGGCTGCCTCTGATCTTTCGGAGCCCCGATCCCTATGTTAGAAGGCGCCGCGGTCATAGTGCCGGCCTCTTCGGGGGCTGGAGCCGCATGGGCGGTCGAAGGGCGCAAAGCCCGACGGTCCGGAGTTCCGGGCTGTGCCGCAGAACACGAAAGGGCGATACGGAACCCCATGGACGAGCGCCGCTCCAGCTTTGCTTATGAAGATCTGCTCGCCTGTGGGCGCGGAGAGTTGTTCGGCCCGGGCAATGCCCAGCTGCCGCTGCCTCCGATGTTGATGTTCGACCGCATCACGCAGATTTCCGAGACGGGCGGCGAGAACGGCAAGGGATATATCCGCGCCGAATTCGACATCCGGCCCGATCTCTGGTTCTTTTCGTGCCACTTTCAGGGCGATCCCGTCATGCCGGGCTGCCTCGGACTCGATGCGCTGTGGCAACTGGTCGGCTTCTATCTCGGTTGGCTCGGGTCGCCGGGACGCGGGCGGGCCCTGGGCGTCGGCGAGGTGAAATTCACCGGGCAGATCCAGCCGGGCGTGAAGCTGGTCGAGTACGGCATCGAGTTCAAGCGCGTGATGCGCGGCAGGCTGGTGCTCGGCATCGCCGACGGCTGGGTCAAGGCCGACGGCCAGGAGATCTATTCGGCGAAGGATCTGAAGGTGGGGCTGTTCCAGGCCTGATGGCCCGGGACGTCAAGACCGGTGGCCCGATCCGGACAGGCTGCCGGCACCGGCGTTGAAGCGCCGGTCCGTCCGATACGGATTGCGCCCGGCAATGAGAACGAGACGAGAATCGAGGCCCAGATGAGGCGAGTGGTCGTGACCGGGATGGGGATCGTATCCTCCATCGGCAACAACACCCAGGAAGTCATTGCCTCGCTGCGCGAGGCCCGATCGGGCATCACGCGTGCCGAGAAGCATGCCGAAATCGGCTTCCGGTCGCAGGTGCAGGGCGCCCCGACCCTCGATCCCGAGGGCCTGATCGATCGCCGCGCCATGCGTTTCCACGGCGGCGGCACCGCCTGGAACCATGTCGCCATGGACCAGGCGATCCGCGATTCCGGGCTTGAGGAGAGCGACATCTCCAACGAGCGGACCGGCATCATCATGGGCTCCGGCGGCCCGTCGACCCGCACCCTGCTGGAGGCCTGCGACATCGCCCGGACCAAGGGTCCGAAGCGCGTCGGACCCTTCGCGGTGCCGAAGGCGATGTCGTCGACCGCATCGGCGACGCTCGCCACCTGGTTCAAGATCAAGGGCGTCAACTATTCGATCTCGTCGGCCTGCGCCACGTCGAGCCACTGCATCGGCAACTCGGCCGAGCAGATCATCCTCGGCAAGCAGGACGTCATGTTCGCCGGCGGCTGCGAGGAACTCGACTGGTCGCTGTCGGTCCTGTTCGATGCCATGGGGGCCATGTCGTCGAAGTTCAACGACACGCCGGCAACCGCCTCCCGCGCCTACGACAAGAACCGCGACGGCTTCGTCATCGCCGGCGGCGCGGGCGTGCTGGTGCTCGAGGAGCTCGAGCATGCCAAGGCGCGCGGGGCCCGCATCTATGCCGAACTGACCGGCTACGGCGCCACCTCGGACGGCCACGACATGGTCGCCCCGTCGGGCGAGGGGGCGATGCGCTGCATGCGCCAGGCGCTGGCGACCGTGAAGGGCAAGGTCGACTACATCAACCCGCACGCCACGGCGACGCCGGTCGGCGATGCCAAGGAGATCGAGGCGATCCGCGCGGTGTTCGGCAAGGACGTGCCGCCGATCTCGGCGACCAAGTCGCTGACCGGCCATTCGCTCGGCGCGGCCGGCGTGCAGGAGGCGATCTATTCGCTCCTGATGATGCAGAACGGTTTCATGGCCGAATCGGCGAATATCGAAGAGCTCGATCCCGATTTCGCCGACATGCCGATCCTGCGCCAGCGGGTCGACGACGTGGAACTGGAGACCGTTTTGTCCAATTCCTTCGGCTTCGGCGGCACGAATGCCACGCTGGTGTTCCAGCGGCACGACCGCTGAACGCGACGGCTGGCGCGCGCCGCGCCGGCCGTGTCATAAGGTTTTCAAGAGACTGTGCGATCCGGTTCGAACCCTCGAACGTACCGGATCGCATGTGGACCGATCGCTACGGCTACCCTCACCTGCGCCTCGTCCCAGCGGCGAGCGGCAGACGGGCCTATGAAGCAGGGACCCGCATGAGCGGACTGATGCATGGCAAGCGCGGGCTGGTGATGGGCGTCGCGAACGACCATTCCATTGCCTGGGGGATCGCCAAGAAGCTGGCCGATTCCGGCGCGGAACTCGGCTTCACCTACCAGGGTGAGGCCTTCGGCCGGCGGGTGAAGCCGCTTGCGGCCTCGCTCGGATCCGATTTCCTGATCCCTTGCGATGTCGAGGATGTCGCCTCGGTCGACCGCGTCTTCGAGACCATCAAGGAGCGTTGGGGCCGGCTCGACTTCCTGGTTCATGCCATCGCTTTCTCGGACAAGACCGAACTCAAGGGCCGTTACGCCGACACCACGCGCGAAAATTTCGTGCGCACCATGGTGATCTCCTGCTTCTCCTTCACGGAGATCGCCAAGCGGGCGGCGGCGATCATGAATCCCGGCGGCTCCATGGTCACGCTGACCTATGGCGGCTCGACGCGGGTCATGCCCAACTACAACGTCATGGGCGTCGCCAAGGCGGCGCTGGAATCCTCGGTCCGCTACCTGGCGATGGATTTCGGCCTTGACGACATCCGCGTAAACGCGATCTCGGCCGGTCCGGTCAGGACGCTGGCGGGGGCCGGCATCGCCGATGCCCGGCTGATGTTCAATTTCCAGAAGCGCAACTCGCCGCTCGGGCGCACCGTCTCGATCGATGAGGTCGGCGGTACGGCATTGTATCTGCTGTCGAATCTGTCTTCCGGCGTGACCGGCGAAGTGCATTTCGTCGATTCCGGCTACAACATCGTCTCCATGCCGCGGCTTGAGGAACTCAAGGACATCGACGATGTCGAGGAGACCAAGGCGGCGTCCGGAACGGTCTCCAGCGCGGCGGAGTGATCCGGCGCGGGCCCTGCGGGGCAACCGCAGCGAAGTCCAGCAAGGATGATTTTGTGGGAGCCACCCTGCCGGGGCGGCTCCCACATGCATTTTGGGGCCGAATGCAGACGGGCAGGCGCCCCGCTTGCCGGCGCCGGGGTGAGGAGGTCGGTCATGCATTTGCGACATGGCCGCTCGGCGGTATCTGGCATGCCAGATACCTTGCTGTCAGGTTTGGTCTTCTCTATATTGCATTGCAACAGAGTTCGTTGCTCCACGGAGACCCGCCATGATCGGTCCGCACTTCCTCGAATATCTCGCTCTCGCTGTTGCCTTCGGTGGCCTCGTGGCCGTCGCGACCGAGATTTTCGTTCGCGATCCCAAGATCTTCTTCGAAGGCCTCGCCGGTCGTACCAGCTCCGCGCGGGCGCTCGCCAACCGCGCCGCCAAGCTGCCGAGCCCGTCGCGCACGCGCATCGCCTGACCGGCCGGATTGCTGCAACGCATCCGAACGGCTTCGACGGCCTTCCCCTGCCGATCGAATGTCCTTGCGGCCTGACCCGCAGGATTGACGAAGCCCCCGGCCTGGTCCGGGGGTTTCGTCGTTTCAGGGCATTCCCGTGAACGCGCCCGGTTGCCGATCCGGCCCGACCGACCGTCAACCCTCGAAAGTCTCCGGATCGACCGCACCGTGCAGCCGCAGAGCGGCGGCGCGTGCGAAGCGGATGGTCATGGCTTTGCGGGTCGCGGCGGCCAGTCGATGCTCCGGCGCCTCCCGCAGGATCTCCGCCCCGAAGGCGTCGGCGACGATCAGGCCGCAATCCTCCGGGAAGATGTCCAACGGCACCCGCGGACTGGTTGCAAAATAGAGCCGGTCGGAATGCAGGCGGTAGAAGGGCCATTTCTGGTCGACCCGGAAATCCTCGATCGAGGATTTGACCTCGACGATCCGGATGCTGCCGTCGTCGCCGAGCGCGACCACATCGGCCCGGCGGCCGGAGGCGAGCGGCAGTTCCTCGACACAGGCAAGCCCGAGCCGCCGCAGGTGCCGTTTGACGCCGCGCAGCACCAGGCGCGTCTCCTCCGGACGGGAGGGCATCGTCAGAAGCGTGGAAAGATCGTCAGTGGGCATCCTGCAATCATGCCCCGTCCACGGCCCGGCAGACAAGAAACGCACCGCGCGGCTGGGTTGACTTGACGCCGGCGTCCGGAGCGGGTCCGCTGCAGCGGCCCTGCCCTTTCCCGGAGCCGTCATGTCGATCCTGTTCTCGCCGCTTGCCGTCGGCCCTGTGACCGTGCCGAACCGTATCGTCGTCTCGCCCATGTGCCAGTATTCGGCCGAGGACGGCTGTGCCGGCGATTGGCACCGCACCTATCTGCCGATGCTCGGAATGTCCGGCGCCGGTCTGGTGATCCTGGAGGCGACCGCCGTCGAACGGCGCGGCCGGATCACCCATGGCTGCCTCGGGCTCTATTCCGATGCCGCCGAGCGGGCCCTGGCGCCGGTGATGGCGGCCGCGCGGGCCTATGCGGTGCCGGGAACCAAGTGGGGCGTGCAGCTTGGCCATTCGGGCCGCAAGGGCTCGTCGCAACGGCCCTGGGAGGGCGGCCGCGCCCTGTCGCAGGCCGAGGACGCCTGGCCAACCTTCGGCCCCTCGGCGCTGCCCTTCGACGACGGCTGGCCTGTGCCCGGGCTTCTCGAGGCGGCCGATTTCGAGCGCATCGAACGAGCCTTCGTGGCCGCCGCTCTGCGCGCCCGCCGGATCGGCTTCGACCTGATCGAATTGCATATGGCGCATGGCTATCTGATGCATGCGATGCTCTCGCCGCTCGCCAACCGGCGCGACGACGCCTTTGGCGGCGATTTCGACCGTCGAGCCGCCTTTCCGACTGCCGTGGCGCGGGCCGTGCGCGCGGCCGTGCCGGATCTCGCCGTTGGCGCCCGGATCACCGGCACGGACTGGGCCGAGGGCGGATTGACCCCCGAGGATGCCGTCGAAATGGCGGCTCGGCTCAAGGCCGAGGGGCTAGACTATGTCTGTGTCTCCTCCGGCGGCATCACGCCGAAGATCCGCATCCCGGTCGGCCCGAACTACCAGGTGCCCTTCGCGGCGCGCGTCAAGGCGGAGACCGGTATCATCACCCAGGCGGTCGGCATGATCGTCGATCCCGAAGAGGCCGAAGCCGTCCTGCAGCGCGGGGAAGCCGACCAGATCGCCCTTGCCCGGGCCATTCTCGACGATCCGCGCTGGGGCTGGCACGCCGCCGAACGGCTCGGTAGCGAAATCGAACGGCCGGCACAGTTTGCGCGCGTCGCGCCGCCGGTCTGGCCGGGCTCCCGGATGCGTCGCCCCTGATACCGCAGCCGTCCCTGGTGGGCCCGGCCGCTCCGCGTCCTCGACCTTCGCGATGAGGCCGGAGCCGGTCCGAACGCCGTGGAAAGGCTCGACGGAGGATGGGCTTTGCCGTGCCGGCTCTTGAACGGCACCTCCGGACCACCGATCTCAGCCGGATGCCGGCATCGCCCCGGCCGCGCCGTAGCGGGAAGGCCGTACCGGCATGGCCCGGGGGCGGGTCCGGATCCGGCCGTCGCCGGTGGAGACAGGCACGAACTGGAGACGACGCCATGCGCCCGCTCGCCTGGACTGCCGCCTGGATCGGCGTAGCCTTCTGGTCCTTCCTGGTCTTCGGGGCCTGGGCGATGACGCGCATCGTTTTCGGTGTCGCGCGCTGGAGCTTCGGCGACGAAGTGCCGGGCTTCCCGATCGAGCCGACGTCGCCGACCTGGCTCATCGATCTGCTGCAGGGCTTCGGCGGCGTCGCCCTCTTCACGGTCTGGGCCGTCGTCTGCGCCGTGATTCTCGGCACGACCTGGCTGGTCACGTCCCTGTTCGGCCGGTCCGGCAAGGAGCCGGGCGGACGGCTCCGGTGATCCGGCTCGCAATGGCGCGGATCGAAATCCCGCATCCGTGTTCGACGCCGCCGCATACCGGGGCGTTCTCCGATGCGGCCTCAGGGCGACCGCTCCCCGCGGAATGGTCGCCGGTTCCCGGCCTGGGGGCGCGTACCCGGTTTGTTCCTGGCGCGTCGTCGTCCCTGTTTCCGTAGCTCTTGCGGGCCGAAGTCTGGTCGACGGCCCGAGCTGCGGCGGATCCTTCGGGACCGATGCCCGGCTGTGCGTTGCCGTCGTCCAAGAGAGCGTCGCGCCCCGGCCACGGGCCGATGCGTCGGTGCCGCAAAACCCTTCGCATGCGGCGCGGTCTGGTGCCGAAGTTCCGGAAGGCACCGCCCGGTCGCGACGGCTGCCAAGGATGCGGGCTTCCGGTCTCAGTCCTGCGATCGGCGGCCGGATCAGTGCAGCCAGCGCCGCAGCCAGGAACTGCTGTCCGGCAGGGCTTCGATCAGGCGCTCGGCAAGATTGCGCCAATGATTGCGTTCGGCAATCGCCTCTTCGGCGCGCTGACGTTCCAACAGCGCGAGCTTCATCAGGGTTTCGATCTGGCTCTCGAGGCTGGAGACCCGAACCTGCAGCGAGAATGCGTCCTGTCGGCCCGCCTCCTTGGGTGGCGGCACCGGCTCGGTCGCCCCGCGCGCGCCGGCGCCGGCACCGGCTTCGGCGCGGCGTTGCGGGGGACGCGAATCGGGATCGGCTCCTGGCGCCGTGGCCGTGGCCGTGGGCGCTGCCGCCGCCGGCGGACTGCGATGGTTGGCGGGCCGGGCTTTCGCCGCCGGGCGTGCCGCTGCCGGCTCTGCCGCGGGAGCCGACGCCGCCTTCCGCTTTGCCGGCGCCGGCGTTTCGGAGGGCGCAGCCCGCCGCGCCTGTGGTCGGGCGCCACCCGTCTGTGCCTTCAAGAACTGGTCCGGAACGGAGATCCGCAGCCGCCCCCTGCGGTCGCGCTCGAACCGCCACTCGTTCCGAATCGCCACCGCGCGTGCGGCCTCGAGCGGTACCCTGAGGATCTCGGCCAGTTCCTCGGCCGTCAATTTGCGCTCGACGATCATTGCGACAGACTTCTCCTATCGGCGGTGCCGACGGCTTCAAGAGTTCCGATGACCATCGTGCGCCCGAAGGCGGACACATGCGAACCTGCGATCCCATCGTCCGGCGAAACCATCGCAGGCGATTCGGACCGATGCCGGTTCCGAACCCAACGATGACGAACCGGGACAATCCCGGTCGCGCCCGCAGTCGAGACGACCGGAAGCCTCCCCGGACCGTGGTCCGCCGCCAGACGATGGCATGAGCCGTCGGTACAGAACGAGCGCCGACCGTCGCCCTTTCGGCCCGCCTGGACGGCGCTTGCGCGACGATCCCAACGACACAGTTGCGTTACCTTAACGGGACTTTGCCAGCGGAAGCGGCACCGCAGCCAGCGTCGGTGCCCGTTTTAGGCGCAGTCGCCTGCTTTGCTCTTCCGGTCGGAAGCCCATGTGGTATCTGCCCGGTAATTATCCGAATAATTTCACAAGAAGATCAGAACGACATGATGCCATCTCTGCACGCTCGCGAACTTCCGCTGCGGAAAATGATGTCAGAAGAATATGTCTTCTGCATCCCCAATTTTCAGAGAGCCTATTCCTGGTCGACCGAGCAGGCAGGTGACTTGCTGGACGATCTTTTTACGGAAATCGACGAATACGATCCGGAATGCCCAGTCGACGCGATGCGGCCATACTTTTTCGGCAGCGTCATCCTGGTCAGGATGCCCAACGCTCCCGAGGCCGACGTGATCGACGGCCAACAGCGACTGACCACGCTGACGATGCTCATTTCGTTACTGCGGGACATCGAAACCGATCAGGCCACGGCCGCTGCCCTGCACGATCTGGTTCATGCGCGCGGCAACCCGCTCGTCGGCACGTCCGACCGGTTCCGCCTGACACTGAGGCCGCGCGACAACGACTTCTTCGCCGCATTCGTCCAGGCTCCCGGGGCCACCTGCACGGTCCCGGACGACAGCGCGGAACCTGCCGGCGACGACAACATCCTGCGCAACCTCGTCTTCATGCGCAAAGCCCTGCAGGCGCTGTCGCCGAAACGGCGGCAACGCCTGACGATGTTCGTGGTCGAGCGATGCTACTTCGTGGTCATCACCGCGGCCGATCGCTCCACCGCCTATCGGATATTCTCGGTCATCAACAGTCGCGGCCTCAACCTGTCGACTTCGGACCTGATCAAAGCGGAGATCGTGTCCAGCCTGCCGGACGAGCAGGCCGAGGCGATGGCATGCGAATGGGAGCGGATCGAAGGCGCCCTCGGACGCGCCGGCTTCGAATCCCTGCTCCATCACACCTTGTTCGCCCATACCGGCCGCAGGGTGAAATCCATCCTGACCGATTTCCAATCGCTCGTGCCCAACGGCATCGGACGGGAGGCCTTCGTCGCCGACATCCTGATCCCCTATGCGTCCATCTATGATTATCTGATCAACCAGAAGGCGTCCCTGGAGCGGGATTCAGGAAGTCTATTCGTCCTTCAATCCTTTGACTTCAACGAATGGATCGGTCCAGCTCTTCGCATCTTGAACAACTGCAAAGAACGAGCCCTGCATACCGAGTTTCTGGAGAAGCTTGAGCGGCTCTGTTTCTACCTGCTTCTGCGAAGGGACTATACGGGATCGCGGCTTGCTCGGTTTGGCAAGATCGTCGATACGTTGGCGGCTGGAGAGAATGTCCTGCAGGATGGGTCGCCGTTGGATCTGAGCGATGCCGAGCGTCAGGAACTGCGCGGGCTGCTCTATTCGCCCGCCATCTCTGCAACGCGCGTCCAGCTGCCGATCATGCTGAAGCTTGAACTTCTCCTGTCAGGCGCGTCCGGGCTTCCGGCCCCCGAGGACTTGCATGTCGACAAGTTCGCGACCCGGCGGGCTCCGGCCGCGGGACGCGCTTTGACGGTCGGTGTGCGGTCCGACAAGGACATTCTGAACGGGTTGGGCAATCTGGTCCTGGTTCGGCGCCGCCGCAGCCTTGCAACCATCCGGGAGACGGCGGTCGAGCGCCGGGAGCGGCTCATGGGGCACGACGCCAGCGAGCCCTTTGCGACATCGGTCAGCCTCCTCGATGCCGAGGGCGATGTCACGGAGCGGCTTGAGCAGCGCGAGGCGGCCTTCCTGGAGCGGCTCTGCAGCCACTGGCAACTCTAGTGGTGCGATCGAGACGGAGGGTTCCCATCCGCCTCATGAATCTGAACCACTGACTATTTGATTGCCCGGTCAACTCGATCCGGCATTTGCGGGACGCAAATGTCTGATTCTGACCTCCGGGACGGACGTGGGTCGCAGGGCTGGGTGGCGCGGCCTGCAAAGCGACGGCGTCTTTCGCGGCGAGCTTCGTGCGAAGGCCGGCCGGTCGCCGGAAGTGGCGGGCTCTTACGAAGGGCGGTCCATGACGGAAGCGGACCGCTGACCGGCCCCGGGCGGTCCACGGTATCCGCGCAGCAGCGCGATGAGCGGCTTCGCCTGACGAGCCGAGGCCGGCGTCGCGGCTCCGACGGCACGAGGCAGCGTGCCGATCCAGGAGGCCATGGATTCAGGATGGCCATGCCGATCTTGGCCGACGAAATCGTTCAGGGCGGTGTAGCGCCTCCTGGCCGTCCTGAGCAGGGAGGCCGGCGTCGTGCCAGGATGGGACGCCATGGGTGTGCGATACAAAAACGATTTGGATGCCAGATCTAATAAACATCCGCCTCGAAGAGCGGCTTGCGGCCTTTGGCCGGCGGCTCGATGTCCAGGTTCACATTCACGGCGTCCATCGGGTCCGCGACGAATACATAGCCGATACCGCGAATGCTGCGGATGAATCGATCTCCGCCGCGCTGTTGTCCGAGGACCGTTCGCAGGCGGCTGATCAGCACATCGACGGAGCGAACATTAACGTTTTGGATGCTACCGTACAGAGCTTTTGCAATCTGTTCACGCGATAGATGGACACCGCGCCTGGACAGAAAATATTCGAGAAGCACCGTCTGCATATTTGTCAGATATACGGCACGGTCTTCGGACACGAGCTTTCGGGTTGCATTGTGGAAGGCAAAGCGCCCGAACCGGAGAACGCCACTTCTGCTTAAAGACGCGCGATATTCCGACTGATCGCTCCGGATCGTCAGAATGGCCGCGACGAGGTCTTCGACCCGCACCGGCTTGCCGATGATCGCCTTGGCCGGAGGGTCGCCGATACGGGCAGGGCTCCGCAGCGGCCGCGATCCCTTCAGCAGCAGAACGTTGCAGAGACCGCAGACGTGCCAGACCAACTCGGAATCGACCGCGTCGACGCTGTCCAAATCGAGAACCAGGATATCAGGAGAGTAGGTAAGGCATTTCGCCCACGCATCCAGCGCGGTAGCGGCCCATTCCACAGTATAGTTATTCTCCCGACAGAAGGTCGAAAGCAGCATGCGTGTCCGCGGGTCGGCTACCACAACCAGGATTCTGATCGCCATGATCGCCTCCTCTCACATCTAATGCCTCAGGCGGACCGACATGCCGGACGGATCCCAATCCGTGCCATCAATCCGAAACACGGATTGCTTGATCCAAGGATCCGATCGTTCGGATGACCGCCGGGCGTCATTCCGAAACACCGTTCCGGGATGCGGCACGCCTGGCAGCGCGGAAGCAATCGCCGCGCCACGATCGGGCCGTCACGGACCGCCCTCGCCATACTCCCTACGCGGGCGACGGTTCGCTATCCCGAGTGAGGCCCATCCGCTCTTGGTGGGCCGGAACGGACGCAAGAACCGGGACGCGATGTCGACAGGGTCACGAATTGCCGGTCAGGCACGACCATGCGGCGAGATCGCTGACGATATATCCATGCGCGACCCGCGCCATCAGACGTTTGGTGTCGAGGATTTGCAGTCGCCGCCGCACGGTCTCGCGCGGCATCGCGATATAGTCCGCGATTGAAGAAACGTTTGCAGCTTGTACGTAAGAGAACTGGTATTTCCTCGAGCCAAAATTAATACGGCCACAAGCAAGCAAAATAGCGACATCGTCGAAGTCGAGATCATACTGCTGGCGGATCTTCCCGAAGTTCTTGATCATCTCTCCGGCCTTCTCCGCGCGCACGGAATACCGGTTGATCTCAGAGGAAACCGGGTGCCCCGGTCGTGGTATCAAGGAGTCTTCTGGAAGTTCGCGCTGCATCTGCACCCCCGCCTGGAATTTCTACCGACGACCTGGCCCTTGCAATGCACTCAGCAAATCAAGTTAAGCTTGACTATTGAGCGAGAACAAAAGCGGAGTCGAATTCACCATATGGATATGATCTACCCAGGTCTGACGACCCCTGCCCATATGGAGCGTTATCGCATTGTTTTAGGCAAAGGATCAATATTTCAAGTGCCCATTATTGAGCCTAAATATCACCATTTAACGAAAGGGAAATAAAGTGGAAATGTTGTATTCCTTGTGGTATGCGTGTTCTTATAACTTTAATTGTCGATAATCTTATTATATGCCTGGATTTGAATCCAATAAGTAGCAGCACCGGGTCTCTTGCGCGCATACGTCGCAGATGTCGCATACACGACGATCGCTTGAATCCAGCCGGCCACCCGCTCCCCCTTTTCAATGAGCTGTCCGCAACTGCCCGCGGCCGGTCCGTTCACGTGGGTGTAGCTGAAATTTCTCCGTCCAAATCGTTGTGATCGACAATTTCCGGGGATTCAAGCCCCCCGAGAGGTTCGTCGACGGTGACCTTGCGGAAATGCAACCGAATATTATAAATGCATAAACAGATATAAGTCCGGGGATGACACCGAGTGCCGACGGACTGCGATCGAAATCGCATCCGATTCCATATTTTGTTCGGTAGGGCATTGCTGCGCCGGGCCGTGCGCCGAAACGTCGGGTTGGCGTTCTGCCACGCCCGTTCCGAAGGATTGGAACGTGTCAATCGGGCGGCACCATAACGTCAGGAGTTGCCGGTGAGACTTGACCAGGTCGACACGTCGCTCACGATGTAGCCATGCGCAACGCGAGCCACCAGTTGCTTGGAAGCGAGTATTCCCAGCCGACGCCGAACAGTCTCCCGCGGAATTCCGACATAGTCGGCTAGAGAAGAGACATTGGCCGCTTGAGCATAGGATATCGGATATCGACGCGAACCAAAATTGATTCGACCGCACGCAAGCAAGATTGCTATGTCATCATAGTCCAAGGAATGCTGGTCTCGTATTCGATTGAAGGAACGAAGCAGATCGGCTGCCTTCTCCGCCTTGCCGAAATACGAAGTCGGATCAGAAGGCATTTTCCGGTCCAATTGAACCTCATAAACGTCACTTCCCACGACATCTTCCCTCCGCTTGCCAGAATATGTCTCCATCTCGACAGTCGGATGAGTATATTCTATGCGCCGGGTCATGATTTTTATAACAGCTACCTGACCATAAAGACGTTTACGCCTTCAGGTCGATCTCCTTACGAAACCTATGCCACAATTCGTGCGGCGGTATTATGTCTTATCGCAATCCGTCTAATGGATTTCAATAGAATATATGCTCATTCTTGTGGGAAGTGTCGCCGGGCCATAAATCAGAAATCTATTAGCAGAATGTATCTCGCCGTGCTCCGTATTTGCACATAACGATAAAATGGAAATTATACTATTCGGGTCAACCTGAAGTCGCCTCTGGTGCCGGCTGTCGAATCAAAACCTTCTGCACCGGCGCGACAGGACACGCCAATGAATGTCCGGACCGAGGCCGCTCCGGAGAGGGCCGAATGCCCCTCGTCTTGCGATTTGGCGCCACCCTATGTGAAAATGCCTGACGATCATCGTTCGCCGGACCTCAACGACAAAAGGTAACGGCGGCCGCTGTTGTAGGCATGAGACTGTGGCGGCGAGAAAAAACATATTGGCAACGAGACGTCGTTGAGTACTCTTTCCAGCATCGGAGCTTGACGAGAACCAACACTGGCTTCGGACGCTGCCGGGAGGCGAGTGGTTCGATCGAGTCGGATGGTTCCCAGCCGTCTCGTGAATCCGACCGCTGACTTATAGACCACCCGGTCGCACTCCTCAGGCTCAGGCCGGCGCCGGAATGATCGTCCAGCGCGATGCAACCGCCTCGGCAGGGCCTGCATGCAAACGCATGGACAACGGATCGGAGCCGCCCGCGCAGCCCGGTCTCGCCGGCAATGCTTGGGTTCCGGTCCCGGCCTTCCTCCGAACCGCCTAACCGGGCGACGCGACCGTGCAACCTGATAAGGGGACCGCGCTGCTGCCTCGGTCCGAAAGCGCCGAATGGGCGAAACGCATGGACCCTGCCTTCGGGAGGCAGGGCGTCTTCGCCAGGCGACGGTTGGTCAGCACAGACACGGCCACGTCACCGGGCGGCGCTGTCGTCGCTGCCGAACCATGACGGCGAGCGGCGCGGTGGGAACGTTTGCCGGCGCGGCCGCTTGTGTTTCAGCTTCAGTCCGTCGAAGCCATATTTCTCGACCGCATAGTGCCATTCCCGCAGTTCGGATTCGCTGATGCCGTAGTCCGACTGCAACACCGACAGGCTCACGACGCCGCTGGCCACGGCTTCCAGAACGGCCATCTTGCGTTGCGCAGTCCAGCGCTGGCCGTGACCCGCCGGAGCGAATGCCGGAGCGGTCTCGGAGACCATCGCCGGGACGGATAGGTCGGCCTGTTGCATGCGGGTTCGCCCGAATCTGAATGCCTCGTACCAATCCAGGCTGCCGGGCCAACTGAAAATAGAAAGTCGTATAATGCTCATATTGGGCGACATTATTTACATTGAGCGCATGACATCATTTCAAGCGACCCAAAATGGTGACGTGTTAAGACTGATATGCGATCACATGGCGTACTGAAGGAACGATAAGTACTTGATTTATATGGAAAGAAAGTTGGAGGAGGATGTAGGAAAGTGAAATTAGACGCGGATTTCCGATACTAATACGTGCCTTATCATCAAATTTTCGCTCTTTTGTCTATTTTCGGCCGTTAAGTTTTATGGTTGAGTTCGATTCAGACATGTTGATCGGAGATTGTGCGATGTGGACCACTGCCGCCCTGACGGCGCCGAGGCTCAGCCCCATTCTCGATGCGGTCCGCGGGTTTCCCGCGTCATTGCTCGGGGCTGGCGTTTCCGTTGCGGCTCGTCAGCCGGCTGAAGCGGCGGCCGACGTCTCTCCGGTGTTGGAAACCGGTGATCGGGTCCGGCAACCGGACTTCTCGGAGGTCGCTGCCGCGTTCATCGGCCGGCACTCGCGGATAGCCGCCGATGCTCTCGCCAATGCCGACCGGCGGTCGCGGGACGATCTCGTCGAGTTCGAGATGCTGCTGCAGTTCTCGATCGCACGCGGCGTCCGCACGCATATCGTCGACCTTTCGATCCTGCGCCACAGTTTCGCGATCAATCGGACGGCGCGGCTGGTCACCTTCAAGAACGCGCTCGAACGCCTGCGTGGCTTCGGCATTCGCAACGGTCAGCCGACTTGCCCGGTACACTATGCGGGTGACCGAGAGCCCGTGATGCGCGTCGTGGCCTACAATCCGGCGACCGACGACGGGGAGCGGGAATCTTCCTCTGCCAGCCCGGCCCCGGTTGCGCCGCCGCCCGTTATGGCCCGGGCCGGCTGACTCGCCTGTCGGAACGGGAGCAATCGTCGGGACGGGTCGCCGCCGCCTGTCTCAGGCCCTTGCACAACCGTCTCCGCAGCCGGAAGGCGCTTTCCATCCGGTGCAGGATCGCCGTCTGCGCGGTGCCCAGGCGCCCGGTCGGCCGGGATCGTCCGAAGCCCCTTTTCATCGCAACCGTCGCGCCGATCGACGGCGTTGGCCTTTGCGCCCGTTGTTGCGTAGCCTTGGCGTTGGGGCTGCGCCTCGCTTTGCGGGCTGTCGACCCGACTTGATGGTGCCGCGCCGGCCGCCCGGATTTCGCCGGGACCTGGCGCACGCGATCGCATCGTCGTTTTCAGCTGACGGTCCGATCGGATCGCCTCGTTCTCCTGCGCAGATGCAATCGTTGCGTCGCGCCGGATCGCCGATGGCGGGACCTTGGCGCGCGTGCCGGCGACGCCGCGGCGATCTGTTCGGCGCGGCCGGAAGGGCATGTCCCGCCCAGCGGGTTCGAACGTGTCGTAACGGACGATCGTCGATCGGGGCGGCGAGCCTCCGTGACCGGCAATCGCGCGCCCGCGCCTATTCACGCGATGCCTTCGGGTTCGGGCGCGTTGGAGTTCGGTCCTGGCGCGAGATGGGATCGGACAGGACACGATTGCTAGTGGTTCGACCGAGACGGATGGTCCCCATCCGTCTTGTGAATCCGAGCCACTAACGTTTTGATTGTGTGGTCAATTCAATCTGACATTTGCGGGACGCCAATGTCGGATTCTGACCACTACGCACATCGACAACTGCCTTCGGAAGCCGTCCGCATTACGAACCGGTCCGAAGCAGCAGAACGAAGATCAGCAGCCAGACCGCGCCATTCAACATGCAGAGAATGTAAATCATCAGCCGCTCGCTTCCCGTTCTCGGGAAGGCATCGATCTCGGCTTCGATGATGGTGAGATCCAAGGGCGCGTCATCGACGACATTGCGTCGGATGAATCGAGAGATCGCGCATCGGATCCGAGCCGTCAAGACGGAAGACAGAGAGCGGTAGGAATCGCGCATTGTCGATCAGGCCCTTGGTTTCTTGAAGGATGGAGTCTGAAGGGACTATCTGGCTTCGGAGGGGTACCTGTAGGCTTTGAGTGAAGCATTTGCAGCGATTGCGCGATGTGTTTATGCCTGTCGGCTTGCTGGCGGTCGCCGGAACGATTGAATGGTCACGGCGAATGAAGCCGGACGATATTATCTGATGCATCGGGACGTCTTGGTCCCGGGGCGTTTCAAGGCCGTGGGAGTGTCGCCGCAGATCGACGAAGACGGGCCATGGCGCCGACGCCGGAGTGGCAACGCCCCGAAGCGCCGGCACGTTGCAACCTCGTCCGTCAATCGAACGTCTCCGGGGGGGAGCGGCCCGCCGCCCCACCCACTCGACGGCGGCGCGGCCGGGCACGGCCGCCCCGTCGACCGCAGCAGTCGCCGTCGTCAGCGCATGTAGACCTTGCTGCGCTCGGTCACGTCCGGCATCGAACCGGCTACGCTGCGCAGGAAGTCCTGCACCTCCTGGCGGTTGTCGTCGACCATGACGCGGAGCTCCGTCGTCACGTCGACGGACAGCCGGCGCATGCTCTCGCGCAACTGCTCGAGAGTTCCGGAGATGACGGCGTCGAGATCGGCGATCCGGACACCCTGCGTCTCGAAGAACTCCCGGGCGGCGTTGCCGCCGAGCGCGACCGTCTGCAGGGCTTCGGCTCCGCGCTGGTTGACGTCGGTGACGGTGGCAAGACCGGCCAGAACCTGATCGAGCGCCTGCTTGGTCGCGGCGATCGATCCGGCCAGCGGCTCGGCTGTCTTGTCGTAGAGCAGGCCCAGATCGGCGATCGATCCGGACGACCCGGCGATATTCCGGCCGGCCGCATCGATCTCGCGGCCGGTAGCCGAGATCACCTCGGCGGTCCGGTCGATCCGGCTTGCCAGGGCGGAGATGCGAAGGTCGAGCTGTTCCACGGCCGCCTGCAGCTGCGTGGCGGCCTGCTGCGTGCCGTGGGCGATGCGCTCGACGCTCTGCGACATGCCGGCGGCGAAATCCTCGCGCAGGATGCCGCCGTTGCGCCGGAACTCTTCTGCCGACTGCCGCATGGCGATCACCATGGCCTGGCCGGCCTCGTCGAGGACGCCGCCCAGATCGCGCACCTTCAGTTCCAGTTCGGCCGTGCTGGCCCGGGTGAAGTCCCGCCCCGCATCCTGAACCTTCCGTGCCAAGGCTTCGACGCCGGCGGTGATCGAGGCCAGAGACCGCTCGGCGGTCTCGGACGCCTTGACGGGCAGGTGTGCAAGGGCGCCTTCGAGCGTTGCAGCCCCGGCCGCGATGGTCGCGACCGCCTGTTCGGCGGACTTCGCGACATGGTCCGGCAGGGCGCCGATGACGCTGTCCAGGTCCTCGATGCGCAGGCGCAGGGTGCGGGTCATCTCGTCGACGACGCCGAAGATGCGATCCGGGATCGTCTCGACGATCCCGCCGAGCGCCACGATCTGGGACTTCTGGGTCTCGGCGCTGCTGGCCAGGACGCTGTCGACGGCGTCCGCCGCCGCCTCCAGCCGCCCGGCCGCGACGTTGATTCCATCGGTCAGTCCGGTACCCGTTTCGGCAACCCCGCGGACGACGGTCTCAAGGGCGTCGACGGCGGCCCGGACGGTTCCCGACAGCGCTTCCACCTGCGCGGTGGCGGATTGCTGCCAGAGCGACGCGAGGGTCTCGGACATCCGCTCCGGCTGCCGGATCAGTTCGGCGGAAGCCAGTTCGAGACGGTTGGCCAGACGGTCGATCTGGCGACCCAGTCCGGAGACGGCGTCGTCGATCCGGGTCCGTGCCACCTCGGCGGCCTCGCCGATGGTCGCAATGCTCTGGCTCGTGTTGCGGTTCAGTTCGACACCGGCGCCGGTCAGGCTCTCGCCCGCGGCCTGGATGGTCGACTTGAACTGATCGCCGGTCGCTGCGAAGTCCGAGAAGAGCGCGGTAAAGCGCTGCTGGGAATGCTCGGCCAGCACCCGATGTTGGTCGCGCAGATCGGCGATCGCGGTGCTCAGGCTCTGGGTAAGGCCGGCAACGCTCGACTCGGCGGCATGGCCGATGGTGACCGGCACCTTGCGCAGGGTCGTCTCGATCTCCTCGACGGCTTCGCGCAACGATCTCATCGCGCCCGTGGTCGCCCCGACGACGGTGGCGGGCAGGCGCGACACGCTTTCGTTCAAGGTCGCGGCCGACAAGTCGATGGCCTTGACCGCGTTGAGGGCCGAGGTTTCGACGACCTGCGGAATGCGCTGCAGGACGTTCTCGATGGAATCGAGCTGACCGGCGACGCGCGAGCCGTGGGTGAACAGGGCATCGTCGAGCGCTTCGCTGCTCGACATCAGCACGCGTGCCGCCTCACCGACTGTATCGCCGATCTTCCTGTCGGCATCCTTGAGCACGGAGACCACGCCCGACAAAGCGGACACGGATTCGGTGACACCGGAGGACAACAGCGTGATCTGGCGACCGACGGCCGCCTCCCACAACCGGCCGAGCGTGTTGGCCACATGCTCGGGCTGGCGTGCCAGTTCGGCGGAGGCCGTGTCGATGCGTCCGGACAGTTCATCCACCTGCACCTTGAGGGACTGCACCGATCCGGCGAAGTCATCGCGCAGCTGACCGGACGCGATGGCCAGAAGCTGGGCGCCTTCGCGGCTTCCCGCCACCAGCCCGTCGCCCGCCTCGCGCACCGAGGCGGCGGTGCGTTGCGTGGCTTCGGCAAGGTCGCTGCCCGCGGCCAGGAGCCGCGAGGAGACGGCATCGACCTGGACATGAAGGCCGGATGCAAGCGTCTCGACGATCGCCCGCGTCCGGTCGAGCACCTCCTGGGATGTCCTGTCGAGGGTCGCGCCGACCGTTGCGGCCGTGGTCTCGGCGGAGGTCTTGAGCGTAGCCGGGAGGGCGGCCATCAGGCTCTCCAGCTCCCGCACCTGCCCGACCAGCGCCTTGGAGGACGCGGCCTGTTCGGCCGCGACATCGGCGGACTGGCGCGTGATCGACTGGCCGGCCTCTTCGAGAAGGCGGCCAAGGCTTTCGACCCGGCTGGCCAGGGTGTCGACCATGCTGCCCGTGAAGCCGACGAACTGCTGCTTGAGGTCCTGGACGGCGGCGGTCATCCCGGCGCCGATCGTGAAGACGGCCGATTGGGAGGCGTCCGACATGGTGGCCGGCAGGCGCTGCAGGGTCTCGTCGATCTGATGCAGCCGTTTCGCGACGGTGTCGGCGGCTGCGACGTTGATGTCTGCAGCCTGATGGGTCTGCCGGACCAGCGTTTCGCCGGTCTCGATCAGGGTCCCGCTCAACGCGCGGATCTTCTCGGACGCCATGTCGGAGAAGCGTCCGGACTGGGTTTCCCAGCCCTGCGCCGCCGCCTCGATCGCGGCGCCGATGCGGACGACCGAGTCCTGGGTCAGGGTCGAGACGCTCGTCGGCAGCGTCTGCAGGACGGCCTCGACCTGCCGGATCTGCGTCGCGATCGCCTGCGCGGCCTCGACATTGGTTCCGGCGGCCTGCTCGGCCTGGCGGCGCAGGTTGTCGCCGGCCGCCTCGACGCCCGACTGGAGCAGCCCGATGCTGGTGGTGACCGTCGCATCGAGCTGCTGGCCGATCGTCCGGGTGCGCTCGCGCACGTCCTCCGCAGTCGCGTTCAGGACGGTGCCGATCGTGCCCGCCGCCGCCTCGATGGCGGCGCCGATGCGGACGACCGAATCCTGGGTCAGGGTCGAGACGCTCGTCGGCAGCGTCTGCAGGACGGCCTCGACCTGCCGGATCTGCGTCGCGATCGCCTGCGCGGCCTCGACATTGGTTCCGGCGGCCTGCTCGGCCTGGCGGCGCAGATTGTCGCCGGCCGCCTCGACGCCCGACTGGAGCAGCCCGATGCTGGTGGTGACCGTCGCATCGAGCTGCTGGCCGATCGTCCGGGTGCGTTCGCGCACGTCCTCCGCGGTCGCGTTCAGGACATTGCCGATCGTACCCGCCGCGCTCTCGGCGGAGGCCGCGATCGAGCCCGGCAGGTTCTGCAGTACGGCCTCGATCTCGCGCAGGCGTGCACTCAGTCCGTCGAGTGCGGTATCCGTCGCCCGGGTGACGGCGCGCGGAACCTGGGCGAGGCCCGAGTCGAGGTCGGCGATCGCGACCCTGACGATCTGCGCCGCCTCGCTGGAACTGTCGCCGACCGAGCGCACCAGATCCGCCAGCGTGTTGCGGACGGCCCCGAGCTGCTCGTTCAGGCGGTCGGTGCCGGAGGCCAGTGTCCCCTCCAACCGATCGGTCGCCCGGTTGAGACCGGTCGCGGAACTATCGATCTGCTGGGCATAGTGCTGCTCGGCCGCCCGAACGGTGCCGCTCATGCTTTCCAGTGCGGAAGCCGAGCTCCTGATATTCTCGGCCACGATTTCGAGCTGCCGTTCGACGCTGCGGCTCCAGACCGCCTCGAAGGCATCGGCAACCCGGGCCGGATGGACGGCGAGTTCGGCCGAGGCCGCCCGGACATGGCCCGAGAATTCGACGATCTGCTGCTCGAGCGCCTCGACGGCTCCCGACAGGACGGAGCGCGCGCTTTCGGCGCTCTCGCCGACGAGACGGCTGCCGTCGACGACGCTGAGACCAAGATATTCGCCCGCCGTACGCAACTCGCCGGACGCCGCCTGGGTCGCTTCCAGGATCTGTTCGGCGGCCCGTCCCAGCGCGACGGTGATCTGTTCCGACTGGCGCTCCATCTCCGCCGCCGCCATGTCGTTGAACGACCGCGTCACATCCTGCATCCGCAGCGAGGTCTCCTCGACCCCCGAGGTGATGGCGATCAGCGCCCTGTCCGTCGCCGCAACGACGGAGCCGGGGATGCGGGCGAGCGAGTCGTCGAGCGCGCCGACCTGGGCCTTCAGGGACGCCGCGGCAGCCGACGCGGCCTCGTTGACCACGGTCGGGACGCCGGCGAGAACCTTCTCGAGGCTGCCGATCTGCGCCTTCATGGCCTCGACGGCGGCCGTGGACGCCTCGGTGACCACCGAAGGAATCCGGGCCAGGGACCGGTCGACATCGGCGAGCCGCGCGGCCATCGAGCGGGTCGCTTCGCCGGCCGCATTGGTCACGAGACCCGGCAGTTCGCTGAGGGCATTCTTGAACTGATCGAGCCGGTTGCCGATCTCCGCACTGCGGCTGTCCATCATGTCGCCGAAATGCTGGGTCGTCGCCAGCAGCCGCTGCGACGCCAGCTCGATGGTCGAACCGAAGCCCTGCTCGACCGACTGGACGGTCCGGGCGATCTGTTCCAGCTGCTCGACATTGCTGCGCAGGGACCGGTTCATCAGGTCGGTTTCGGCCTGGGTCGCCTCGCGCCACAGCCGGACGAAGCCGTCGCCGGCGCGCGTGGCGAAGTCGTTGGAATTGCGCTCCATCGTCGCGCCGATCCGCGTGATCTCGCCGATCAGCGGGTTGATGGTGGCGGAGATCGAACTGGCGATCTTGGCGGCGATCAGCTCGGGAAGCGGCTCGGCATGTTGATTGAGGACCTTGGACACCTGGCCGCCGATCGATTCCGACAGCGCATCGCGCAGACGGACCAACTGGCGCTCGTTCTCCTCCGATGCCCGCAGTTGGCGCAGGGCAACCAATTCGCGTGGGACGTGATTGGCGAGCGCCCCGAAGGATTCGATCAGATCCTCGATCACCCGATCCTTGCGCACCGCAAAGGCATTGGCGTCGCCTTGGCGAAGCTGCCGGACGATCATCGCGACGGCCAGCACGACGACCCAATAGGCCGCGCTTTCGGCGCCACTCCAGGTCCCGATCAGAAGCCCGAGCGCGCCGAGCAGCAGCCCGGCCGCGACGACGCTTTCGATCAGGGCCGGCATGTCGTCGCAATCCATCAGGTCGCGCAGCCGGTCGCGCCGGAACACGTCCTCGGCGCCGATGGTGGCGATGATCTGATCGGACCGAATCTCGAAGCCGGAGCGGTAGCGGATCCAGGGGGCTGCGAAGGGCGATGCTGCGAAGGTCGCGTCCACCTGGGCGATGCGGGCCTCGGGCTTGTCGAGCGCGATCGCGGACAGGAGCTTGTCCTGCAACGCCTTCACAGTCTCGATCGCCGCACGCCGACGGGGGCGGCAGACCGCAAGGTACCACCCGATCGACGCAACGAGCAGGCCGAGAGCGATCACCAAGGCAAAATCCCGGCTGCCCAGCACGGCAATGACCGGAGCGAAGGCTCCCAGCTGGTGCGACATCGACATCATTCACGTCCTTGGTTCGCAGGAGATCGGCAGGAGGACAGTCACAGCGCAATCGATGCTGGATCGGTCGGTTCGGTCAGAAAATCGGTCGGGTTTGGAGGACCTTGACCTCAACCGGCCGCGGACCGGCCGTGCCGGCCCAGGACCTGAAGCCCGAGGTGGCGGACGGTTCCGAACTGGCGATCGCCTCGGTCCTGATCCGGGAGGTGACCACCGGCGTCTCGACGGTTGCCGCGTTGGCGGCCGACGACAGAGGCACGGTCGACCGTTCAGGCAGCAGCAGCGCGGCCACCAGGCCGCCGGCCAGACAGATGCCGACCAGAAGCGACAGCACTCCGGGGCCGGATGTCGGCGGACCAAGCCACCGCCGGCGCCGCTGCCCCGAGAAGGTTGGCAAGTGCAGTATCTTTGCGGTGGTGCGTTCCGGGTCGGGCGCCGGCGCCGGCGCCGGATCCGGCTCCCGGCTTGAACGGCCGGCGTTCTCCTCGCTGGCCCTGGCGGCAGAGCCGGGAAGCCGGGCGGGCGGAGGACGATGGGCCGGCGGCGCCGATGCGGGCGGCGGCGGCGGCACCACGGCCCGTTCGCGCATGGCGAGCGGACGTCGCGGCGTTGGCGCGGAAGTATCCGAGGCCGGAGCGGGTCCGGGTTTGGCGGCCGGAACGGGCGCATTGTCGTCCGGGGCTGCCTCCGAGCGGCGTCCCGGCATGGCCGTCGGACGCGGCGGCCTGGAGACGAATTCCTCGGGCTCCGCGATGCCGAACATCGACAGGAAATCGTCCGCTATGCCGGTCCCGGATGCGGGCGGTTCGACGGGTTCGCTCGGGGCCGGCGCCGTCCCGACGGCACTATCGGTCAGCGCGTCCCAATGCGCTTCGGGCAGAGTGACGAGATCCGGACGGCCCGCCGGTTCGACGGACGGGGACTTCCGCAGCGAGACGGTCTCCTCGGCCGCCTCCGGCTCGTCGGCGGCCTCCCATCGGGCTTCCGGCATCGGTTCGAAGATCGGGGCGGCGACGGTCGGAGGGCTGACGGGCTTCGGCGCCGCCCGCGCGCTGGACGGAGCCGCGGCGGGGGCAGGGGCGTCACGGCGGATTGCGGGCGCGATCGATTCGACCGTTGCGGCCGGAGCGCGGTGCGCCGGACGATTCGGCGCCGGACGCGGCGTTGGCTTGCGGGCCGTCGCCGATCCGGCCGGCACGGTCGAGCGCGTCGCGTTTTCGCGGGCCGACCTCAAGAGGCTGAGGCATTCCACGTCGCGCAGCAGGAGGCCGTCGCACAGACTGCCGGATTCGGCGCCGATGACCGGCACGGGCACCGCACGGCTGAGGGCCAGGGCCAGCTTGTCGTTCTGGCCGACCGCCAGAATCGCGAAGGCACCCGCCTCCGCCACCGCGCGCGCATCGTTCACAACCTGGATGGCGTGCCATTCGCGTTCTGCCGCCGTGAACTGTGCGCCCAGTCCGGCCTCCTCCGGCATGGCGATGTCGGCGCGCGCGATGACCGGTACCTTGCAGGATGCCAGATGGCGGATCGTCTCGATCGCCACGGTCTCGAGCGGCAGCAGGACGCCGCAGCATTCCACCTCGCGTAGGATGTGGATGCTGGTCTCGTAGGCGAGGTCGAGCGAATGCGTCCAACTCGCGTGCGGCAACTCGACGACGATTTTCGACGCCGGCGCGCCACGGGCGACCGCATGGGCATGCAGGACCATCATGGCGAGATCGGCGCTGGCCGGCGACGGCAGGCCGTGGATCTGCATCGCCACATCGCAATCGACCACCAGCAGGTCGCACAGCGGGTCGAGTACCCTGGCATAGGGTGCGGTATAGGCGGTGGCCGCAATGATCCGGCGCCCCCCCTTCCGATCTCTCAAGGACGGCCTGCCATCCGTAGCTGTCGGACTTGCGTGCTTCATACCCGTCGCCAGCTCTACGCTTTCCGATGCCCGTCGGAGCGATTTCGTAAAATTTAACGTGCATTTAATAAATACGATCGGCAGAGTGCCGAGCCAGACACAAAAGTTCGAATTAGGCGGAAGTGCTCAATCTGGGCATAAACGTAGTAGCGGTTAATAACTACATTATTGGATTAGATTTCCGCATCATTTCTATCCATGTAAATCGTGGATCAGCGCCCATTATGGGCGTTCCAGGAGTGCTAAGCACGACAGCCGGCACGGAGTGCCGATCGCCCACTCGTGCATCGCTTCCGAGGACTATCGCATGACGCTACGCCAGTTCCGGCTGCTTCCTGGCGTCGCGACCGTTGCGTTCGGCCTCGCTCTGATCGGATGCTCGGGTTTGCCTTCTTCCGGACCATCCGCCGATGTCGTGATCGATCAGTCCCGTCAGGACGCCGGAACCCGTCTGGTCGAACTCGACCTCGGGTCGGCGCGCGCCGCATTCGATCGCAGGCGGAGCGTGATCGGGGCGAGCTTCCCGCGTCTGGCGAAGCCCAATCCGATCCTTCTCGGCCGGGGCGATGTGCTGGACGTGCGCGTCATGGAAGCCGGCGACAACGGGCTGTTCGCGAATTCGCAGACGCGCGGTACCCAGTTCACGGCACAGATCGACCAGGCGGGTAACCTCTTCACCCCCTACGGCGGTTCCATGAGGGCGGCTGACCGCAGCCCGGAGCAGGTCCGGCAGGCCCTGCAGCGCAGCCTCGCCGACAAGGCGATCCAGCCCCAGGTGCTACTTTCGGTCACCGCCAGTCGCGGCAATTCGGTGACGGTGCTCGGCGATGTCGAAAAACCGGGTCTGTTTCCGCTGAGTCCGGCGGGGACGCGTCTGATCGATGCGATCGCCGCCGCCGGCGGCGCCCGCTCCGCGTCCTTCGATACGGCCCTGACGATCAAGCGGAAGGACGCCGTCGCGCATCTCTATCTCGACGACCTGCTGGCCGAGCGCGACAACAACATCCTGTTGGCGGCGAACGACGAAATCCTCGTTGCCTCCGAGCCGCGCAGCTACGCGATCCTGGGCGCGGTTGCGACCTCCGGCGATGTGAAGTTCGGCGCGGCGACCGTGACCCTGGCGGAGGCGCTTGCCCGGGCCGGCGGCCTCGACAGTCTGGCGGCCGATGCCGGAGGGGTCTTCGTGTTCAGCTCCGAACCGCCGACGCCGGATGCTGCCTCGGGCGAACGGCCGGCGCCGGTCCTCTACCGGTTGGACTTCTCGTCGCCGGACGCCTTCTTCATCGCCCGTCAGATGCATTTGCGCGACAAGGACGTGGTCTATGTCGCCAGTGCTCCGGCGGTCGAACTGGCGCGGGTCCTGGAACTCGCCGGCCGGACAACCGCCGTGGCGCGCGGTGGCGTCGGTCTGGCGAGCGATCTCAAGAAGCTGCGCTGACCGGGCGGATCGACGTCCCGGCGGCCGGAGACGCGGTTGGGAACCGAGCCGACCGACGGAACATCGCGTACCGGCGCGGCTCCGCGCCCGGAGCCGGGCAGGGCGCAGCCGGTTCAGACCGCCGGATGTCGCTCGATGGCACGGGCGAGCGCCTCGACGAAGTCGACGGCGACCGGCGAGGGGCTGCGCTGGGGCGGATAGACGGCGGCGAAATCGAAGTCTATGCGCGGCTCGAATCGGCGCGCGAGGACGCCGCGGCCGGCGAATTCGGTGGCCGTGAAGGGGTCCGCGATGGCGACCCCGAGACCGGACGAGACCATGCCGCACATGATCTCCGACAGGCTCGTCTCGACCCGGAGCACGCGGCGCACGTCCTCGCGCGCGAAAACCTGGTCGACCTGATGGCGGCTCGAACTGCCGGCACTGAGCGAGATGAAGGTCTCGCCTTCCAGATCGCGCGGCACGATGACCTCCTTGCTGGCCAGCCGATGGCCTTCCGGCAGCACCGCGACCCGAGCGACGGCCGGCATCCGGACGGCGTTGAGCCCCGCATGAGCGATCGGCACTTCCGCGAACCCGACATCGCATTGGCCGTTGAGCACCCAGTCGACCACGATCGGCGAAATCACGCCGAAGAGGGACAGGTTGAGATTTGGGCGGTCCATCAGGAAGTGACCGGCAAAGCGCGGTAGGAAGCCGTTGGCGAGCGCCGGCAGGGCCGCGATCCGCAGGCTGCCGATCCGCCGGCCGCGGATTTCCTCCGCAGCGGCGGTAATCCGCTCCAGGCCGACGAAGGAGCGCTCGACCTCGGTGAACAGTGCCATGGCGGCCGCCGTCGGCACGAGCCCCGTCCCGCGCTTCTCGAACAGTTGCAGCCGCAGGAGATGCTGCAGGTCGCGCAGCAGACGGCTCACAGCCGGCTGGGTCACGGCCATCAGGTTGGCCGCCTCGGTGACGCTGCCGGTCAGCATCACGGACCGGAAGGCCTCCACCTGCCTCGGATTGATGCGTGCCATGAAACTGGGCCTATTCATAACATTGGAGCATGAATAGCTTGCCATTATTCATTGGACGGCGGAAGGAGGTGTTGCGAGCATTCCGGTGGCGCGTCATCGCGGGGATGCCGCCGCACGGGGAGATCAGTCGAGATGAAAAGTCAGGGCCTTCTTGCCGCTGCGAGCCTCACGGTGCTCGTCGCATCCCTTTCGACTGCTGCGGCGCAGCAGAAGACATTCTATGTCGCCGGCTACGGCGGCTCGTTCGAGAAAACGATGCGCGACGAGATCATCCCGGACTTCGAGAAGAAGCACGGGGTCAAGGTCGAATACGTCGCCGGCAACTCCACCGATACGCTCGCCAAGCTGCAGGCGCAGAAGGGCAACCAGCAGATCGACGTCGCCATCGTCGACGACGGCCCGATGTACCAGGCGATCCAGCTCGGCTTCTGCGGCAAGATCCAGAACCTGCCGGCGGCCGATCTGCACGATGCCGCCCGCTTCAAGGACGATCGCGCCGTCGCCATCGGGCTGGTCGCGACTGGACTGATGTACAATACCAAGCTGTTCGCCGAGAAGGGGTGGGCCGCGCCGACGTCCTGGAACGACCTGAAGGATCCCAAATACCTGAAGCAGGTCGTCATTCCGCCGATCAACAACACCTACGGGCTCTACACCCTGCTCATGTTCGCCAAGATGAACGGCGGCGGCGAGAAGGCCATCGAGAGCGGCTTCAAGGTGATGAAGGACGAGGTCAACAAGAACGTATTGGCCTACGAGCCTTCGCCGGCCAAGATGACCGAACTGTTCCAGTCCGGCCAGGCCGTGATCGCCGTCTGGGGCAGCGGTCGCGTGCAGTCCTTTGCCAATACGGGATTCCCGGTCGATTTCGTCTATCCGAAGGAAGGCGCTGTCACGCTGCTGGCCTCGGCCTGCCCGGTCGAAAAGGCCGACGCCTCGCCGATCGCCTCGGAATTCATCAAGGCCATGCTCGAGCCGAAGATGCAGCTGATCCTGCTCAAGGACTACGGCTACGGCCCGGTCAACAAGACCGTCCAGGTCCCGCCGGCACTCGGCGGTATGGCCCCGGTCGGCGAGAAGGCCGCCAAGCTCTACAATCCGGACTGGACGGCGATCAATCCGCAGCGCGAGGACTGGACCAAGCGCTGGAACCGCGAAGTCGAACGCTGATCGCCCGTCCCTGAATTCCTGATCCGTCTGGCAGACTGCCCGTTCCCGGCCTGACCGGGGACGGGGTCCGTCCGAACCTTCCGCCCATCCGGCACCGGCGAGACCGCTCATGGCCTTTCTCGAACTCGACGGCGTCACCAAGCGGTTCGGTCCGCACAACGCGGTCGACCATCTCGATCTGACCGTCACCAAGGGCGAGTTCGTCTCGCTGCTCGGCCCGTCCGGCTGCGGCAAGACCACCACGCTGCAGATGATCGCCGGCTTTCTCGATCTGTCCGGCGGCGCCATCCGGCTGGATGGACGCAACCTCACCGAGGTCCATCCCTCCCGGCGCGGCCTCGGCATCGTGTTCCAGAGCTACGCGCTGTTCCCGCACATGACCGCAGCCGAGAATGTCGCCTTCGGCCTGGAGATGCGCCGCGTGCCGGCCGCCGAACGGGCCGAGCGGGTCGCGTCAGCGCTGGCCATGGTCGGTCTCGCCGGCTTTGCCGACCGCTATCCGCGGCGCATGTCGGGCGGCCAGCAGCAGCGCGTGGCGTTGGCCCGCGCCCTGGTGATCCGGCCGAGCCTTCTGCTGCTCGACGAGCCGCTGTCCAATCTCGACGCCAAGCTGCGCGAGGAGATGCAGATCGAGCTGCGCCAGATTCAGCGCAATCTCGGTACCACCACCATCCTGGTCACCCACGACCAGATCGAGGCGATGTCGCTGTCCGACCGCATCGTGGTCATGAATACCGGCCGGGTCGAGCAGATCGGCACCCCGCAGGAGACCTACGAGCGCCCGGCCTCCGCCTTCGTGGCCAACTTCCTCGGCAAGACCAACGAGTTCGCCGGCACCGTCGAGGCCGGAGCGCAACCCGCCCGGATCGTCGCCGGCTCCTGGAGCGCCCCGGCGCCGGCCGGGTTCTCGGGCCCGGTCACTGTCTCGGTGCGGCCGGAGAAGATTGGCTTCGCCGGCAGTTCGGAACAAGGCCTTTCGGGCCGTGTCGCCATCCGCATCTTCCAGGGCAACCACTGGCTGTTCCAGTGCGAGACCGAATGCGGCCCGGCCATCGTGATCCGCCAGAATGACGGCATGGCCCAGCCGGCCGAGGGCGAGGCCGTGCGGCTCGCCTGGCGGCCCGAGGACATGAGCCTGCGCGCTGCGGGAGCCCGGCCGTGACGGCCGCCGCGCCCGCCCCCGAGCCAACGCCTGCCGCCCCGGCGCCTGCCGCAGAGCGCGCCGGCACCGGCACGCCCTGGCCGCTGGTGCTGCCGGCCCTGATGCTGTTCGTCGCCGTGGTGCTGATCCCGCTGGCGATGACCGTGCTGCTCTCGTTCAACGACTGGGGCCAGTACAAGGGCATCGAGCAGGTCTTCATCCTCAAGAACTGGCGCGAGATCTGGGAGGACGACTACTTCCTGGAGATGTTCCTGCGCACCTTCCGGATCGCCGTCCTGGCGACGCTGATCACCGCGCTGCTCGGCGCGCCGGAAGCCTATATCCTGAACCGCATGCAGGGCCGCTGGAAGGGCTTCTTCCTGCTCGTCATCCTCGGCCCGCTCTTGATCTCCGTGGTCGCGCGCACGCTCGGCTGGGCGCTGCTGTTCGGCGGCGCCAACGGGGTCGTCAACAAGGCGCTGATGTCGCTCGGCGTGATCGGCGCCCCGATCCCGTTCATGTTCACCGAGACCGGCGTCGTCGTCGCTCTCGCCCATGTCATGATGCCGTTCATGGTGCTCTCGGTGTGGGCCGCGCTGCAGCGCGTCGACCCGCAGATCGAGAATGTCGCCATGTCGCTCGGCGCCGGACATGCCACCATCCTGCGGCGCATCGTGCTGCCGCAGATCATGCCCGGCATCCTGTCGGGGGCGATCATCGTCTTCTCGCTGTCGGCCTCGGCCTTCGCCACGCCGTCGATCATCGGCGGCCGGCGCCTGAAGGTCGCCGCCACGCTCGCCTATGACGAGTTCCTGAACACGCTCAACTGGCCGCTCGGCGCGGCGGTGGCGGTGCTGCTGCTGGTCGCCCTGGTGCTGATCGTGGTCGGCTCCAACGCGCTGATCGAACGGCGCTATGCGGAGGTGTTCCGATGAGCCGCAACGGACCGCTGGCTCTCCTGTTCCACAGCCTGTTCGTGATCTTCATGCTGGCGCCGATCCTGGTCGTCTGCCTGGTCGCCTTCACGCCGGAAGGCTACCTGTCGCTGCCCACGCAGGGCTTCTCACTGCGCTGGTTCCGGGCGATCGCGCGCTATCCGGAATTCATCAACGCCTTCTGGGTCAGCCTGTGGCTCGGCGCGGTCGCGTCGCTGATCGCGGCCGCCTTCGCGGTGCCGGCCGCGCTTGCCATCGCACGCCACAGCTTCCGCGGCCGCGAGGCGCTGTCGGCGCTGTTCCTGTCGCCCCTGATGATCCCGCATGTGGTGCTCGGCATCGCCTTCCTGCGCTTCTTCACGCAGACCGGCCTCAGCGGCACCTTCCCGGCCCTGCTGATCGCCCATGTGGTCGTCGTCTTCCCCTTCGCGCTGCGCCTGACGCTGGCCGCCGCGACCGGCATGGACCGCTCGGTCGAGATGGCCGCGGTCTCGCTCGGCGCCGGCAGCTGGACCCTGTTCCGGCGCGTGACGCTGCCGCTGATCCTGCCCGGCGTGATTTCCGGATGGGCGCTCGCCTTCATCCAGTCCTTCGACGAACTGACCATGACGGTCTTTCTCGCCGCCCCGGGCATCGAGACGCTGCCGGTGCGCATGTTCCTCTACATCCAGGACAATATCGATCCGCTCGTCACCTCGGTCTCGGCCAGTGTGATCGCGGTGACCATGCTCGCCCTGGTCCTGCTCGACCGCTTCTTCGGTCTCGACCGGGTGCTCTCCGGTCACGGCGACCGGGGGCGTTAGGAGACAATATGCGCAACGACTACGACATCGCCGTGGTGGGCGGTGGCCTGCTCGGCTCGGCGATCGCCTGGGGCCTCGGCCGAATCGGCCAGCGCGTCGTCGTCCTCGACGAGGGCGACGTGACCAAGCGCGCCTCGCGGGCCAATTTCGCGCTCGTCTGGGTGCAGAGCAAGGGCCTCGGCATGCCGGCCTATACGGTCTGGACCGTGCGCGCCTCCGAGACCTGGGCACAGCTGGCCGCCGACCTGAAGGACCAGACCGGCCTGGATGTCGGGCTGCAGCGCAATGGCGGCTTCCACCTGGCGCTGTCGGAGGGCGAGCTCGAGCAGCGCGCCAACACGCTGAAGCGGCTGCACAACCAGATCGGCGCGGCCGACTACCAGGTCGAGGTGATGGACCACGACCGGGTTGCCGCCATGCTGCCGGCGATCGGCCCTGAGGTGGTCGGCGGAACCTTCTGTCCGCTCGATGGACACGTCAATTCGCTGCGCAGCTTCCGGGCCTTCCACACCGGCTTCAAGGCCTTCGGGGTCGACTACCGGCCCGAGCATCCGGTCACCGCGATCGCGCAGAGCGGCGGCGAATTCCGCCTGACCACGCCGAAGGGCGAGATCCGCGCCGGCAAGGTCGTGCTCGCGGCCGGCAACGCCAACGAGACGCTGGCCCCGATGGTCGGCCTGAAGGCCCCGATGGGCCCGACGCGCGGCCAGATCGTGGTCACCGAGCGCACCATGCCGTTCCTGCCGCATCCGCTGACCACGATCCGCCAGACCGACGAGGGCACGGTGATGATCGGCGACAGCAAGGAGGACCTGCTCGACGATTCCGGGCTGGATCTGTCGATCAGCACCGTCATGGCCGACCGGGCGCGCCGCACCTTCCCGCTGCTCGGGCGGCTCAACGTGGTGCGCACCTGGTCGGGCATCCGGGTCATGCCGAAGGATGGCTTTCCGGTCTACGACCAGTCGGAGAGCCACCCGGGCGCCTTCGTCGCCTGCTGCCATTCGGGCGTGACGCTGGCCTCCAACCATGCCTATGCGCTCGCCCCGATGATCGCCGCCGGCCAGCTCGACGCGGCCCAGGTCGGCGCCTTCACGGGCCGCCGCTTCGACGCCGCCGCGACCACCGGCAGCGGCTACTACTGACGGGCGCCCGGCGCCTCGGAGATAGCGATGTTCAAGCGATTGCAAGCGGATACGCGCAAACCCGTCGGGATCTTCGTCGATGGGACGGCGGTGACGGCGCGCGAGGGCGACACGGTCTCGGCCGCCCTCCTCGCCTCCGGCCTGGACGTGCGCCGCACCACGGCCGTCAGCGGCGCACCGCGCCTGCCCTATTGCATGATGGGCGTCTGCTTCGACTGCCTGGTCACCGTCGACGGCACCGGCAACCGGCAGGGCTGCCTGATCCCCGTGCGCGAAGGCATGCGCATTGAAATCCAGAAGGGCAAGAGGGAGATCGGCCGATGAGCGCCGGACCGACCCGTTCCGAATACGACGTCGTGGTCGTCGGGGCCGGCCCGGCCGGCCTCGCTGCGGCGGCGACCGCGGCCGGCGCCGGCCTTGCGACCCTGCTGCTCGACGAGAATGCCGGTCCCGGCGGCCAGGTCTGGCGCGCCATCGACACGACGCCGGTGCGCGCGCCGGACCTGCTCGGCCGAGACTACTGGGCGGGCGCCGGTTTGGTCGCGGAGGCGCGCGCCAGCGGTGCGGAGATCCTGCAGGGCGCCACGGTCTGGAGCCTCGACCGGAACCTGGAGGTCGCCATCTCGATCGGCGGCGGCTCGCGCTTCGTCACCGCCCGCCGGGTCGTGCTGGCGACCGGCGCGCTCGAACGGCCGTTTCCGATCCCGGGCTGGACGCTGCCCGGCGTGCTGACCGCCGGCGCCGCCCAGACTCTGCTCAAATCCTCAGGCCTCGTGCCCGAGGGCCGTACGGTGCTGGCCGGGCAGGGGCCGCTGCTCTGGCTGCTCGCCGCCCAGATCCTGCGCCTCGGCGGCGGCATCGACCTGATCCTCGACACCGCCGAGCGCGCCAATTGGCGCCAGGCCTGGCGGCACGCGCCCGGCTTCCTGTTCACACCCTATTTCGCCAAGGGCCTTGCCCTGATGCGCGAGGTCAGGGCGAAGGTCCGTGTCGTCTCCGGCGTCACGGTCTTGTCGGCGGAGGGCGACGGCCGCGTCGAACGGGTCGCCTACACGGCCGGCGGGCGGCGCGAGACGCTGCCGGTCGACACGCTCCTGCTGCACCAGGGCGTGGTGCCGAACGTCAATCTGGCCATGGCGGCGGGCGTCAAGCATGCCTGGGATCCGATCCAGCTGTGCTGGGCGCCGGTGCTCGACGAGACGCTGGCGACTTCGGTCCCCGGCATCGCCATCGCGGGCGACGGCGCCGGCATCGGCGGGGCGCCGGCAGCCGTGGTGCGCGGGCGCATCGCCGGACTGGCCGCCGTCGAGGCGCTCGCCCCTTCGAGCATCCGGCGCGGACCCTCGATGGAGACCCTGCGGGTCGCGCGCGACAAGGCCGAGCGCGGCCGCCGCTTCCTCGATCTCCTGTTCCGGCCGTCCCGGGCGTTCCGCATCCCGGAGGGCGACACCGTTGTGTGCCGCTGCGAGGAGGTGACGGCGCGCGACATCCGCGACGCGGTGGCGATCGGGGCGACCGGGCCGAACCAGCTGAAGGCCTATCGGCGCACCGGCATGGGCCCGTGCCAGGGCCGGCTGTGCGGCTTGACCGTGACCGAGCTGATGGCCGATGCGCGCGGACTGACTCCCGAGGCGATCGGCTACTACCGCCTGCGGCCGCCGGTGAAGCCGATCTCGCTCGCCGAGCTCGCCGACATGCCGCAGTCCGAGTCGGCTGTGCGCGCCGTGGTGCGCTGATGGCCGTCCGTCGCGACGCGATCATCGTCGGCGGCGGCATCCACGGCTGCTCGACCGCCCTGCATCTCGCCCTGCGCGGCTTCAAGCCGGTGCTGATCGAGAAGGACTATGCCGGCCGCCACGCCTCCGGCGTCAATGCCGGCGGCGTGCGCCAGCTCGCCCGCCACGTCGCCGAGATCCCGCTTTCGATCCGCTCCATGGATGTCTGGGAGGGGATCGAGGACCTGCTCGGCGACAGCTGCGGCTTCGAGAATGCCGGCCAGGTGCTGGTCGCCGAGGATGAGGCCGAACTCGAGGCCTGTCGCGCCCGCGTCGCGGACCTGAACCTGCGTGGCTTCGACCACGAGGAACTGATCGACGGGGCCGAGCTGCGGCGGCTGGTTCCGGCGGTCGCCGAGACCTGTCCCGGCGGCATCGTCTCGCGCCGCGACGGCGCGGCCGAGCCGGCCCGCACCACGACGGCCTTCCGCCGCCGCGCCGAGGCGCTCGGCTGCCTGGTCCGGGAGGGCGTCGCGGCCGCCAATGTCCGCCGCGAGGCCGGCCTGTGGCGGGTCGATGCCGGGGCGGAAACCTACGAGGCGCCCGTGCTGGTCAATGCCGCCGGGGCCTGGGCCGGGCGCATCGCCGCCGCGCTCGGCGAGCCGGTGCCGGTCGAGACCGTGGCGCCGATGCTGATGATCACCTCGCGCGTGCCGGCCTTCATCCGCCCGGTCGTGATCCTGCGCGGCCGCAAGCTGTCCTTCAAGCAGTTCGCCAACGGCACCGTTCTCATCGGCGGTGGCCATCTGGCCAAGCCCTATCCGGAGAGCGGCGAGACCGTGCTCGACTGGCGCAAGCTGCAGGAGAGCGCCCGCACGGTGTTCGATCTCTTTCCGGTCATGCGCGGCGCCACCATCGTGCGCGCCTGGGCCGGCATCGAGGCGCGCACCCGCGACGACCTGCCTGTGTTCGGTCCGAGCGGGCGCCACGAAGGCCTCTACCACCAGTTCGGCTTCTCGCTGCACGGCTTCCAGCTCGGCCCCGGCGCCGGCGCCGTGATGGCCGAGATGATCGCCACCGGCCATACCAACACCCCGATCGACGGCCTCGGCATCGGCCGCTTCGCCCGGGCCTGACCGAAACCCCGCCAACCTCCGGAGATCTCATGACCATCACCCGCACCATCCGCACGCCGATCATGCACCGCGCGGTCATCGCCAACGGCTTCGTCTTCGTCGGCGGCACGATCGCAGACGACACCAGCCTGTCGATGGGCGAGCAGACCCGCAACATCCTGGGCAAGATCGCCGGCTATCTGAAGGAAGCCGGCACCGACATGACGCGCGTCGTCTCGGCCTCGATCTTCGTGACCGATCTGTCGAAGAAGAAGGAGATGGATGCCGTCTGGACCGAGACCTTCGGCGACGACCTGCCGACCCGCGCGACCGTCGGCGTCGCCGATCTTGGCGGCGGCGCGCTGATCGAGGTGGTGGTGACGGCGCTCGCCGGCTGATCTCCGAGACCGGTCTCCGGCACCGGTCGTCGCGCCCCGTCGGTTCCTCGGCGGCGCGGCCGCACTCGGCCGTCCGACCGAGGCCGACGGTCACGCTCGATGACCGTCGGGCTTCGTCACGCGGCCTTCTCATGCCGCTGTCGGACACGACAAAGCCGCATCGCTCGAATGGCCCGGCCTGCCTGGGCCGCCCGGGCCGCCGGCCTCAATTGGCCGCGAAGCAGTAGAACAGGCCGGCGCCGCCGGTGCTCTTCAGGGCGTCCTGGCTGCAGCCGCCGCGCGAATTGTGCGACGAGTTCCAGCTCTTCGCCGCCGCGGATTCGTCGAGCCCGGTGCGGTCCGAATGGCCGACCGTGGCGATGCCGTCCGCCCCGCTCTTGGTCCAGTTGCCGCAGGTGCGATCCTCGCCGGCCGCGAAGGCGGTGCCGTCGGGCTGGGTGCCGGTGAGCACGTCATGGGTGTTGGGCGTGTCGCCGCGGCCGTTGACCACCGCCCCCTTTTCGGTCAGCGCGGTCGCCTTGGTGATGCCGTTGGCGCTGCCGTGCAGGTCGTCGACGCTCTTGGCGATCACATCGCCCTTGGCGTTGACCCACGGCCCCTTGCCGATCCGGTCACGCGCGTTGACGGCGCCGGCACCCTGCGTCGACAGATAGGCCCGCCAGGTCTTGGCGCCCGCGCCGACCGCCGCGGCCAGCGTCTGGCAATGCTTGTCGGCGCCCTCCAGTCCGCCGAGATCGGCGCCCTTGCCGGCGCCCGTGCTGGTGACGAAAAACGACACATTGGCCGACTGGGCCGCCGCCGGACCTGTGTCGGCGAATGTGACCGCCGCCGCGGCGGCAGCGACTGCGATGAACGTGATGCCCTTCATGCTTCCCTCCATGGCATGCGCGAGTGGAGGGCCCGCTCGGTCCGCGGGTGGCATGGCGATGGCCACGGTCGACCGGCCTGCCCCCGAAAACTCGGAACTCGACGCTGCGCCATCGGACGGTTGCCGGTCTGCGCGATCGTCGGCTCCACGGCAGGCTTGGCCCCGCTCGGACCGGGTGTCTCGTTCTTGTCCCGGTGACGTTAGGCTAGGCACACATCGAGTTATCGGCAAATGACAAGATGTTGACGCCGGGGCCTGGCAGGGAATCGTCGGCCGGTCCCGCGTCTCGGCAGCCGCGCCTTTTGCCCGGAACGCGGGTCGCCCTAGAGCAAGGTCCGATCAGAGCGGCTCGCTCTGATCGGAGAAAGCTTGCGCAAACAAAAACATGCAGAGCATCATCCGATCCACTCAGATCGGATGATGCTCTAGCCGGTGCCGGCCTGCGGTTCCCGTCCGATCGCCCGTGCGGACCGCATTCCGGGCGATCGGGGCGGAATCGCGTCGAAGAGACGGTGTCGAAGGACGGCCGCCGGCGATCCGGCGGATTCGCGCCAGCAAGCCGTGCGCCGATCCGCGATCATCCGGGGTCTTAACCGCGAGCCCAACGCCCCCGGTCACGCGCCTGCCCAGGCCCGGACCAGGTGCCAGGCGATGGCATAGGGGTTGGCGGCGAAGAGGCCGTCCGGATGGGTACGGTCGAGCATGGCGCGGGTCTCGGCACGGGAGAACCAGCGGCAATCCTCCAGTTCTTCCTCGTCGCGGCGAATCTCGGTGGTGACCGCCTCGGCGAGACAGCCGATCATCAGGGTGGAGACCATCGGCCAGGGCTGGCTGGCATGGTAGGTGACGCGGCCGACCTCGATGCCGGCCTCCTCCCAGGTCTCCCGCCGCACCGCGGCCTCGATCGTCTCGCCCGGCTCGATGAAGCCGGCGAGGCACGAATACATGCCGGGGGCGAAGCGCGCCTGCCGGCCGAGCAGGCAGTTCTCGCCATCGGTGACCATCATGATCGCGACCGGATCGGTGCGCGGGAAATGCTGCGCGCCGCAGGCCGGGCAGTCGCGCCGGTAGCCGGCGGCGGCGGGTCGCGAGGGCTGGCCGCAGCGCGAGCAGAAGCGGTGCGATTCGTGCCAGCCGAGCAGCGAGCGGGCCTGCGCGATCGCCCCCATCTCGTGGGCCGGCAAAGCGCCCTGCAGGGCCAGCGAGCGCAGGTCGATCAGCTTGAACGGCCCGCCCTCGCGACCCTCGGCCTCGATCGCCTCGGGCGGCAGCCGGGTTTCGGCGGCGAACCAGGGGGTCGCGCCGGGCAGGTCGGTGGCGATGTCGGCCCCGCTATCGAAGCCGAGGAGAACAGGGGCGGCCAGATCGGCGCCGAGCCTGTCGGCGACGACCCGGTCATGGGCGGCGGTGAGCCGGCCGGGATCGCGCAGCGACACCACCGGTCGGTCGCCGGAATAGAGGACGAAGCGGGCGTCCGGCACCGCCAGCTGGCGGGCGAACCAGTCCGCATCGCCGCGCTTCTCCGACAGGCGGTCGAGACGGTTGCCGGCGAAGCCGACCCGGGCGGAGGGCTCGTCGGCGAAAAACGGAAACGGCATGAAGGCCTCGTGGCACGCTGTTCGGGGGGATCGTTCGGCCGTCCGGGTCGAACGTGGGTCGGATGGCGAGCGGCGGCCGGAGCGGGGAGGCGGCCGGGCAGGGGATACCGGCTCCGCCCCGGGGATCGGGGGCCGTCAGGCCAGGGCCGCGCGCAACGCCGCGATCAGGCGGTCGCGTTCGGCCGGATCGTAGGGGCGGCGCTCGACCTTGCCCCAGACCGGTGCCGGCCAGGCCGGGTCGGTCCGGAATCGGGCGATGACATGGACATGGAGTTGGGCGACGACATTGCCGAGGGCGGCGACGTTGAGCTTGTCGCAGCCGGTGATCGTTCTCAGGGCGGTGGAGACCCGCGCGATCTCGTCCCACAGCCAGCCCTGGTCGTGGCGGGACAGATCGACGATTTCGACCAGGTCCGGCTGGCGCGGCACCAGCACGACCCAGGGATAATTGGCATCGGTCAGCAGACGCACCGACGAGAGCGGCAGGTCGCAGATCGGCAGCGTGTCGGCATCGAGGCGGGGATCGAGCGTGAAGCCGGTCATGGCGGGTCCTGTCGGGCTGGCGACCGGGCCTGTCGCGGAAGGCCGGTTCTGTGGATGGCGGGGCGGCCGATCGCCAGGGAGCGGCCGGGTCGAGATGTAGCCCTTGCAAGTCGCCGGTCAATCCATGATATGAGGACCCCGGGAGGTCGGCGGTGGACGTCGCCACTCGTCGATCTGGTCAGGTCCGGAAGGAAGCAGCCAAGGCGGGTCGGGCACGGGTCATCGTCCGGCCTCCCACCGCCTCGATTTTGGGGTGTCACGATTTGAGGTCGCCCGCCGAGCGGCGGCCGGCCGGAACCGGCCGAGCGCCGGTTCCGCTGAACGCGCGGGTGCCGCATGGACGGTCTCTTCCCGACCGACAGCCTGCCCGAGACCGCCGGGCCGACCGATGCGGCGAAGCCGGGCGCCGCGAAATCCGGCGCCTACCGGGTGCTCGCCCGCAAGTATCGCCCACAGAGCTTCGACGACCTGATCGGCCAGGAGCCGATGGTGCGCACGCTCTCGAACGCCTTCGAGATCGGCCGGATCGCGCAGGCCTACATGCTGACCGGCGTGCGCGGCGTCGGCAAGACCACCACCGCCCGCATCCTGGCCCGCGCGCTCAACTACGAGATCCCCGGACAGATCGACAAGCCGACCATCCACATGCCGGTGGCCGGCGTGCATTGCCAGGCCATCATGGAGGGCCGGCATGTCGACGTGATGGAGATGGACGCCGCCTCGCATACCGGCATCGAGGACATCCGCGAGATCATCGAGGCGGTGCGCTACAAGCCGGCCACGGCGCGGATGAAGGTCTATATCGTGGACGAGGTCCACATGCTGTCCAATGCGGCCTTCAACGGTCTCCTGAAGACCCTGGAGGAACCGCCCGAGCATGTGAAGTTCATCTTCGCGACGACCGAGATCCGCAAGGTGCCGGTGACCATCCTGTCGCGCTGCCAGCGCTTCGACCTGCGCCGCATCGAGGCCGGCGTGCTGACCGCCCATCTGCGCCGGATCGCCGAGGCCGAGCGGGTCGGGATCGAGGACGAGGCGCTGCGCCTGGTCGCGCGCGCCGCGGAGGGCTCGGTGCGCGACAGCCTGTCGCTGCTCGACCAGGCCATCGCCCATGGCGAGGGGCAGATCACCGCCGACCAGATCCGCGAGATGCTCGGCCTCGCCGACCGCACCCGGGTGATCGACCTGTTCGGCCAGGTCATGCGCGGCGACGTGGCGGCGGCGCTGCAGGAACTCGAGGCGCAGTATGCGGTCGGCGCCGACCCGGCGACGGTGATCGCCGATCTCGCCGAATTCACCCATTTCGTCACACGGCTGAAGCTGGTGCCCGGTGCGGCCGAGGACGGCGCGGCGACCGAGGCGGAGGTGACGCGCGGCCGCGACTATGCCGAGGGCCTGTCGCTCCGGGTGCTCGGGCGCGCCTGGCAGATGCTGCTCAAGGGCTTCGACGAGGTCAAGACGGCGCCGAAGCCGCTGGCGGCGGCCGAGATGGTGATCGTCCGGCTCGCCTATGCGGCCGACCTGCCGACCCCCGACGAGGCGCTGAAGCTATTGCGCGACGCCGGTGGCTCCGGAGGCCCGTCACCGGGTCCGTCCGGTGGCGGCCTGTCGGGTGCGGGCGGTGGGGCCGGTGGCCCTCCTCGCATGGCCGGCGGCTCGCAGGGACCGGGCGGCGGCGCCATGCCGGGGGCGCCGACCGCCTCGGGCGAACCGCGCGCCGCACCCCGGTTGGTCGCCTCGTCGGCCGCCATGGCATCCGCGGCGCCAGCCGGCGCCCAGGCCGCCGCGGTCCCGTCTCCGGCGGCCCCGTGGGAGGAGCCGCGCGCGTCTGCCGTACAACCGTCCCCTTCCCCTTCCCCTTCCCCGGTACCCGCCGCCACCGCGCCCGCCGGCGACACGCGCCCGCTCAACAGTCTCGAGGACATCGCCGCGCTCGCCGCCGAGAAGCGCGACATCCGGCTGAAACTCGCCATCGAGCGGCAGCTGCGGCCGGTACGCGTCGAGGACGGGCGGATCGAGTTCTCGCCGACCCCCGAGGCGGCGAAGGATCTGGCCCAGGAACTGGGTCGCAAGCTCGGCGACTGGACCGGCCGGCGCTGGATGATCGCCATCTCGCGCGAGACCGGCGGGGCGACGGTCGCCGAGGAGCGCGAGGCGGCCCGCAACCGGCTGGTCACCGACGCCCGCGCCGATCCGCTGGTTGCCGCCGTGCTGAAGCGCTTCCCCGGCGCCATGATCGTCGACGTGCGCGTCCACAAGACGGCCGAAGAGGAGGCCGCGGCGGCGGCGGGCGCGCCGATCCTGCCGGCCGGGTCGGAGGATTTGCCGGCGGACGCCTACACGGCACCGGTCGACATGGACGATCCGGGCTGGGCGCCGGACGATTGACGGTCGCAAACGGCCGCCTGCACCCCAGATTCCATGAACACCCCCAACCCGAGGAGCTCCGATGGACTTCCTGAAGATGATGAAGCAGGCCAAGGACATGCAGGCGCGGATGGCGGGCCTGCAGGACGAACTGGCCACGATCGAGGTGTCCGGCGCCTCCGGTGCGGGCCTCGTCACCGTCACGGTCTCCGGCAAGGGCGAGATGCGCTCGGTCAAGATCGACCCGTCGCTGCTGAAGCCGGACGACGCGGAAATCCTTGAGGATCTGATCGTCGCGGCGCATCGCGACGCGAACGCCAAGGCGGAAGCGGCGATCGCCGCCAAGATGGCCGAACTGACCGGCGGTCTCGGCCTGCCGGCCGGTTTCAAGCTGCCGTTCTGACGCCGGCCCGGGCTCGCGCGTGCCGGCCGGCTCGAAGGGTTTGGGTTTCGGAACCTGGGGCGGTCAGACGGTGCGGTCGAGCACGCGACCGAGGCCGGAGGTGATCGGGGCCTTGGTGACCTCCTTCTCGACGACCTTCTCCTTGTCTTCCTTGCGGGTCTCGGTGGCCTGGCGATCGAGACGCGTGTTGCCGCCGAGATCGATGAAATGCTTCCGCTGCGCCTTGTCCACGCTGGTCATGCCGCTTCTCGCCCCCTGTTCTGCGGCGGATCGTTGGACGGCATCCGTGAATCCCGACTTGCGCGGATCGTTCAAAGTCTAGGCAATCTGGAAATTTCCGGGGAGGAATTGCGGCTCCCCGCCGACGAGGCCCATTCCCATGTCGAAATCCATCGCCGGGCCCGAGATCGAGCGTCTGATCCAGCTGCTCGGCAAGCTGCCCGGGCTCGGGCCGCGTTCGGCGCGGCGGGCCGCCCTGGCGCTCGTGAAGCGCAAGGAAACCCTGCTGGCCCCGCTGGCGCGCGCCTGCACTGAGGTCAACGAAAAGGTCGGCGTGTGCACGGTCTGCGGCAATGTCGACACCGTCGATCCCTGTTCGATCTGCCGCGATCCGCGCCGCGACGAGAGCACGATCGTGGTGGTCGAGGACGTGTCCGATCTCTGGGCCCTGGAGCGGGCCGGCGCGATGGCGGCGCGCTATCACGTGCTCGGCGGGGTGATGTCGCCGCTCGACGGCATCGGCCCGGACGACCTGAACATTCGCGGCCTGATCGAACGCTGCCGCTCGGGCCGCGTCGGGGAGGTCATCCTCGCGGTCAACGCCACCGTCGAGGGCCAGACGACCGCGCATTACATCACCGGCGAGATCGCCGGTCTTAAGGCCGACGGGATCGACGTGACGGTGACCCGGCTGGCCCATGGCGTGCCGGTCGGCGGGGAACTCGACTATCTCGACGACGGCACTTTGGCGGCGGCCCTGAAAGCGCGGACGCGGTTCTGAGCCCGGGGCCCCCGCGCCCACGAAAAAGCCGGCGCCGCGGGGATGTCCGTGACGCCGGCTCGAAGCGCCCGCGGCCGGGCGGTCAGATCACTTCTTCGCGCCGAGCGCGGTCTCGTCGATTTCGACCTTCGCGGTCTTCTTCAGCTGGGTGAGCGCTTCGGAGAACTTCTCCTGGACGACCTGCTGGCGGAGCTGGTCCTTGACCTCGTCGAGGCTCGGTACCTTCTGCTTGCGCTTGTCCTCGACACGGATGACGTGAAAGCCGAATTGGGTCTGCACCGGGGTCTTGGTGAACTCGCCCGGCTTCAGCTCCTGCACGGCCTTGTCGAACTCGGCGACCATTTCGCCGGCGCCGAAATAGCCGAGATCGCCGCCTTCCTTGGCCGAGCCCGGATCCTGCGACTTGTCGGCCGCGATCTTGGCGAAATCGCCGCCCTTGGCGATGTCGGCGATAATCGCGTCGGCCTCTTCCTTGGTCTTGACCAGGATGTGGCGGGCGCGGGTCTCCTCCGGCGGGGTGGTGCCGCCGACATACTTGTCGTAGGCCGCCTTCACATCGGCGTCAGTGACGGAGCCGTCGACCTTGATCTTCACGAATTCGTTGATCAGCAGACGCTGCCGCAGGTTCTCCAGCCGCTTCTTGAATTCGTCCGACGCGCCGAGGCCGTCCTTGTCGGCCTGACCGGCGAGGATCTGGATGTCGATCAGGCGGTCGAGCGCGGCGCGGCGGCGGGCCGGTTCCGGCAACTGGGCAAACTGCTGCGACATCTCGGCCATCACGGCGGCAAGGTCGGACTCCGTGATCGGCTTGCCGTCGACGGTCGCGATCTTCTTGTCCTCCGCGGCCGCGGCGGGCGTCCATCCGGCCGATCCGATCACGGCCGCCGAGGCCAGAAGGGCGGCCAGGACCGCGATGCGTGACGCTTTGATCATCGGAACTATCCTTCGATGGTTTCTTCGCCCCGATAGGGACCGATTGCGGCGGGGCCGTGAATTCGGGCCGGCACATTGGTGCAAAGCCGTGACGTTGACAACAGGGAGGCCCCCACTTATCTCTGCCGCGGCCCCCCGTGGCGCCGGGTTTCGGCTCGTCTTGCGACGGGCTGTCGCGCCCCGCCAGCCCCTCTCGCCGGCTCGCCGCGCGGAGTTGAAAAACGAGGGCCGGTCGAGGGCGGCACGAGGGCTGTTCCGGACCCCGGGGCACGCGTTTCGTTTTCCCTCGGTCGCATTTCCATGAAATCTTCCGGTCGCGCCGGACGGAGCCGATCAGGCGTTCCGGCGGCGTCGCGGACCGACAGTCAGGAAAGGCCCTCCATGTTCGGGCTCGGAAATCTCGCCAAGAAGCTGTTCGGCTCCGCCAACGATCGCAAGGTGAAGGCCTACCGGCCGCGGGTTGAGGCCATCAATGCCCTTGAGGCCGAGCTCGCGCTGCTGACCGACGACGAACTCCGGGCACGCACGGAGACGTTCCGCGCCAACCTGGCCGCCGGCACCAAGCTCGACGATCTGCTGGTCCCGGCCTTTGCGACCGTGCGGGAGGCCGCCAAGCGCGCGATCGGGCAGCGGCATTACGATGTGCAGCTGATCGGCGGCATGGTGCTGCACGAGGGCAAGATTTCCGAGATGCGCACCGGCGAAGGCAAGACGCTGGTCGCGACCCTGCCGGTCTATCTCAATGCCCTGACCGGCAAGGGCGTGCATGTCGTCACCGTCAACGACTATCTCGCCTCGCGCGACGCCGAATGGATGGGGCGGGTCTATCGCTTCCTCGGCCTGACCGTCGGCGTGATCGTGCACGGTCTCGACGACGAGCAGCGCAAGGTCGCCTATGGCTGTGACGTGACCTACGGCACCAACAACGAGCTCGGCTTCGACTATCTGCGCGACAATATGAAGTACGAGGTCGGCCAGATGGTCCAGCGCGGCCATCACTACGCGATCGTCGACGAGGTCGACTCGATCCTGGTCGACGAGGCGCGCACGCCGCTGATCATTTCCGGCCCGCTCGACGACCGCTCCGAGCTCTACAACACCATCGACGCCTTCATTCCGCGGCTGACCGCCAAGGAAGACTACGAGATCGACGAGAAGCAGCGCACCGCCTCCTTCACCGAGGCCGGCATGGAGAAGCTCGAGCGGACGCTGGCCGAGGCCGGCCTGCTCAAGGGCGAGAACCTGTTCGACGTCGAGAACGTGACCGTCGTCCATCACGTCAATCAGGCGCTGCGCGCCCATTCGCTGTTCCAGCGCGACAAGGACTATATCGTCAAGAACGACGAGGTCGTGATCATCGACGAATTCACCGGCCGCATGATGCCCGGCCGGCGCTATTCGGAAGGCCTGCACCAGGCTCTTGAGGCCAAGGAGCACGTCAAGATCCAACCCGAGAACCAGACGCTGGCCTCGATCACCTTCCAGAACTACTTCCGCATGTACGAGAAACTCGGCGGCATGACCGGCACGGCCATGACCGAGGCGGACGAGTTCATGGACATCTACCGTCTGGAAGTGATCGACATCCCGACCAACCTGCCGGTCCAGCGGATCGACGACGACGACGAGGTCTATCGGACCAACGAGGAGAAGTATCGGGCGATCATCCGCCTGATCGAGGAGTGCAAGGGGCGCGGGCAGCCGATCCTGGTCGGTACCACCTCGATCGAGAAGTCCGAACTGCTCGCCCATCTTTTGGTCAAGGCCGGTTTCCGCCAGGCCGACCCGACCGATCCGGCCGCCTTCCGCGACCTCTATGACGGCGACCAGAAGTCGACCACCGAGAAGGTCTTCACGGTCCTCAACGCCCGCTACCACGAGCAGGAAGCCGCGATCGTCGCGGAAGCCGGCATTCCGGGCGCGATCACGATCGCGACCAACATGGCCGGCCGCGGCACCGACATCCAGCTCGGCGGCAATGTCGACATGCGCGTGCGCTACGAGCTGAAGGACATGGCCGAGGGGCCGGAGCGGGACGCGGCGGTCGAGCGGATCAAGGCCGACGTGGCGCGGCTGAAGGACCAGGCGCTGAAGGCCGGCGGCCTGTTCGTGCTGGGCACCGAGCGTCACGAAAGCCGGCGCATCGACAACCAGCTGCGCGGCCGCTCCGGCCGTCAGGGCGACCCGGGCCATTCCAAGTTCTTCCTGTCGCTGCAGGACGACCTGATGCGCATCTTCGGCACCGACCGCATGGACGGGATGCTGCAGAAGCTCGGCCTCAAGGAAGACGAAGCCATCATCCATCCCTGGATCAACAAGGCGCTGGAAAAGGCGCAGCAGAAGGTCGAGGCGCGCAACTTCGACATCCGCAAGAACCTGCTCAAGTTCGACAACGTCATGAACGACCAGCGCCGCGTCGTGTTCGACCAGCGCGTCGAGCTGATGCAGGGCGAGTTCGTCCGCGAGACCACCGACGGCATGCGCCATGACGTGATCGCCGATCTGGTGCGCAAGCACATTCCCGAGAATGCCTATGCGGAGCAGTGGGATGTGGCCGGCCTGAAGGCCGAGGTCCAGGAGCATCTCGGTCTCGATCTGCCGATCGAGGACTGGGCCAAGGAAGAGGGCATCGCCGACGAGGAGGTGCAGGACCGCCTGACCAAGGCGGCCGACGCGGTCATGGCCGACAAGCTCGAGCGCTTCGGCGAGGGCATGATGGCCTATGTCGAAAAGGCCGTGCTCCTGCAGACGCTCGACCATCTGTGGCGCGAGCACCTGGTCACGCTCGACCACCTGCGCCAGGTGATCGGCTTCCGCGGCTACGCCCAGCGCGATCCGCTGAACGAATACAAGACCGAGGCCTTCACGCTGTTCGAGGCCATGCTCAACGGCCTGCGCCGGGCCGTGACCGGGCAGCTGATGCGGGTCGAGATCGTCCAGCAGGAACCCTCGGCCTTCCAGCAGCCGGCCCTGCCGCCGATGCAGGTGCATCATGTCGACGCGGCGACCGGCCGCGACGAGTTCGAGGGCGGCTATGGCCAGGCTCTGGCTCCGGCGGCCGCCGCGCCGCAGGCCGTCGGCATCGATCCGAACGATCCGTCGACCTGGACCAATGTCAGCCGCAACGCCGCCTGCCCGTGCGGATCCGGCAAGAAATACAAGCATTGCCACGGCGCCCTGAACGCCTCCGGCACCATGACGGCCTGACAGCGATCAAGCGGCCCGCGACGGTCGCCACCCGCCCGCAAGCGCCATGTCAGACAAGCGCCCCGCACCCGGACGGTTGCGGGGCGTCCTTTTGAGCCGCGCCCGCGCCGACCGCGTCAGCTGCCGATCCGGCCGATTGCGGCAACCAGAGCGTTTTTGAGATCATTTGAGCAATATTGCGAGCATCCTGGATCGCTCATCCGGTCGACAGGTTCACATTTTAACATATTAGACTTGCGCCTATCTCGGTAAGAACTGCTTTGAACTTCGGTGGCACGGTACCCGTCAGAACAACGGATGTGCGCCATGCGGAAATGCCGAACCGTCCAACCGCCGATCCGCCCTGTCTCTCGCCTGGTGCGGCATGGGGGCGGCAATGTCGTGACCACCTTCGCGCTCTGTGCACCGCTCATCATCGGGCTGGCGGGATACGTGGTCGACAAGGCGGTCTGGCAGGCGCAGCGGATCGCCTTGCAGGATGTCGCAGACACCGCGTCGCTGGCCGCGGCCCGGACGCTCGCCACCGATCCGTCGCGATCGCCCGCCGCACGCGTCGCCGCCGCCCAGGCCAGTGCCGCGAAGGTCGTGTTCGCGGCCCGGCCGGACTTGACGCCCTCCATCACCGTTGCCGCCGACGGCCGCTCCGTGACCGTGGGCCTGGCCGAGCGCGGCATGGTCAGTTTCGCCGGCGTCTTCGGAGCCCGGCCGGTCGACCTGCAGGTGGCGGGCCAGGCGATCGTGGATCGGAACGCCGAGACCGCCTGCCTGTCTTCCGGCGATCCCTCCGCCTCGCGCTGCGCGCCTGCGGCGAATACCGGTGATGTTGCGTCCCTGCGCGATGGCAAGGCGCGCGAGCGCATCCTGATGCCGATGACTCAACTGATCCCGTGAGGCGACCAAAGCCGGCCTGAAGTGGGACCGTCCGTCGGGCGGCGCGCGGTTCAGTCGCGCCCGGCCAACAGCATGTAGTTCACGTCGAGATCGCGGGCGTTGCGCGACCAGCGGTCCCGCAGGGGGTCGTAGACCACGCCGACCCGGTCGATGACGGTGAGCCCGGCGGCTTCGATCGGACGCGAAAGCTCTTCGGGGGTCACGAATTTGCGCCAATCGTGGGTGCCGCGCGGTAGCCAGCGCAAGACATATTCGGCGCCGACGATGGCCAGGGCGTAGGATTTCAGCGTCCGGTTGAGCGTCGCCATGATGAGCAGGCCGCCGGGCCGGACCATGCCGGCCACGGTGCGCACAAACAGCCCGACATCGGCGACATGCTCGACGATCTCCATGGCCAGCACCACGTCGAAGGTCGCGCCCGAGGCTGCGAGAGCCTCCGCGGTGGTTGCCCGGTAGTCGATCGCGAGCCCGGCCTCGGCGGCATGCAGCCGGGCGACCTCGATATTGGTCTCCGACGCGTCCGCGCCGACGACCGAAGCACCGAGCCGGGCCATCGGCTCGGACAGAAGCCCGCCGCCGCAGCCGATATCGAGCAGGCTCAGCCCCGCGAAGGCATCCGGCGCCTGGGCATCGCGTCCGAAGCGGGCCGAGACCTCCTGCTTGATGTAGCCGAGCCGGACCGGGTTGAACTTGTGCAGCGGGCGGAACTTGCCGGCGGGGTTCCACCACTCGGCGGCCATCGCCGAAAAACGGCGGATCTCGGCATCGTCGACGGTAGAGGCGGGGGCGGCGCTCATGATCGGTCCTTTCGGCTCGGCCGGGAGGGTAGTCCGCGGGCCGCCGGGGTCAAGGCGCTTGTCGCGAAACGCAACAACACCCGTGGATGTCCGGAGACCGGGCAGGGGCCGTTCAGATCACGCAGAAGCGTTCGACGGCGCGGATCGGCAGGCGGGCATGGGCAGCGCGCCGGTCGGAGACGCCGTAGGTCAACAGCAGCGCCTCCGCGTCGAGCGGCTGCAGGCCGCAGGCGAATTCGATGCCGCGGCGCTGGATGAAGAAGGGATCGCTGATCTCGATCAGGTCGAGCTGCGCATCGAGCAGCACGAACTGGTGCAGATAGTAGATCTTGCCATTGGCGCGCCGCGGCGCCTGATGGGCCAGGCTCAGATGGTGGCCGCGGAAGGGGATGAACGGCGTGCCGCCCCGGAGGGGGAATTCCTTCCCCGCTGGCGCATCGCCCTTGTGGGTGACGATGCGACCGGCTTCGAAGCGATGAATATGCAGCGGCGCCAGGCTTTGGACCAGGAACAGATCGTCGCCGGCGACCAGCGGCACCCAGTTCTTTTCGATCCGCGCGCCGCCTGGCGACGGGATCGGATGGGCCTCCACGATCCGGCCGCCTTCGATCCGGATCACGACCTGCTCGGCACGGTATCGCGTCGCATCGATCCATTGGACCCAGGCGCCCAGGCCCCAGATCGCGCCGCGCCAGGCGAAGAGACGAATGTCCTCGATCGCTCCCGGCCCCAGGGCCGCCTCGGCCAGCGAGTTGTCGAGACGCTGCCGGCGCGTGATCTGCAGATCGCCGTCGGTTTCGAACAGGATGTTGACGCTGGTCCGCTCCGACGGGTCACGATGGATATAGGTGCCGTCGTTCAGGCACAGGCTGTTGCAACTGCGGGCCAGCATCAGGAAGCCGGTCTCGGTGCTCAGGGCGGCCGTGTTGAACAGCGGGAAGGGCTCGTCGCAAGGCAGATAGTGCGGCGTCAGGTCGAACATGTCGCGCAGGACCGGCGTTGCGGCGACGATGCCGGCATTGACCTGCGCCTCCGCGGCGAGGGCTTCGCGTCTTGCCGCTTTCCGATCGGGCTTGTCAGTGGAAGGGGCGAAGAGCCTGCGGACCGACCGGACTAGACGAAAAGGCAACGATTCCCCTCCGATATCCTTGAGCCGCAAGGCGCGGACAGTAGCCCGGCCGTCGCATCTCGATCCAGCCCGTATGACGGCGGATTGCCCCGCATGTTGCGCCTCCCGGGCGGGTCCTGTATCAGCATCGCCGCGCCTCGGACGCCGTCCGACCGCGCATTCCGTTCCGATCTTCGCGAAGTGACCTTTCCATGGCCCGTCTGGTGATGAAGTTCGGCGGCACGTCCGTCGCCAATATCGAGCGCATCCGGAACGTGGCGCGGCATGTCAAACGCGAGGTCGATGCCGGCCATCAGGTGGCGGTGGTGGTCTCCGCCATGTCCGGCGTGACCAATCAGCTGGTGGCCTACTGCAAGGAAGCCTCGGCGCTGCACGACGCACGCGAATATGATGCGGTGGTGGCGTCGGGCGAACAGGTCACCTCGGGCCTGCTCGCCATCGTGCTGCAGGACATGGGCATCGAGGCGCGCTCCTGGCAGGGCTGGCAGATCCCGCTCAAGACCGACCGTCAGCACGGAGCGGCGCGGATCATGGAGATCGACGGCGAATTCCTGACCAGCCGCATCGCCGGCGGCCAGGTGGCCGTGATCGCCGGCTTCCAGGGCATCGCGCCCGACAACCGCATCGCCACGCTTGGCCGCGGCGGTTCGGACACCTCCGCTGTGGCGATCGCCGCCGCCATCAAGGCCGATCGCTGCGACATCTATACCGATGTCGACGGCGTCTACACGACCGACCCGCGCATGGTGCCGAAGGCCCGCCGCCTCGAAAAGATCGCCTTCGAGGAGATGCTCGAAATGGCCTCGCTCGGCGCCAAGGTGCTGCAGGTGCGCTCCGTCGAACTGGCCATGGTCAAGAAGGTCCGCACTTTCGTCCGGTCGAGCTTCGACGACCCGGCAGCGGTCGGCGTCGACCAGAACGGCAATCCCCCCGGCACCCTGATTTGCGACGAGGATGAGATCGTGGAAACCCAAGTCGTCACCGGCATCGCCTATTCCAAGGACGAGGCGCAGGTCTCGCTTCGGAACGTCGCCGACAAGCCGGGCGTCGCCGCCGCCGTGTTCGGCCCGCTCGCCGATGCCGGCATCAATGTCGACATGATCGTTCAGAACACCTCCGCCGACGGCTCGACCACCGACATCACCTTCACGGTGCCGAATGCCGATCACGACCGGGCGCGCGCGGTGCTCGACGCCGCCATGGCGAAGATCGGCGCCACCAACGTGCAGAGCTCGGGCGACGTGGTGAAGGTGTCGGTGATCGGCATCGGCATGCGCAGCCATGCCGGCGTGGCGGCCCAGTGCTTCCAGGCGCTCGCCTCCAAGGGCATCAACATCCGCGCGATCACCACCTCCGAGATCAAGATCTCTGTGCTGATCGACGCAGCCTATGCCGAACTGGCCGTTCGGACTTTGCATTCCGTCTACGGTCTCGATAAGCATTGAGGCAGATGCGCGGAGCGTGATCCGCGCCGGGGGACCGTCCGGTCGGGCGGTCCGGCCACCACCAGGGAGGGAGCTGACGATGCGGGGGTCCCTCGCGGCGCCGCGCGTGCTGCTCCGCCGCCTGCGCGAGGTGATGGCTGAGCCCATCAGCGCGCAGGAGCGGCTCGACAAGATCGTCGAGCAGATCGCCAACAACATGGTGGCCGAGGTCTGCTCGGTCTATGTGCTGCGCGCCGACGAGACGCTGGAGCTCTACGCCACCGTCGGCCTGAAGCGCGAGGCGGTGCACCATACCGCCCTCAAGGTCGGCGAAGGCCTGGTCGGCCTGATCGCCGCCGAAGCCCGCTTCCTCAACCTCGCCAACGCGCAGGTCCATCCGGCCTTCGCCTACAAGCCCGAGACCGGCGAGGAAATGTACAACGCCTTCCTGGGCGTGCCGATCCTGCGCGCCGGCCGGACCCTCGGCGTGCTCGTCGTCCAGAACAAGTCCCACCGGACCTACATGGACGAGGAGGTCGAAGCCCTCCAGACCATCTCGATGATCATCGCCGAGATGATTGCGGCCGGCGGCCTGGAGCCGCTCGCCCGGGTCTCCGGCGGCGCGCTCGACCTGCGCCGGCCGATGCAGCTCGAAGGCGTCGGCCTGTGCGACGGCGTCGCGCTCGGCCATGCCGTGCTGCACGAGCCGCGCGTGGTCGTTTCCGCGCTGATCGCCGACGATCCGAACCGGGAACTGGCCCGGCTGGAAGCCGCCATCGAGAAGCTGCGCATCTCGGTCGACGACCTGATCTCGCGCTCCGAGGTGGCGACGCCCGGCGAACATCTCGACGTGCTCGAAGCCTACCGCATGTTCGCCTACGATCGCGGCTGGGTGCGCAAGATGGAGGAGGCGGTCCGTAACGGCCTGACCGCCGAGGCCGCCGTCGAGAAGGTCCAGTCGGACACCCGCGCGCGCATGCTGCGCCAGACCGACCCTTACTTGCGCGACCGGCTGCACGATTTCGACGCGCTGGCCAACCGGCTCCTGCGCGAATTGATGGGTCGTCCGCACGGACCGACCGCCGGCATCCTGCCCAAGGACGCGATCGTCGTCGCACGCAGCATGGGCGCGGCCGAGCTGTTCGACTACGACCGCGAACGCCTGCGCGGCGTCGTGCTGGAGGAGGGCGCCACCACCAGCCATGTCGCCATCGTGGCGCGCGCGCTCGGCATCGCGGTGGTCGGCCAGCTGAGCGGGGTCGTGTCGCTGGTCGAGGTCGGCGACGCCATGATCGTCGACGGCGAAGCCGGGCTGGTGCATCTGCGCCCGCCTGCCGATGTCGAACATGCCTATGCCGAGAAGGTGCGCTTCCGCGCCCGCCGGCAGGCGCAGTACCGGCGCCTGCGCTCGCGGCCGGCGATGACCAAGGACGGCACCGACGTCCAGATGCTGCTCAATGCCGGCCTGCTGGTCGACCTGCCGCATCTCGACGAATCCGGGGCGGCCGGCATCGGCCTGTTCCGCACCGAGTTGCAGTTCATGGTCGCCTCCTCCTTCCCGAAGATGAGCGAGCAGGAGCAGCTCTACCGTCAGGTGCTGGTGGCGGCCGGCGACCGGCCGGTCACCTTCCGCTCGCTCGATATCGGCGGCGACAAGGTGCTGCCCTATGTGCGGGCGCTCGAGGAGGAGGAGAACCCGGCCATGGGCTGGCGCGCGATCCGCCTCGGCCTCGACCGGCCCGGCCTGCTGCGCACCCAGATCCGCGCGCTGCTCAAGGCTGCCGGCGATCGCGAACTGCGCCTGATGTTCCCGATGGTGACCGAGGTCGGCGAGTTCCTGCGCGCGCAGGCCATGGTCGAGCGCGAGAAGACCTTCCTGAAGCGCCACGGCCACCCACTGCCGGCCTCCGTCAAGCTCGGCGTCATGATCGAGGTGCCGTCGCTGGTCTTCCAGCTCGACGAACTGTTCCGCGTCGTGCATTTCGCTTCGGTCGGCTCCAACGACCTGATGCAGTTCACCATGGCGTCGGACCGCGGCAATACCCGCGTCGCCTCGCGCTACGACCCCTTGTCGTTGCCTTTCCTGCGCATGCTGAAGATCATCGCCGACAAGGCGGCCGAGCATCACGTGCCGATCACGCTGTGCGGTGAACTGGCCGGGCGGCCGCTGGAAGCCCTCGCCCTGCTGGCGCTCGGCTACCGCTCGATTTCGATGGCGCCCGCCTCGATCGGTCCGGTCAAGGCCATGGTGCTGGAATCCGATTTGTCGCGCCTGAGGGCGCGCTTCCTGAGCCGACTGGAACCGGGCCGCCCGCCCGGCGATCTGCGCCATTTCCTGCGCGGCTATTCGGAGGAACAGGGCATCCCGGTCTAGCGGGCCTTCCTGCCCACCCGCCCGCTCGCCCGCGTCCCGTGTTCCCGTTCCCGGCCAGACATGCTCCCTCGCGACAAACTCGATCAGTTGCTCGACCGCTTCGCCGTCCTGGAAGCCCGCATGGCGGGCGGGACGGATTCCGACAGCTATGTCCAGCTTGCCAAGGACTATGCCGAACTGCAGCCGGTCGTCGCCAAGGTGCGCGCGCTGATCGCCGCGGAGGCCGAGCGCGCGGGCATCGACGAACTGATCGCCGACCCGGCAACCGACGCCGAGATGCGCGCCATGGCGGAGGCGGAGCGGGCGGATGCGGCGGCGGCCGTCGAGGCCCTGGAGCGGGAGGTCGCCGTCCTGCTCCTGCCCAAGGACGCGGCCGATGAGATGAGCGCGATCCTGGAGGTGCGTGCCGGTACCGGCGGCGACGAGGCTGCGCTGTTCGCCGGCGATCTGTTCCGCATGTATGAGCGCCATGCCGCCCTGCACGGCTGGAAGGTCGAGGTGCTTTCGGCAAGCGAAGGCGAAATGGGCGGCTACAAGGAGATCGTCGCCTCGATCACGGGCCGGGGCGTGTTCGCGCGGCTGAAATTCGAATCCGGGGTGCACCGCGTGCAGCGGGTGCCGGCGACGGAATCGAGCGGGCGCATCCATACCTCCGCCGCGACCGTCGCGGTTTTGCCGGAGGCGGAGGATGTCGACGTCGAGATCAACGACGCCGATCTGCGCATCGACTATTTCCGCGCCTCCGGGGCCGGCGGCCAGCATGTCAACAAGACCGAGAGCGCGGTGCGGATCACTCATATCCCGACCGGCGTGGTCGTTGCCATGCAGGACGAGCGCTCCCAGCACCAGAACAAGGCCAAGGCCATGAAACTGGTCCGGGCGCGCATCTACGAGGCCGAGCGCGAGCGGGCCGCCGCTGCGCGGGCCGAGTCGCGCAAGAGCCAGGTCGGTTCAGGCGACCGCTCCGAGCGCATCCGGACCTACAATTTCGGCCAGGGCCGGGTGACCGACCACCGCATCAACCTGACCCTCTACAAGCTGCCGGAAATCCTGACCGGCGAGGCGCTCGACGAGGTGATCGACCCGCTGGTGACCGAACACCAGGCGAGCCTGCTCGCCGCCGACCAGGGCTGACGCCGTGTCCGGCGAGGCCGATCGCGCTGCGCCACCCGTCGAGCTTGCAGCCGGGATGCGCCTTGATGCGGCGGTGTTGGCCATGCGTCGGGCCTTTGCGGCGGCCGGATTCGAAACGCCTGATCTCGATGCCCGGCTGATCGCGCGCGGCCTGCTCGGGCTCGATCTGACCGGCCTCATCCGCGCCGCCGACCGGCAACTCAGCGCCGCCGACGCCGCCGCGTTGACGGATCTCGCGGGTCGCCGCCTGGCCGGGGCGCCGATCGCGCGGCTGTTCGGCGAGCAGGAATTCTGGGGCCTGCCGTTCCGCCTCGGTCCCGACACGCTGGTACCGCGCCCGGATACCGAGACGCTGGTCGCCGTCGCGCTCGACCTGCTGCGCCGGTCCGGCAACCCGGCGCCCGTCGTCGCCGATCTCGGCACCGGCTCCGGCGCCGTCCTGGCCGCGATCCTGACGGACTATCCCGGGGCCTTCGGCATCGGCACCGATCTGGCGGCCGGGGCGCTGGCGGTCGCAGCCGGCAATCTGGCCGCGCTCGGTCTCGCCGACCGCGCCGCGCTGCTGCGCGCGTCGTTTGCCGACGCCCTCGCGCCGGGACGCTTCGACCTGATCGTCTCGAACCCGCCCTATATCGCGCGGGCGGTGATCGGCGGCCTGGCGCCCGAGGTCCGGCTGCACGATCCGATTCTGGCGCTCGACGGCGGCGAAGACGGGCTCGATGCCTATCGCGCCTTGGCGGCGCGTTCGGCCGCGGCCTTGGTCCCGGGTGCGGCGCTCGCGGTCGAGATCGGCTACGACCAGGGCCGCAGCGTGCCGGATCTGTTCGCGCGGGCCGGCCTGACCCGAATCACGGTTGTCGCCGATGCGGGCGGAAACGACCGCGTTGTCGCCGGCTTTGCGGCGTGACGGGCCGCGCGCCGTCGGGCCGGCCGAACGCCGGCCGCATCTCGCTGGAAATGGCCGGATTTCCGGCCACGGCGTTGAAAATAGCCCTTGGAAAATCACGCGGGAGCCGCTAGGTTCACTCGCGCCGATACGTAACACCGGCGAACGGTTCACCGCATTCTCTACGGATCAGCGACTTTCCGGGCTGCCTCTTCAGAAGGTTTCTCGGGGGTGCAGCGAGGGACGTGTTCCGTAAGCGGTGTGAAGAGCGCAGGTCGCCGTTGGATCGACCGAAGTGGATCGACCGGATCTCGTCGAAAGATATGCCCAGGTTCGGACTGCTTCCGGGACGCGTTCCGTCGTGGATGCTTGTCTCGCACCGGCAGGCCTCGGGTCATCGAATTTCGGTCGCCGGGGGCGTCGTATCGGTATCGGATCGACGTTTCGGCCATGGCACGGGCCGGCGGCGACAGGAAAGATCGGCAGAGCGCCGATCATGACAAGGCCGACCGCGGATCGAACGATCGCAATTCCTGGTGTCGCGTGCGCGATGGCCAGGATCGCGAGAGCTTCGAAGCGGCGGATGGAATGGCCGGCCGATGCGCCTGCCGAAAGTCGTACCCGTAAGGCCCGGCCGACCCTCGCGTGGCGGCTTGGTCCATCCCGTCCGATCTCGGAGCATTCGCGAGATCTCATGCGGGCGGCGGGACCCTACTCTCAGTTCCCGGACGAGACCACGGTCAGATGAGACAAGGAAATCCAAAGCAGAGGATGCGGGGGCGGGGCAACAATAGCAACAACAGCAACCGCAAAGGCCCCAACCCGCTGACGCGGAGCTATGAGTCCAACGGTCCGGACGTAAAGGTCCGGGGCACGGCTCTGCATATCGCCGAAAAGTATGTCGCGCTTTCTCGCGACGCATCGGCAAGTGGCGACCGGGTGCTGGCCGAAAACTACATGCAGCACGCCGAGCACTACTATCGGATCATTGCAGCCGCGCAGGCGCAGCTGCAGCAGCCGATCACCATCATGCGCACCGACATCCAGTCCGAGGACGAGGACTACGAGGATGACGTGGATACCAGCGCGGACTTCCGTCCGACGCCGGCCGTGATCGAGCAGCCGCAACCCTATGTCGAGGATCTCGCGTCCCAGCCGCAGCCGGTGCTGCCGGAGCGGGCGCCCTACCAGCCGCGCGAGATGCGCGACGGCAATCGCGACCGCGACGGCCGCGAGCGGGAAGGACGCGATCGCGACGGCAACCGGGACCGGTTCGGTGACCGCCAGCGCCACAACGGCAGCGGCCGTCCGTATCGCGATCGCAACGATCGCGGCCCCGATCCGCGCGGTGAGCGTGGCCCGGACATGCGCGGCGAGCGCGGACCGGATCAACGCGGCGAGCGGGGTCCCGATCCGCGCGCCGAGCGCGGTCCCGACATGCGCGGCGAGCGTCCGGAAGGCCGCTACGAGCGGCAGGATCGGCCGGACCGTGGCCAGCAGCGCCCCTACGAACCGCGCTTCGAGGATCGCGAAGGCCGTCCGCCGCGCGAGAACCGGGAGCCGCGCGAGTTCCGGGGCGATCGCGAACCGCGGGAGAGCCGTGAGCCGCGTGAATATCGCGAACCGCGCGGCGAACGCCGTCCGGAACCGGCCTATGAGCCGCGCGGCGAGCGTCACGAGCAGCCGGTGGTCGAGGAGCGGGTGATTGAGCCCGTGGCGACCTCGGTCGTGGCCGCTCCGGTGGCCGTGGCTCCGGTCGTGACAGCGCCGGCGGTCGAGCCGGCCAGCGATCTGCCGCCCTTCATCACCGGGGCGCCGCGCGAAGCCGAAGCGCCGGTGAAGAAGCGTCGCACCCGCGCCGCTGCGGCGGCTCCGGCCACCGAGGCGACGCCCGCCGCCGCTCCGGCGGCGCCGCGCACGCGGACCCGCAAGGCGGTCGCCGTCGAGGCGGCGCCCGAGCCGACCGGGGCCGACGACTGAGCCTTTCGCCAACAGCGAAGACCGATATGAGACGGGGCCCGGATCGAACGATCCGGGCCCCGCTTGCTTTCGGGTGATGCAGCATGTCCGGCCGGGGCGCCACGGGCGGCGGGGATGCGGTCGGCCGTTCGATCCGGCAGGCGCCGGGGGTCAGAACGGCAATTCGGCAGTGCGTTGCGGCAGGTCCGCCGCCATCCTGTCGCCGACCGAAAGCGTGCCGCCGCGCGTGACACGGACATAGATGCCGAAATCGGTATGGCCGTAGAGGCCCATCAGGCTGCGCGGGATGGTCATGTCGCGTTCGCCGGTCGTCGGGTCGACATTGGTGGCGGCGCAGCGCTCGGTCCGTTTGACGCCCTCGAAGGCGACGCCGGCTGCCACAATCGTGCGGCCGACCAGGTCGAATTCCGACCAGGCCGGCAGGCCCTCGACATAGAGATTGGCGCGGAAGCGCAAGGGATCGACCGGCCGGCCGAGCTGGCGTTCCAGATCGCGCAGGCTGTCCAGATTGACGAGGTGCAGCACCTTGGCGGCGACGTCGGAGAAACTGTGGCCCGGAGCGGCCAGGATGCGCGGCGCCCCGCGCAGTTCGTCCGCGAAGCGCGCGGCCAGGAAGGTTTCGATGGCGGCGCGGCCTTCCGGCGTATCGAGCCCGCCTTCCGCCAGAAGGACGCCGTCTTCCGTGATGGCGAAATGCCGGCTCTCCGGATCGAAGCGGGTGCGCAACCGGGCCACGCCGGCATTCTTCATCAGCATCAGGAAGCGGATCTTCGGGAAATAGCCGGGATTGGCCGGGTCGAAGCCCGAGGCGCCGTTCTCGACCGCGAAGGCGCGGTCCCACGGTACGGTCATGCCGGGGGCGAGATCGGTGCGGTCGAGTGCCTCGGGCGAGAATCCCTTGACCGGATAGCGGTAGAGGCCGGCGATGCGCATCTCCATGGGCGGCTCCCAACTGTCGGTTCGTTCGGGTACGGGTGGCGGCCGGCGCCGTCAAGGCGGATGGCGCTCTGGCGGCCTTGAACGGAATGCAGGCCTTCTGCCGCACTTGAGTTCCGGGCGCGGCGGGGTAGGGTGCCGGCCTCGCCGGAGGGCGTCCGCCGATGTATCCCGCGCTGTTCCATCCCCAGGTCTACGAGACCGACATGCTGCCGCGCACGGTCTGGTCGGAGGGCGTCGCTCTGCCGGTGCCGAACCGGCTCGGCGCCTCGATCCGCACGGAGGTGGCGGTGATCGGGGGCGGCTATGCCGGCCTGTCGGCGGCCCTGCATCTGGCGCGCGACCACGGCATCGAGGCTGTGGTGCTCGATGCGGCGCCGATCGGCTGGGGCGCGTCGGCGCGCAACGGTGGCTTCGTCACCCTGCCGGCCGCCAAGGCCTCGGCCGAGGAGATCATCGCCCGCTACGGCGAGGCGGATGCCTACGGCTTCTTCCGCACGCAGGCCGACGCCATCGAGCTGGTCCGGCGGCTGATTGCCGAGGAGCGGATCGAGGCCGAGCCGCAAGGCGATGCGACCTACGAGGTGGCCCATGCGCCCTCGGCGGTCGCCGGCCTGCAGCGCACCGCCGAGATCTACCGCCACCGCTTCGGCCTCGATGCCGCCTTTCTTGGGCGCTGGGCCTTCGACGCCATCGGCCATGGCGGCACCGAGCAGCACGGCGCCCTGCGCCTGCGCGGCGGCTTCGGGCTCAACCCCTTGAAATTCCTGCTCGGCCTCGAAGCCGCGGCGCGCCGGCACGGTGCCGTCGTCCATGCCGACAGCCCGGTCCTGTCCTGGGCCAAGGATCGCGGCCGCCATATCCTGGAGACGCCGGACGGCCAGGTCTCGGCGCGCAGCGTGATCGTCGCCACCAACGGCTACACGCCCGACGACTTGCAGCCGGCGCTTGCCAACCGCACCATCCCGGCGCTCTCCAACATCGTCGTCACCCGGCCGCTGACCGAGGACGAACTGGCGGCGGAGGGCTGGCGCACGGTCTGTCCGGTCGCCAATGCGCGCAGCCTGCTGTTCTACTACCGCCTGCTGCCGGATCGGCGCTTCCTGTTCGGCGCGCGCGGCGGCACCTCCGGTTCGCCGCGCGAGGACAAGGCCATGCGGGCCTGGCTGGAACGGCGGCTGGGCGAGGTCTTTCCGAGTTGGAAAGGCATCGAGACGACCCATTTCTGGAACGGCCTCGTCTGCCTGACGGCGCGCCGCACCCCGGCCATCGGCCGGCTGCCGTCCGACCCGACGGTGCTCTACGGTTTCGGCTGGCACGGCAATGGTGTCAACACCGCCCCCTGGGCCGGCCAGGTACTCGCCCACGCCGTCGCCATGCGCTCCGGAGGCATGCTCGACCTGCCCGCCCCCTATCGCGGCCTGCCGATGAACCTGTTCGCCCCCGCCGTCCGCAAGCTTGCGCTCAAGGCCGCCTATCTCTGGTACGGCCTGACCGAACGGGGCTAGGGATCGAGAGCGTCTCCACAGAAGTGTTGACATTTCCGCCGGGTTGCAACTAGCTTGACCCATGAATGCGAGCGAGCTCAAACGCTTCCTCGCCCAGCGGGGATGCACCTTCGAGACCCACAAGGGCGGCTCGGGTCATGTCACCGTGCGGCTCGGCGACCGGGTCAGCCAATTGCCGATGCATGGCCGGGGCAAGGAGCTGGGCACCGGGCTCGTCAACAAGATCCTGAAGGATTTGGGGTTGAAGTGATGCTCGACTATCCGATCGAACTCGCACCCGACGACAACGGCACCATCCTGGTGACCTGTCCGCTGCTGCCCGAAGTGACCACCTTCGGCGAGACGGAACCGGAGGCGTGGCGTCACGCGCAAGAGGCCATCGAAGAGGCGATCGGCGCGCGGCTCGCTCGCTGGGACGACGTGCCGCTGCCGGACGGCTCGGTTGATCGCGGCGTTTCGGATCGCAAGGTGTCGTCGGTCCGCCTGCCGCTGCTGACCGAGATGAAGGTGCTGCTGTTCCGCGCCTGCCGCGAGGCCGGCGTCAGCCGCGCGGAGCTTGCGCGCCGCCTGGATTGGCATCGCGAGCAGGTCGACCGGCTGTTCCGGGTCGGCCATGCCTCCCGTGTGGACCAGTTCGACGCCGCCTTCGCGGCCCTGAAATCCGACTTGAAGATCGAGGTCGGCCACGCGGCCTGATCCCTTTCCGATCAGTCCAGGTCGAGCACCCAGTTCTGGCCGGTCATCTCGGGGCCGAAATCCGCATGGCGGCTTTCCTCGACGAGGCGGAAGCCGGCTTTCTCGTAGATGTGGCGGGCGGCGACCAGCGGGTCGTTGGTCCACAGGACGAGACGCCGATAGCCGCGGGCGCGCGAGAAGGCGATCGCCTCCTCGACCAGCCTGCGGCCGAGGCCGTGGCCGCGGGCATCGGGATGGACCAGCAACAGCCGCAGCTTGGCGGTGTCGGCATCGGCCCGCACGATGAACACCGAGCCGACGCGGCGGCCGTCCATCTCGGCGATCCAGCAATGCTCGGAGGCCGGGTCGAAGTCGCGCAGGAATTTCGCCAGGATCTCGGCGACCAGCGCCTCGAACAGCGGGGTCCAGCCGTAGTCGCGGGTGTAGATCTCGCCATGGGCCTGCAGGATCCAGCCCATGTCGCCGGCGCGGTGCGGGCGCAGCGTGATCTCGGGCGCCGGTCGCGTCGGTGCCAGCAAGGCTTCGACCCGCCCCATCGCGGCGACCAGGTCGGCGCGTTCGGCAGCCCCGAGGCCGTCCAGCATCTCGCCGATCTCACGTCGCGCCGCGGCCTGGATGGCGTCGAACACCGGCTGTGCAGACGGCTTGTGGGCGAGGATCTGCCGACGTCCGTCGGCCGGATCGGGCCGGCGCTCGACGAAGCCGCGCTCTTCGAGTGCCTTGAGCAGCCGGCTCAGATAGCCGGCGTCAAGGCCGAGCGTCTCGGCGACGAGGCCGGCCGTGGTCGTGCCGGCGACGCCGATCTCGTAGAAGACGCGGGCCTCGGGCAACGAGAGTGGACTGCCGTGCAGCCCCTCCGACAGGGCGCCGATGCGGGCGGTGTAGAAGCGGGAGAAGCGGCGGAAGGCTTCGATCTGCTCGGGAGCGACGGGTGCGGTCATCGGCGGCGATTTCCTCTTCGGCCGTTCGGCCTACGCCGCGATCCTGTCGATATGATTGCTTTTGTCAAGCATCTGAGCACGACGCCCTTCAGCCTGCCCTCCCGCCCGTCCGGCCGCCGGCGCCGGCCCCCAAGGACGCCTGCCGGAGCGCCATCGTAAAGCTCCTGATCCGACAGCCCCTTCCGGGTGCCCGGGCGACTTCCTATATCCCGTCCGACGGTCACGGCGGTGCGGCCCTTGCGGCGCATTTCGTGGCCAATCCAGTCACCCGTGACGCGGGGCACCGGGCTTCGGACGGTCCTCGCGGGCGAAGAGGGGGTCAGGCATGAATCCTGAGAAATATTCCGACCGCGTTCGCGGCTTCCTGCAATCGGCGCAGACCATGGCGCTGTCGCGGGGCCATCAGCAGTTCCTTCCCGAACATATCCTGAAAGTCCTGCTCGACGATCCGGAAGGCCTTGCGGCCGGGCTGATCGACCGGGCCGGCGGCCGGTCGCGCGACGCGCTCGCCGCCACCGAGAAGGCGCTCGAAAAGCTGCCGCGCGTGTCCGGCGGCAATGCGCAGATCTATCTCGCCCAGCCGACCGCCCGCGTCTTCGAGACTGCCGAGAAGATGGCCGAGAAGGCCGGCGACGCGTTCCTGACTGTCGAGCGCCTGCTCCTGGCGCTGGCGACCGAGAAGGAGACCGAGGCCGGCCGCATCCTGGCCCAGGCCGGCGTCACGCCGAATGCGCTCAACACGGTCATCAACGACCTGCGCAAGGGCCGCACCGCCGACAGCGCATCGGCCGAGAACCAGTATGACGCGCTGAAGCGCTATGCGCGCGACCTGACCCAGGCCGCCCGCGACGGCAAGCTCGACCCGGTGATCGGCCGCGACGAGGAGATCCGCCGCACCATCCAGGTCCTGTCCCGGCGCACCAAGAACAATCCGGTGCTGATCGGCGAACCCGGCGTCGGCAAGACCGCCATCGTCGAGGGTCTGGCGATCCGCATCGTCAATGGCGACGTGCCGGAAAGCCTCAAGGACAAGAAGCTGATGGCGCTCGACATGGGCGCCCTGATCGCCGGCGCGAAATATCGCGGCGAGTTCGAGGAGCGGCTGAAGGGCGTCCTGCAGGAGGTGACCTCCGCCGATGGCGGCATCATCCTGTTCATCGACGAGATGCACACGCTGGTCGGCGCCGGCAAGTCGGAAGGGGCGATGGATGCCTCCAACCTGCTGAAGCCCGCGCTCGCCCGCGGCGAACTGCATTGCGTCGGCGCCACCACGCTCGACGAGTACCGCAAGCATGTTGAAAAGGACGCGGCGCTGGCCCGGCGCTTCCAGCCGGTCTTCGTGTCCGAGCCGACGGTCGAGGACACCATCTCGATCCTGCGCGGTCTCAAGGAGAAATACGAGCTGCATCACGGCGTCCGGATGACGGACAGCGCGATCGTGGCCGCCGCGACCCTGTCGAACCGCTACATCACCGACCGCTTCCTGCCCGACAAGGCGATCGATCTGATCGACGAGGCCGGCGCGCGCCTGCGCATGCAGGTCGATTCCAAGCCCGAGGAACTCGACGAGCTCGATCGCCGCATCGTGCAGCTGAAGATCGAGCGCGAGGCCCTGAAGCGGGAGAGCGATCCGGCCTCGCGCGACCGGCTCGGCAAGCTGGAGAAGGAATTGGCGGGCCTCGAAGAGGAATCCGCCGCCTTCACGGCGCGCTGGCAGGGCGAGAAGGAGAAGCTGCAGTCGGCGACCAAGATCAAGGAAAGCCTCGACCAGTCCCGCCTGGAACTGGAGCAGGCACAGCGCCGCGGTGACTGGGCCAAGGCGGGCGAACTCGCCTATGGGGTGATCCCGGATCTGGAGAAGAAGCTGAAGGAGGCCGAGGTCAAGTCGGCCACCGCCATGGTGCAGGAAGAGGTGACGGCGGACAACATCGCCGCGGTCGTCTCGCGCTGGACCGGCGTGCCGGTCGACAAGATGCTCGAAGGCGAGCGCGAGAAACTGCTGCGCATGGAGGACGAACTCGGCAAGCGCGTCGTCGGCCAGCTCGAGGCGGTGCATGCCGTCTCGACCGCGGTGCGCCGTGCCCGTGCCGGACTGCAGGATCCGAACCGGCCGATCGGCTCGTTCATGTTCCTCGGCCCGACCGGCGTCGGCAAGACCGAGCTGACCAAGGCGCTCGCCGCCTATCTGTTCGACGACGAGCAGGCGATGGTGCGCATCGACATGTCGGAATTCATGGAGAAGCACTCCGTGGCCCGGCTGATCGGCGCGCCGCCCGGCTATGTCGGCTACGAGGAGGGCGGATCGCTGACCGAGGCCGTGCGGCGCCGGCCCTATCAGGTCGTGCTGTTCGACGAGGTCGAGAAGGCGCATTCGGATGTCTTCAACGTGCTGCTGCAGGTGCTCGACGACGGCCGGCTGACCGACGGCCATGGGCGTACCGTCGACTTCCGCAACACGCTGATCATCATGACCTCCAATCTCGGCGCCGAATATCTCGCCAACCAGCCGGAGGGCGAGGATGTCGACGCGGTGCGCGATCTGGTCATGGGCGTCGTGCGCGGCCATTTCCGCCCGGAATTCCTGAACCGTCTCGACGAGATCATCCTGTTCCACCGCCTCAAGCGGACCGAGATGGGGGCGATCGTCGACATCCAGCTCGGCCGGCTGGCCAAACTGCTCGCCGACCGCCAGATCGTGCTCGACCTCGACGGCTCGGCTCGCGCCTGGCTGGCCGAGAAGGGCTACGACCCGGTCTATGGCGCGCGGCCGCTGAAGCGCATCATCCAGCGTTTCGTGCAGGACCCGCTCGCCGAGAAGATCCTGGCCGGCGAGGTCCATGACGGCGAGACCGTCACGGTCACGGGCGGCACCGACCGGCTCCTGTTCCAGGTCGCCGCGCGCGAGATCAAGGCGGCCTGAACCATCGGCGCCTGAGAAGGACATCCGAGGCCCGGCGGGGACACCTGCCGGGCCTTTCCGCATCTGCATCCGGCTTGAGGCTTGCGCCCTTTCGTTGTAGGGGATGCGGATACGTCACGCGGACCCGGGAGGCGATCATGTCTGTACGTCGCGACTGCCCCGGCGCCGGCCACCTCTGAAGAGCGCACCGGTCTCGCCGATCCATCCGGCCCTGTCGTCTGCGCTTTCCGGCGCACGTTCGCACGCGTGACCCATGATCCTTGATGTTATTCCGGCCGTGGCCTCGGGCCCGGTCGACCCCGCATGTCCAAATTCAGCCCTTCAATCCGGTGTCTTTTCCTTCCGCGCGGTTGAACCCGCCCGGCACGCCCAGCCCGCCCGGCCCGCCACGGCCCGTGGAGCGGCGCATCCGTCTGTTCGAGACCCGCTGGCAGCCGACCATCCGGCAGCTCGCTACCGCGCAGGGCCGGATCGCCGATCTGGCGGTCAGCTTTCCGGCGCTGCTGTTCGCCCTCGCCCATCCGCGTCGCGGCCTCGACGTCCGGCCGGCCCTCAACACGGTGCTGGCCGGGGCCCCGCTCGCCGACATCGCGGCCGCCCTCGGCGTGCCGATGTGGCTGCGCCGGCTTCAGCCTTCGATGTTTCGGGCGCCGCTGCCGGCCCTGCCGGACGGTCCCCTCCTGCGCCATCGTATCGTCAACCACCTGCCGCGCCGCGCGAAATCGGCGGCGCAATGGCTTGAGACTGTCGCCGAGGCGGCGCGCTGGGGCGAGCCGGATTTCGTCGTCTGGTGCGCCCGCGAGGCGCCGACGGGTGCGAAGCCCGGCGAGCACGACATCTCCTATCTGGCGCTCTGGCACTTCTTCTCGCAGCGTCCAGAGACCCAGGCCGGAGGATGCGTCGACCGCCGCTGGGGCGAGGCGATCGGCTGGGACGCGGCCGTGACCGCTGCGCGTTCGTTCCGAATGACGGTCATGACCAAGGTTCTCCTCGGGGACATTCCGATAGCGGACCCCTGGCTCCAGCCCGCCACTGTCGGCGACTTCAAATTCCTCCCGCTCCTCAGCGCCGCGGCGATCATCGAGGAAGCCTCGGTCATGGACAACTGCGTTCGCGGACTTGCCGGCTCTGTCGCTTGGAATCGGTATCGGGTCTGGAGCGTCCACAGGAACGGCGAGCGACTGGCAACGATCGGCTTTGGGACCACGTCGCTCCATCCCTTCGTGTTCATCGATCAGGTCAAGGCAAAATCCAATCGCCGCCCCGATCCGGAGGTGTTGGCGGCGGTCCATGGCTGGTTCGAAGGCCTTCAGCAAATCCGAAGGGATACCTGGGGAAAGCGGAGCCCTGAGGTCAATGCCGAGCGGCCCAAGGTCTGGCGCGCGCTTTGGCGCCCCTATTGGCTTGAAAGGCGCCGCTTGCCGACATGGCTGCCCCTGTCCCCGAACGAGCGTCCCTTCGGCTTCTAGCGCAAGGCCCGACCGAAGCGCCCCGCTCTGATCGGAGAAAGCTTTTGCAAACAAGGGCATGCAAAGAATCACCCGATCCGTTCGGGCCGGCTGATGCTCTGACCGGTCGCAACGCCGGGTCGCGCTGGATGCGCGCCTCGGCCTTCATGCCGTTGTTGCGCTGCACAATAAGCTGCGACATCATGGAGCCTGCGCCGGGGGCGACGCATCGACGCCGCCGCCGGCGCCCCATCCGCCGATCCCGCAAGGCATCCCCATGTCCCTGGCCGACCGACTTCCGCATGCCGACACCGACCCGCGCCGCCATGGGTTCATCGAGGACGCCTTCGCGCTGGCGACCGGTACGCTGCTGGTCGCGTTCGGCTTTCACATGTTCAAGCTGGCCGGCCTCGCCACCGGCGGCACCGCCGGCGTCGCCTTCCTGATCCACTACGCGACCGGATTGCCGCTCTCGGCGGTGTTCTTCGTCGCCAACCTGCCCTTCTACGCCTTCGCCTGGATGGCGCTCGGCCGCACCTTCACCGTCCGGACCTTCCTGGCGGTGGCGATCCTCTCGGTGGAGACGGCGCTGCTGCCGCGGGTGGTTACGATCAGCGCGGTCGAACCGGTCTATGCCGCCGTAATGGGCGGCCTTCAGATCGGTGTCGGCATGCTGGTGCTGTTCCGCCACAAGGCCAGCCTCGGCGGTTTCGGCGTCATGGCGCTCTGGCTGCAGGAAACGCGCGGCTGGCGCGCCGGCACGGTGCAGATGGCGCTCGACGCCGTCGTCGTGACCGCCGCCCTCTGGGTGCTCGATCCCCTCCGGATCGCCCTGTCGATCCTCGGCGTCGTCGCCCTCAATCTCGTCCTGGCCATCAACCACCGCCCCGGCCGCTACAACGGCTTCTGAGCGGGGGCTACGGGTGCCGGAGTCCGTCCCGGTTCATCGCACGGCACCCGAAGCGTGCGCCCAACGCAGAATCCCATCGCCGATCACCATGACCCCTCAACCGGGCCCCCTTCTCCCCCATGGGGGAAGGGTAAAGAGCCGCCGGATGGGGCGCATCTGCATGATCTCCCAAGAGGTTATCCCCTTCTCCCCCCAAGGGGGGGAGAAGGTGCCCGAAGGGCGGATGAGGGGGACGGTCGGTCGGTCCGCAGGAACGGCCGTGGTCCGAACCGTGGGCTTCGAGCCTGTCGCTGCACCCACCCCCTCATCCCGCCTTCGGCGACCTTCTCCCCCCTTGGGGGGAGAAGGGGAAGGAGCCGCTGGGTCGGGGCGCGTCTGCGTGATCCCCCAAGAGGTTATCCCCTTCTCCCCCTCGGGGGAGAAGGTGCCCGAAGGGCGGATGAGGGGGCGTTCCCAAAACCGGCCCAGACTCTCGGCCCAACGCCGATGTCCCGAAAGCCCCAACCCGTCAGTTCGACTGGGCGACCTTCGAGGCCGAGCGGTTCATCAGCTGGTCGACATGCTCGCGCTCGCGACGGAACTCGGCCAGCATGGTGCCGGAGAGCTCCTTGCCGCGCGGCAGGCGCACGCGCATCGGGTCGACGGCGACCTGGTTGATATAGACTTCGTAGTGCAGATGCGGGCCGGTCGACATGCCGGTCGAGCCGACATAGCCGATCACCTGGCCTTGGCGCACCCGCGAGCCCTTTTCGATGCCCTTGGCGAAGCCCGACATGTGGCCGTAGCCGGTGCCGTAGCCATTGTTGTGGCTGAGCTTCACGAAGCGGCCGTAGCCGCCTTTCCAGCCCGCCTCTTCGACCACGCCGTTGCCCGAGGCGAGGATCGGCGTGCCGGTCGAGGCGGCCCAGTCGACGCCGGTATGCATGCGGTAGTAGCCGAGGATCGGGTGGCGACGGCCGCCGAAGCCGGAGCGGAACACGCCGCCGTCCATCGGCTTGCGCATCAGGAACTTCTTCGCGCTCTTGCCGGTTTCGTCATAGTAGTCGACCGTGCCGTCATCAGGAGAACGGTAACGATAGAAGCGCTTCCACTGTCCGTTGATGCTGATCGAGCAGTATAGAATCTCGCGGACCGATTTCGGATCGTTTTCGTCTTCGAGCGAATAGAAGACTTCCATGCTGTCGCCCTGCTTGACGCGGCCGTTGAAGTCGACATCGTAGCTGAAGATATTGACCAGGTCCTTGATGCTGGCCGGCGGGATCTGGTTGTCGAGCGCGGTCTGGTAGAGGCTCTCGTAGAGGCTCGGCACGCTGCCGGAGGCGACGGTCTCCTCCTCCTCCTCGATCGCGTTCTCGTTCACGTCCGGTTCCTGGGCGGTGACGAAGCCGCCTTCGTCGGACAGCGCGACGGTGACGATATGGGTCGCCTGATTGTAGATCGAGACGCGGACCGGTTTCAGCTTGTTGGTCTGGTCGATCTTGGCGAGGCCGAGCCGCAGGCGGCTGTTGCCGTCCAGGTTCTTCAGTTGGAAGGTCTGGGTCAGCGCCTTCAGGATCTCGGCGGTCAGCTTGTCGTCGGCCTGGTTCTCCTTCAGCACCGACTTCAGCGAGTCCGCATTGATGATCGGCACCAGCTTTTCGTCGAGGCCGTTGCCGGTCGCGGCGCCGCCGCGTTCGGCCTCCGACTTGGCGAAGAAGGAGACGTTCTCGGGCGTGATGCGCAGGGCCATCGCCGACGCCAGGCCCGGGCTGCCGAAGCTCGCCTCGATCCGCTCGGAATCGGACACCATCGGGAGCGCTGCCGTCTGCACGCTGCCGTCCGACAGGAAGCGGGCCTGATCGCGCACGATCCGCTCGACCTCCATGGAGGTCATGGTCACGTCGGGGTCGAACAGGGTCGAGTCGGCGGGGAAGTCGCGGGTCCGCAGCGCCACCTCGCCCTCGACCTTGGCGTCGTAGAAGGCCGGGTTGCGGGCGCCGGAGGCCTTGCCGGAAAGAATGTCGGTGTCGGCGAAGACCTTCAGCGGATTGTAGGCCGGAATGTTGGCCCGCGCCTCGGACCGTTTCAGCGTCAGAGAGGCGGACACGCGCACGAACGGGCGCACGCGGATCAGATCCTTGTCGCCGACGCGCGTCATGGTCGAGAGGTTGAGCACCTGGCGCGCCGCGAACTGGTCGGACGCCACCTTGAGCCGGTCACCCTTGACGAGCACGCCTTCGCGCCGGACGCCGACCATCCGGTCGGCGGCGGCCTCCGCATTCGGCGGCGGCTGGTCGACCGGATTGGCGGCGAGGCTGTGCTGGCCGTCGAGCGCGACGATCAGGGCGCCGCCCATCAGGAAGGCAGACGTCATACCGGTCAGCACGGTCCCGGTCAGCCAGCGCAGCGACACCTTGCGACGATCGAACGGCGTGCCGCTGCCGTCGGCACGCAGCGCAGGCTCCGTGCCGAGGTCGATTTCGTCGTCCGTCATGGACCGGTGGCTGTGCATCGTCTCCGTCGGCCGATTCCGGTTGGCCCCGCCCGCGAGAAGCCCGCGGCGGTGGGCGCCAAAGTGCACCTTCGGGCCGAATCCGTCAACGAAGTCGCGGGATCGGCCGGTTCGGCGCATGTCATCGGCTGCGAATGGGGCAAAAGTCGGAAGCGGCGCGCCGGAAAGTCGGCCGGACGGTTATCCACAGGCGTCGGACCCTTCGTTTTCCGCGGTTTTGCGGAGGGGCACCGGAAAATCGAAGAAAATCGAAAGCCGGCTGTTGACACCCCGGGGTGATGGGCTTAGAACCCGGCTCACCAACGAGGGCGGCGGCGCTGCACACGGCAGCGGGCTT